>NZ_CP127382.2:1739544-2087453 GCF_003286645.3 Aerococcus tenax | reverse complement strand
CGAAACGACTCCTTTCTATAGAAATAGTCTCTTTTAGTTTACCATGAAGCGTAAAAGTTATCCACATTTATTCGACTTGGGGATAAAAGTTTTCCCAAGTTGTTCATAGACTTATCCACAATCTGTGTATAGTTAGCGGGTAACAGGGGAAAACTTGTTCGATTGTGGATAATACCCTGGGGCAAAAGCCTGACTACACACAGATTTAACAAAATAATCCACAGCTGTGGATAACTTCTCCCCTTGCTGTGGATTGTGTAGAAGTCTGTTAAAAGCCCTTGGGATAAGTTATAGACAGTAAGCTCTGTCCACTCCCCCTGGGAAAACTTATCCACTTTTGGGGATTTAAGAGAGTGCGACAGTCACAACAAAGGACGAAATTGGAGGGTTACTACTTAAAAATAAGCATAAAAAAAGCCGAGCTTGCGCTCGACTTTTTTTAGAATGTTTAGTCTTGACCTTGGTAAGCAAAGACCACGTTACCGTCATATAATTTCAATACTTTTTCAAAGAGAACTTTGCTGAGTAAGGCAACGGCTACGGGGATGATTAACCAAGAGAGAATGACTAAAGGAATACTTAGGCCGGCATCAAAGGATGCTAGAGGTCCGACAATACCCACTAAACCGAAACCTGCGGATTGTGGGGTACCGGAAATATTAAAGAGGGCTACTGGAATAGCAGTAATCACTGCAGTAAATAGGGTAGGTACCAAGATGATTGGGTACTTGAATAAGTTGGCCATCATCATCTTCATAGCCCCTAAAGCAATGGCTAGGGTAACCCCGGATTCATTAACTTTCCAAGAATGAACCACTAAAACGACTGTGGTTGCTGCAACCCCCATGGAAGCTGCCCCAGCAGCAATCCCATCGAGTTGGATAGCTAGACCGATCGCTACGGTTGAAATGGGTGAGATAATCAACATCGCGAATGAACAGGAGATCAAGATGGTCATTAGGATCGGTTGTAAATTGGTAAAGCTGTTAATGACACTACCGATGGCGCCAGTGAATTTAGCGATAATAGGGAGTAAGAGGACCCCGATCAGGGCCACCCCACAACCTACTAAGATCGGCATGGCGATCACAGCGGTGGAGCCAAATTTATCTTTGACCCAGAGTAAGACCAGAACCGCTATGGCGGCAGTGATCATGGTATTGATCAAGTCCCCGGTTCCCGCACCGATATAGGCCTTGGCTTCAGGGTTATATTGGACAACTCCCGAGCCCACGAAACTGGCTCCGGCGGTCACCATGACTTGCATGGGCTTGAAGCCAAATTGCATGGCGATTAAGGCCCCAATCAAAAGCGGTGTAGCTAATTGGAAAATCACGGCAATTTGAGAAATGGTAACGGCTAGGGGAATGTGGGTAAAATATTTTAAAATCCCAGATAAAACGGCATTAGGAATTAAACCAATAACCACTCCTGTCGCTGTCCCATTCAATACTTTATTAAGAAAGACCTTAGGGGTCATTTGTGTTTCTTCACTCATATTGTCACTCCTTCTTCTCTAGAAATAATTGGTTGACTCTCAGTTAAAGACTGTCGCTAGAGTCTAAGAAGCGCATTAATATATCTCTGTTTCTTGGCTGAATTGAGCTAAATTGTGGACCACATCTTGTAAGAAGCGACCGGCCTCTAAACCGTCGAGGAGACGATGGTCAATGGAGAGACAGAGGTTAACCATGTCGGCCATTTTGAAATTACCGTCATCACTGACAAGAAGGCGCTTCTTAATCGATTCGATTTGAAGAATCGCAGCTTGTGGTGGATTAATGATTCCCATGGATTGGACCGAACCGAAGACCCCCGTATTATTTACGGTAAAGGTCCCGCCTTGCATGTCTTGGCTGGTTGCCTCACCGCTTTTAACGGCTTGGGCGAGGCGGTCAATTTCATGGGCGATTCCATTGATGGATAGACGGTCCGCCTGCTTAATCACTGGTACATAAAGATGGTCTTCGGTAGCTACTGCTATCGATAAGTTAATGTCTTTATGGTAGTGAATCCCATCTTCTTGCCAACTGGCGTTAAGCAGTGGGTGTTGTTTTAAGGCTTGGGTCACTGCTTTCACAAAGAATGGGAAGTAAGAGAGGTGGATCCCTTCGTTATCCTGGTAGGAATCTTTCAAATGATTGCGTAAATTAACGATATTGGTCACGTCAGCTTCTACCATCATCCAAGCATGGGGAATCTCTTGGTAGGACTTGGTCATTTGTTTAGCAATGGCCTTACGGATACCATCGGCTGGTGTGACTTGGTCTTGAGATTGACTTGGTTGACTCACAGGAGTCTTGGCTGACTGATCAATTTGGCTGCTGCTTTCAGACTGGCTGGCAGTTTGGTCTGGGCTTGAGGCCGACTCAAGTGCCGCTAGGACATCTTTTCGCGTGATGCGCCCTTTAGCACCAGTTCCCACCAACTGAGACAAATCAATATTATGCGTCTGTGCTAATTTTAGCACAGCTGGTGAGTATCGGCTATTAAATTTTGATTTTTCTGAATCATTTGACAATTTCGCTTCATTTACTTTTGTGCTTTGACTGCTACTTTCGCTTTGATCAGCGGCCTTGAGGACGTCTTTTTTGGTAATCCGACCATTTTTGCCAGTCCCGGTGACTTGCTTGAGATCGATTCCTTTCTCCTGGGCCAAACGAACGACAGCAGGGGAATAGTTGAGATTTTGAGTTGGCTCGGCTTCCTCTTTTGCCTCATCCGTCCGCTCTTGGTCATTCGCTGCTGTTGAACTGGCTTCAGCCTGGTCGTCTGGGCCATCCCCTGCGACTATAATTGACAGGATGGCTTGGCCAATAGGGATTTCTTCATCTTCATCAACCAACAATTCGTCGATCACCCCACTATATTCGGAGGGGACCTCGGTAGTGACCTTGTCAGAGATCACTTCTGCAAGCGGGTCGTATTTTTTGACGGTATCGCCGGCTTTGACTAGCCAAGCGTTAATGGTCGCTTCGTGAACACTTTCGCCTAGGGCCGGCATCTTGATGATTTTTTTAGTCATTAGTTTAAGCTCCCTTCTGCTTGATGACAAGTCTTAGCTATGGTTAGAATTCAGCGAGCTCTTTCATGGCTTCGTAGACCTTGTCCTCATCGACTAAGAATTCACGTTCTAAGTTGAGGGCATAGCCCACAGTAGGCACATCCGGACCAGCTAGACGGCGGATGGGCGCATCCAAGTCGAAGAGGGCTTCTTCAGCGATAATGGCGGCGATTTCACTCATAATGGCGCCTTCCTTGTTGTCTTCAGTAACCAAGAGGACCTTACCGGTTTTCTTAGCCGCTTCCACCAGGGTGTCTTTATCTAGTGGGTAGAGACTTCTCACATCAACGACTTCACATTCAATGCCTTCTTCTTCACTTAAGCGTTCAGCGGCTTTAAGGGCGTATTGGAGGACAATCCCGTAGGCAATCACAGTAATATCGTCCCCTTGACGGAGGACATTGGCCTTGTCTAAAGGAACGGTATAGTCTTCACTAGGAATTTCATCTTTTAAGAGCCGGTAGAGGCGTTTGTGTTCATAGAAGAGGACGGGGTCATCAGAGCGGATAGCGGCCTTGATCATGCCCTTAGCGTCATAGACAGTGGATGGCGTGACAATGCGAAGGCCTGGTTGACCAGCAAAGACCTTATCGGTGGTTTGAGAATGGTAGAAACCACCGCGAACCCCAGCCCCATAAGGTGCTCTAAAGACGATCGGGTTGGTCCAGTCGCCCTTGGTCCGGTAACGCATTCTAGCGGCTTCGGAGTTAATTTGGTTAACAGCTGGGAGGATATAGTCGGCAAATTGGAATTCACCAATAGCCCGGTAGCCTTTAACGCCTAAGCCCACAGTTAAACCAGCAATAGCAATTTCGGTGAGGGGACTGGAGAAGACCCGGTCATCCCCGTATTTAGCGGCTAGGCCTTTGGAGACACCAAAAACCCCACCTTTTTCCCCGCCGACGTCTTCACCAAAGATGAGGACCTTATCGTCGCGGGCCATTTCTTCATCAATACCTTGGTTCAAGGCCTCTAAGTAAGTTATTTCTGTCATCTTGAGTCATTCCTTTCCTATTATATGGAGAAATTAGTCGGCATAGACTTGTTCATAGAGTGATTCTGGCGTTGGATCAGGGCTGGCTTCCGCTTCATCAGTGGCTTGGTCGACTTCCGCTTGAAGTTCTTGGTAGATTTTTTCGTTTTCTGCTTCAGTCAGGTAGCCTTCCTCGATAAGTTGTGCTTTAAATTTCTTAATCGGGTCGTTGGCTTTCACTTCTTCCAGTTCTTCAGGAGACCGGTAAACCGTTTGGTCGTCATCGGAGGAGTGACTGGTTAAACGGGTGACCATGAGTTCAATTAAATGTGGGCCACCGCCTTGGCGGACCTTTTCCACGGCTTTTTTGAAGGCTTTATAGCTTTGGGCAAAGTCAAAGCCGTCCACGCGTTCGCCTTCAAAACCATAGCCAGGGCCTCTTAGGGCTAAGGATTCGGCATGGTATTGGTGTTTGGCAGGAACGGAGATGGCATAGCCGTTATTTTCCACCACGAAGATAACAGGGAGTTGCATAACCCCGCTGATGTTCATGGCTTCAGCACATTCCCCTTGGTTAAAGGAGCCTTCACCAGTTGTGGTTAGGGAAATGCTGTCAGACCCATCCAGTTTGTTGGCTAGGGCGACACCCGCAGCCACAGGGTATTGGGTGGACACTGGGGAGGAGTGGCTGACAATATTGTGTTCTTTGGAACCGAAGTGGTTAGGCATCTGCCGGCCGTGGGAGTTGGGGTCAGCATCCTTACCAAAGGTGGCGAGGAGAACATCGGTACAGGACATGCCCCACACCATGCAGGCGGTCATGTCCCGGTAGTAAGGCAGGAAGAAGTCCTTGTCATGGTCAAAGGCTAAAGCCATAGCCACTAGGCCGACTTCATGTCCTTGACCAGAAATATTAAAGGAGGTCTTACCAATCCGAGTCAATTGCCAAATCCGCTCATCGAGTAAACGGCTACGGACCACATGTTTATAAGCCTCGATAATGGCTTCTTTACTTAGACCAGTACTTGCTAATTTTTCCATGATAGTCAACTCACTTTCTACTTACTAATTGTGACAAATTAATTTTTAGAACTACTACATCCTTTGTGACTGTAATTTACTTGTGAATGGCCATTTCCATAGCGTCTAAAGCGGCTTCTTGGAGGGCTTCTGAGAAGCTCGGGTGAGGATGGACGGTGGTGGCGACTTCCTCATTGGCGGCATTGAGATAGAGTCCCAAGCTGCCTTCACTGATCATTTCGGAGGCATGGGGGCCAAAAATCGTGATGCCCAGTAAGTCGTCCGTGGCTTGGTCACGGATGACTTCAATAAAACCGTCACTGGCTTTCTCGATCAAGGCCTTGCCGTTACCTGCTAGGGGGAAGTGGCCCACCTTGGCTTCAACGTCTTCGGGGAGGTTGTCTTGGTTATAACCTACGCTGGCAATTTCCGGAGAGCTATAGACACAGCGTGGTAACATGGTGTAGTTGAGCGGGTCACTGGTCTTGTTGACGATATGGTCAACGGCACACTTGGCTTCCGCCATAGCTACATGGGCCAGTTGCAGGGTATTAATGGCGTCCCCAATGGCATAGATATGGCCTTCCTTGGTTTGGAAGTGCTGGTTGACCTTAATCCCCTTTTTATCGTATTTAATGGAGGTATTATGAAGACCAATGTTATCAATGTTAGGTTCGCGACCAACAGCCACCAAAATCTTGTCAAAGACTTCCTGGTCTTGACCTTGGTTCATGGAGACCAGGACTTGGCCGTCCTTGACCTGGGCTTGGTCGACTTGGCAGCTGAGTTTGAGGGAGATGCCTTGTTTTTTAAAGCTTTTGGCCAGGGCTTGGGAAATGTTTTTACCTTCATTGGCTAAGAGCCGGTCCAGGTATTCGATAATGGTGACTTGGCTTCCCATCCGAGCGAGGAAGGAGGCAAATTCTACTCCAATGACTCCGCCACCAATAATGGCGATGGATTCAGGAATTTTTTCTATTTCTAAGAGGCCGGTGGAGGAGAGGATATATTCCTCATCAATGCTAATGTTAGGCAGATTTTTGTTCCGCGACCCGCTAGCAATAATGACGTTTTTGGGAACGATAATACTTTCTTCTTCCTTGGGATCATTCGGGCTTACTGCAATGGCGCCCGAATTGGGAGAGAAGATCGAAGGCCCTAAAACTGCCCCGTGCCCCTTTAGGAGGTGGACCTTGTTTTTCTTGACTAAGCCTTCCACCCCAGTTACTAATTGTTTGACTACGGCATTTTTATAGGACTGGACTTTTTCCATCTTTACCTGGGACTGGCCGCTACTTTCAATCCCAAAGGCCTGGGCCTGGTCGATCGTGTCTTTAACATGGGCGGCTTGTAAGAGGGCCTTGGTAGGGATACAGCCCCGGTTTAAACAGGTTCCCCCGACTTTATCCTCTTCGATTAAATAAACCTCTAAGCCGAGTTTGGCTGCCTGGATAGCAGCAACATAGCCGGCGGGTCCGCCACCGAGTACGACTAAATCTGTATTGATCATCAACCGTCACCTTTCTTTCTATACATCTGACTGGAATAATTAGCTTTGTTTACGGTTTATTCACTTGAAAATAAAAAGAGACGAAAAGATATGGATCTATAGTAAGTAAGCGCTTTCTTTTTCACTTTTATTATACTGATCCTTAGGCCATTTCGCAAAGGTTGGACTTAATTAATAAGAAGAAACTATTAATTATTAGTCGACTAGAAACAGTTTTTATAAGACTGCTGGGGAGGATGTGTTTTTTAGAAAAAGATGAGTCAGTTGGTGGATTTTTTTTTAGATTTCTATTGATCTTATTTCAGTTGTTCGGTATAATGTGAAAGATTGTTATTAGATATAACCATTCCCAAATCATAGGAGGTGTCATTCATGAAGAGAACTTATCAACCAAATAAACGTCGTCGTCAAAAGAAACATGGCTTCCGCAACCGTATGAGTACAAAAAATGGTCGTCACGTTTTAGCGCGTCGTCGTCAAAAAGGCAGAAAACGACTTTCAGCATAAGACCACAAAGCGCTGTGGTCTTTTTTTATTTAGTGTCGAGGAGGGAATACAATGCGCAAGAGCTACCGAGTCAAGTCAGAAAAAGATTTTAGCTTGGTTTTCCATCAAGGAGACAGCAAGGCAAATCGGCAATTTGTAGTCTACTCCATCGAAAAAGAGCAAAAACATTTTCGGGTTGGACTCTCTGTGGGAAAAAAGATCGGCAATGCGGTGACCCGCAACCGGGTGAAACGGTTAATCCGCCAGGCGCTGACCGAGTTAAAACCCTATATTAAAAGCAATGTCGACTTTATTATCATTGCCCGTAAGCCAACCAAGGCGATGAGCCAAGACCAGGTCAAGTCCAGTTTGATCCACGTCATGCGCTTACAGGGCCTCTTCCACACTGACCCGTCTAGGCCAGTAGAAAGAAACGAGAGGGCAGAAAGTGAAAATTAAACAAAATAAAAAACACCTGCTAGTTCTGGGGATGCTCTTAGTTGGGGTCCTGGTTCTGAGTGGGTGCGCCAGAGCCGGCGGTATGGAGCCGATTACAGCCGATTCCACGGGCTTTTGGGACCGTTTGCTCTACATGCTATCGCAAATCATCATTTGGTTATCAGGAGTCTTTGGTAATAGTTACGGGATGGGGATTATTGTCTTCACCATCTTGGCCCGCCTCCTCTTAACCCCGCTCTATCACTTACAAATGAAGAACACGGAGAAGATGCAAAAGATGCAGCCTGAACTTCGGGCCTTGCAAGAAAAGTATGCTTCCCGTGATGCGGAAACCCAACAAAAACTCCAAGAAGAGACCGCCAAACTGCAAGAGAAGTATGATACCAACCAATTTGCTGGCTGTCTCCCCTTACTCATCCAACTTCCAATTTTGACGGCCCTCTACCAAGCCATCAGTCGGACTGAAGCCTTAACCAATGGGCATTTCTTATGGATGGAATTAGGGAAGCCAGATCCTTACTTTATTTTACCGATTATTGCTGCGGTATCGATTTGGTATTCGACCCACCTCAGTCAGATCGCTTCGGGGATTAAGTCAGGTTCAATGACAGCCATGCAATACGTTATGCCTGTCTTTATTTTCTTTGTTATGATGAACTTACCGAGTGCTTTGGCCTTATACATGGCAACTGCCAATGTCTTTACCATTGGCCAAACCCTATTGATCAACAACCCTTATCAAAAACAAAGGGCCCGCCACGAAGAAGAGGCCAAGGAAAGGGATTTGGAACGGCGCTTAGAGAAAGCCCGTTGCAATCCACGAGGTAAAAAGCGTAAGTAATAAGGAGCATCAAATATGAAATTAGAAACTTATCAAGGCGCCAGCGTTGAAGAGGCGATCGCAGTAGCTAAAGAAGGGCTCCAAGTCAGTGACATCCCGATGGAAGATGTCAAAGTCCTCCAAGAGCCTAAAAAAGGTTTCTTTGGTTTTGGTAGCCAACCAGCCATTATTCAAGTCAGCCTAGCGGATGATGAACCCAGTGTTGATGAGATTGTGGCTGAAGTCGCTGTTGAAGCAGAAACAGTCACTGACCCAGCAGCTGATACAGAGCCGGCCACGAGTGAAGTGGTCGAAGAAGCGGCTGTGGTTGAAGCGCTCGATGATAGCCAAAGTGCTGCCAGCCAAGCGACTAGTGAATCAAGCAGTGACAGCGCTGAATTAGAGCCAGTGGAAAGTCAAAGTGAGCCAGCCAGCGAAGTCGCTAGTGCTCCAGTAGCCGATGACTACGCAGAAACTGACAGCCAGTCCCAAGACGCAGACTATGAAGAAGATGAGGAAGAAGTAGAAGACTCTTCTTATCCTTTCGACTGGGGCGTTGAAGATGTGGCCCACTACCTCATCGATGTCATGGAAGCCTACCTGGTGGATGTGACTATTGATGTTGAAGATATGGATGACTTAATTATCTTCCATATTAATACGGATAAACCGGGCTTAGTGATTGGTAAGCATGGTAAGATTATCAATTCTTTAGAAACCCTGGCTCAGATTCTCACCCATTCCCATGTCCGTAAACGCGTCGCTGTTGAAGTGAATGTGGGTGACTACCGGGAACGTCGTGAGCAAACCTTGGAAAAATTGGCGGAAAGAACCGCTGACCAAGTGACCGTGGAACGTGAAGATGTCACCTTGAGTCCCTTGCCAGCGCGTGAACGGAAGATTATTCATCGCTGCCTATCCAAATACAGTCATATTAAAACCCAGTCCCAAGGCCGCGATCCTCATCGCTATATGGTCGTATCCTATAAGGACTAGTGATATGGTAAGAAGAACTCCAGTGTCTGATGGCGCTGGAGTTTTTTTATGGAGAATTCTTTTGTATAGAAAAAAGTGCCCTAAAGTCTGCATTCTACTTTAGGGCATTATTATCTTATATATTAAAATTTCCAGCTTTCTTTCGTCCCTTGAACCATATCTAAGTAATCAGCCTTACCAGAACGAATCACGAAACCAATACGACCTTGATTAATTTCATTATCTAAAATACTTTCATCCACAAAGGAACTGTTACTAAAAGCTGCTTGTAGTTCTTCACGGGTTAAGGTCTCAGCTTGGCCAAGAACACGGGCAACGACTACTTTTTCTGGTTGCATAATAAAGCCAGTTAAAGCAACTTCTGAATTATCTTTTAATTGTTGACTAACTTCTGAATCAGGGCTTGAGGTGAGGTAAATCCCACTCTCATCTGCTAGCCACACATTCATTATCCGTGAAGCGAGTTGGTCTCCATCATGGGTGGACACAACTAAAGAAGTGATGTCATCTTGTAGTAAACGATAAAATTGGCCTAATTCCATTATTATTTCTCTCCTTTAATAATTAACTGATTGAAACATGTTTTGAATAATAGTTGCAGCATCTTCGACTGTTTGTAACTGGTCAACAGCTAGACTGACGCTGACAATGCCGTTGTCTAAGTCGCCATCAATCATACCTCGTTTAATAGCTTCCCAGTTGTAGTCTAGTAATTGAGCAACTTCTTCCTTACTTCCACCATTAGCGGTTAATTCAGCAGCTTTTACGGCTAATTTAGTCGGTACCGAACGATACACGGACGGAATCATGTCTATATTGACTAAGTCAGTTGATTTCGCCTTAATGATAGCTTCTTTAGCTTTAGGATGGACCTTAGATTCACTAGCAATAAGGAAGCGTGATCCAACGTAGACACCTTCTGCTCCTAAGGCAAAGGCTGCGTTGATTGTACGACTATCAAAGATAGAACCAGCCGCCATAACTGGCACATCGACGGCATCAACAATCAGAGGAATGATTGAAAAAGAACCATATTCTTGGTAAGGAATACCTCCACCTTCATCAAAACTTGTTGCTACTATAATATCTGCACCTGCGGCTTCCGCTGCCTTAGCGCCCTCTACGGTAGGTTCAGGTTCTCGATAAATAATAACTCCACCACGGTCTTTAATAGATTGCATGAACTTTGGAGCGGGCTTTCTTCCCACACAGATATAATTTTTAACCCCTAAAGAAAAGGCGAGGTCGACTAGGTCATAGGCTGAATTACTTTCAGGAAAGTCCTCGTCAGGTAGGAAGACATTTAGGGCAAAGGGTTTATCGGTTAGTTTTTTGGTCTCTTTAATCTCATAATCATGGTCATTGGGTAGTGATGCACATAAGGATCCTAACCCTCCAGCATTCGATACGGCAGCCGCTAAACTTGATTCTGAGATTAAGGCCATAGGACCTTGGATAATGGGATAGTCAATCTCTAAAATCTCTACTATACGATTAGTCATTGTTTTTTCCTCCAAATCTAAAACTTATATAATCTGGATATAGTATAATAGGATTCATAGCGCTTTCATTTGGAGATTCTTCAAGATATTCTTGAAGTGAAAATGACAAAAAGGGGATTGAGTGATGAATTTAGACCATCTCATTTATTTTGTTTATGTTGCTAGATATCTAAGTATCAGTCGGGCATCAGAAATATTAAATGTTGATAGTTCCACTATCAGTAAAGCTATTACTAAACTCGAGGAAAATATAGGGGTTTCTTTGATCGTTCGTAGAGGTAGACGACTTGAACTCAGTCGCTTAGGTAAAATTTACTATAGATATGCAACTAGGGCATTAGCTGAATTGGGTAAGGCTGAAGAAGAGATAAAAAGTATTGCTAATTTGACTCAAGGAAGTTTATTCATAGGAAGTATTTCTTCACTCATACCAGTTTATTTACCTCAACTACTCAAGCAGTTTTATCGAAAGTATCCTGCTGTTCATGTTCACTTGGCTGAATATCATTCGTCAACTATATTAGAATTAATTGATAATGGTGATTTATCACTAGGCTTTTGTGGTTTCTATAATAAAGAAGAAATTAATTTAAAGAATGTGGATTATTTTAAATTATTTCAAGAAGATTTCGCACTAGCTGTACATCCTAATCATGATTTTTCTAAACGAGCAAGTGTTAGTTTTGAAGACTTAAAGCATGAACATGTGATTAACTATGAGACTCATTCTGACTTTTGTGAAATTCTCAGTGAAGCTTATCTTCACCAAACTTTCGCTGAAAATACTCGGTCAAATTTTTATGTTAAAGATGAAACCAGTATTTTAGGTTTGGTTGCGGCAAGAATTGGCGTGGCATTTATTCCGGCTCATCTTGATCTTTCTTCATATCAAGTAGTAAAAATTCCATTAAAAGATCTTTATTTATCGCGAGATATTTATCTCATTTGGAATAGTTCAGTACTTGAATTAGATGTCATTCAGAAATTTAGAGAAGTTGTTCTTTCAATGAATCGTAGTCTTGTATCTGATTTAAGAAAAAATAAGTCCTAGGAATCAGGTCGAACTATGATCAGTACAAAAATTGTATAAATTTCCCTTCCAGAGGAGAAAACAGCCAAGAAATAAGATATTTATTTTTTGGCTTTTTTCTTTATGTTTATATTTTATCAAGGCTAGGGGAAGACTTGTGAAAGGGCTTTATCTGAACATATTGGCTTAGTGATAGTGATTTTAGTGCTAGATAACTAATAAGTGCACAAGCATAAAAATAATAAAGCGCTTACATTTTTGCTACAATACTTGTGAAGATAATAAATCCAAAGAAAGGAAGTGTTTGTTCTATGTCAGAGATCAAAACAATTGGCGTGATTGGGGCAGGTTCCATGGGGGCAGGGATTGCCAACGTGTTTGCCTCTAACGGTTACCAGGTGATCTTAAGAGATATTGAAGACAAGTTCGTCCAAGGGGGGATAGACCGGATTAGTAAATTTCTCGACGGCAGTGTCAAACGGGGGAAATTAGATGAAGCCGGCAAGGAAGAAGTCCTCGGCCGGATCACCGGAACCACTGACCTCAAGGACTTCAAAGATGTGGACTTTGTGGTTGAAGCCGTTCTAGAAAAAATGGAGCTCAAACAAGAAGTCTTTAAAGAAGTGGAAGGCATTGTCCGTGATGATATTGTCCTGGCGACCAATACCTCTTCTTTATCCATTACCGAAATTGCTAGTGCCTTAGAAGATCCTAGTCGTTTCGCGGGGATGCACTTCTTCAACCCACCACAAGTGATGAAGTTAGTTGAAATTATCTATGGCTATGAAACCAGTGATGAGACGGTGGCCGTGGTTAGAGAAGTTGCTGAAAGTATCGGTAAAGAAACCGTGACCGTTCATAAAGACTCCCCCGGTTTCATCGTTAACCGGATCATGATTCCACAAATGATTGAGGCCATTAAGGTGCTCGAAGAAGGCATTGCCACCCCAGAAGACATTGACAAGGCCATGCGTTACGGCTTGAACCACCCCATGGGGTCATTTGAACTCCAAGACTATGCCGGTGTCGATATTGGTTACTATGTCATGGAATACTTCGAACAAGAGTATGGTGACCCTCGTTGGACCCCACCAGTAACCATGAAGAATATGATGCGGGCTGGCCGTTTCGGTAAGAAGGCAGGCAAGGGCTTCTACGACTACGATGAAGATGGTAACCAACTTCCTTCTGAACAAGCCAAAAACCAAGAAAAATTACAGGGGAAATAGTGAGATGACCAAAAGGCCCAAAAAGCGCTAGTCTTGGGGAGAAATTAATATCCCCAGCCGCTTGGAGGTCATGTGAGCGAATTAAAGGACAAGGAGAACGATTATGGTTAAAGAATCTAGAGCAGACATTGATGCAGTTGAAAAAATGTTTTATTCCGACCTTTATAACTATGCCGAAGACTTAACCGATGGGGAAAAAGAAGTCCTACAAGAGGTTGAAAAGGTTCTAAAAGAAGATATCTACCCCGTCCTCGATGAACACTGGGACAAGGCAACTTTCCCACTGGAAGAAATGCAAAAGATTATCGATATTGACCTTATTCAAAACCCTAAATTATTAGAAGGGCGCGAAGATGGGACCATTAGCCAACTTTTCCGGGGCTTCCGGGCCTATACCCTAGCTAAAACCGACCCGGTGATTGGGACCTTCTATACCTCTAATGGAGGCCTCTTCCACGAATGTGTCAAAATTGGGGGCAGCAAGGAACAACAAGAAAAACTCATGCCTGGCGTTTTAAGCTGGGAAGGCAAGGGTGTCTTAGCCATGACCGAACCGGAACACGGCTCTGATATTGCTGGTGGGATGGCAGCGACCGCTAAACGGGAAGGCGACACCTGGATTCTGAATGGTCATAAGAAATGGATCGGCGGCGGGACCCTAGCTAAGTGGCACGCTTTCTTTGCCCGTGATGTGGATGATGGCCAAGTGAAGATGTTCTTTGTGGAACGGGAAAGTGAGGGGGTAGAAACCTTCAATACCGAACCCAAAGCCTTCTTCCGAATGATGCCTAATGCGGAAATTATTTATACCGATGTTAAAGTGCCTGAGTCCCAACGGGCGCAAAATGTGAACTCTTGGAAGGACGCAGCGAACATCCTCCGCAACACCCGGTCTGACGTGGCCTGGTTACTGGCAGGTGCGACAGCCGGTGCCTTTGAAGCAGCTTTGAAGTACACCCGGGAACGGGAAGCCTTCGGTAAGACCGTAGCCAGCTTCCAATTGATCCAAGAAAAATTGTCCCGCATGGCAATGAACGCTCAAGCTACCCTAGCGATTGCGGTCAGATTAGCTCAACAACAAGAACGTGGTATCTACAAAGAAGAAAATTCTTCTATGGCCAAGATGCATAACGGCTACCGGGCCCGTGAAAATGCTGCTTTAGCTCGGGAAGTCTGTGGGGGTAACGGCATTCTCTTGGAATACGATGTGCCACGCTTTATGGCGGATATTGAAGGGATGTACACCTATGAAGGGACCCACGAGGTTAACTCCCTCATTATCGGTCGTTACTACACTGGCCAACAAGCCTTTATCTAAGAAGTTTTTGATAATTAAGCGCTGGGCTAAAACTTAGGCGAATAATATAATAAGACGAAAAAAAGTGTCTCTTTCACTGATGAGTGATGGAGGCACTTTTTGTTTGTCGATAAATTACCTTAATAAGCCTGTTATGCCTGATCTTTATTTTTCTGGGCAAGTTTTTGTCGCTTTCTCCTTCGTGCCCCGGGAATCCCCATGGCTTGGCGGTACTTGGCCACAGTCCGGCGGGCGAGGTAATAGTTGTGGAGGGCTAAGTGATCACTAATGGCTTGGTCGCTGAGGGGATGGTGGGGGTATTCCTGATCAATGATTTGGCGAATGAATGTTTCTGCTTGCTTGCGAGTCAGAGATTCGCCATTGGCGGAAACTTTTTTAGCTAGGAGGTCGTGGAAACTCAAGATCCGCTGATTATATTGCAAGTATTTATCCATAATGGCCCGGGAAATGGTTGAATCGTCATAATTCAGTGCCTGGGCTAGTTCTTTTTGTGACAGGGGGCGGAGTTGGTTTTCTTGCTGATTTAGATAGGCGGCTTGGTAGTGGACTAGGTATTGGCTAATTTTCAAGAGCAGTTGGTCTCTTTTCTTGAGTGAGAAGACCAGCCAGTCGAATTCTCGCTTTTTGTCTCTGAGATAGGCCAGGGTTTCCTCATCAGGGCTTTTTGCTGTCATGGCTTGGTAGTAATCTTGCTTAAAGCTTATTTGGGGGAGGTAGTCCTTAGAAACTTGAAAGCTTACTTCCCCATTTTTTGTCTTCACAATAATATCGGGCAAGGTGTAAGCAGGGATATCATGAGAAAAATTACGAGCCGGCCGGGGTTCCAGACTTTGAATCTGTATCAAGCCCGCCCTTACCTGGTCTAGAGGGATGCTTTCTTGCTGAGCGATTTTGTCAAAGTTTCCCTGGGCCAGGTCTTCTAAGTGATCATTGATTAAAGCTTCCACTAATTGTCCATCAGGAAGGGCCTTGGCCTGTAAAGCTAGACACTCTTGTAAATTACGGGCGCCGATGCCTTTGGGTTCCAGGCTTTGCAGGATACTTAAATAAGTCTCTAATTCAGCTTGACTCCAAGCAAAGAGTTGGCGGGTGGCCTGGTCCTCCTTGCGGTAGTAACCGTCTTGATCCAGTTGGCCAATTAAATAAGCAACTTGTCTTTTTTCATGGGCAGCTATAGGTTTTTCATTGATTTGCTGAATCAGGTACTCATCCAAGGATACAGCATGGGAATCAGCCAAAGTATCTGCTAAAGAATAGTCATTCGCCTCATGAGTAAAGGTGGATTGGACCTGTTGATTTTCACTAATCTCGATAAAGGGGTTGCTTTCATAGTAGTTGTTCAATTCGCTGATTAAGTCGACCTGGTTCTTTTGCAAGAGTCGGGTGGAGTGGACCAGTTGGTTTCTGACATAGGGAGTTAATTTTTCTTTGATCTTTTGCTGGGTACGATAATTGATAGCCATAAAAGAACTCCTTAAACACTAATAAGTGATTATAAACACTATAACAATCTTTGTTTATTATTATAACAGGAAAGTTTTGGCATATAAATTGCTATATATAAAGTAAGAGATTGAGAAAGGAGGTCAGTTGATGACCAAGAAAATATTAATTGCTTCTCACGGACACTTGGCATCGGGTTTTAAATCGTCAATCAAGATCCTCACGGGTCTAGAAGACCAAGTCCAAGTGATTGATGCCTATGTCACGGATGAAGATTATAGCAGTCAAATTGACCAATTCTTAGCCGATATTGAGGCCGAAGACCAAGGCATTATCTTTACAGATATCTTTGGAGGGTCGGTTAACCAACGGATCGTTTCTAAGTGTTTACATAGTGATAAGGCCAAGCAGGTCTATGTGATCAGTAATGCTAACCTAGGTGTTATCCTGAGTGTCTTACTTTCACCTGAAGCCGTGAGTGAAGCCAGCTTACACACCGCAATCGAAGAAAGTGCTGTTAAATTAGTTCAGTTAGAAGCCGAGGAGTCCGATGATGACTTCTTTGCTTAAGCCAAGAGAATGGAGATTTTTACAATGATTACCCAAATTCGTGTTGATGACCGCTTAATCCATGGCCAAGTGGCTGTGGTGTGGACCAAGGAATTGAATACTCCTTTAATTATTGTGGCTAATGATGCTGCAGCCAATGATGAAATTACCCAAATGACCTTGAAAATGGCTGTGCCAGAAGGCTCTAAATTGTTGATTCGTTCAGTTGCTGACGCCATTAAGGTTTGCCAAGACCCTAGAGCCGCTGATCGGAAATTATTCGTGATTGTCAATAAGGTTTCTGATGCTTATCAAATTGCTGAGGCAGTTGAGGATATTGAAGCTGTTAATGTGGCCAATGTCGGCCGTTTTGACCAAACTGATCCTGCTGAAAAGGTTGCTCCATTTTCCAGTGTGCAATTGAACCCAACCGAATTACAAGCAGCTAAAGATCTTTCTCAACTGAAAGTCGATAGTTTCCACCAAGTCTTACCAAGTAATACCAAGAAAGATCTCGCTGAAGCCTTAGCAAGTCTATAGTAAATTAGAAAGGAATTGAATTATGCTTACTTATGCAATCATTGCCTTTTTCATTGTCTTCTTCTGTTCATCAGTCACTTACTTGACGGGTCAATCCATGATCGAACGGCCCTTAGTGGTTGGTTTGGTGACGGGCTTATGTATGGGAGACATGACAACAGGTATTTTAATCGGGGCTGCCTTAGAAGCCGTCTTTATGGGTAATGTCAATATCGGTGGGGTGATTTCCGCTGAACCGGTTACCGCGACTGCTCTGGCCGTAACCTTTGCTATTATTTCTAATGTTGAACAACAAGCTGCCATTACCTTAGCGATCCCAATCGGTATGTTAGCTGCCTTTGTGGTTATGTTTTTGAAGAACGTCTTTATGAACATCTTTGCCCCAGCTCTTGATAAATTTGCTCGGGAAAATAACCAAAAGGGAATTGTTTTCTTGCATTACTTTAGTTTCGTGGTCTACTTCTTTATCTTAGCTTCTATCACCTTCATCGGTGTCCTCGCCGGAAGTGGTCCGATTGAACAATTAGTGAATAATATCCCTGAAGCCTTAATGAATGGTTTGAAGGCTGCTGGTGGGCTCCTGCCTGCTGTAGGTTTTGCCCTCTTAATGAAACTCTTATGGAATAATAAATTAGCTGTCTTCTACCTACTCGGTTTTATTCTAACCGCCTACTTGAAATTACCAGCTGTTGCTGTTGCGGCTCTTGGATTTGTGATCTGTCTAGTCAGCGCTCAACGTGACTTAGAACTGAACGAATTAAGAAGTTTACGACAAGCAACGTCACCAAGCAATAATGTTGCAAACACCGATCAAGCAGAGGAGGATGACTTTTTCTCATGAAATTATTAGGTCAAAAAAAGGCGCAAAGCCCTGAAGAAATTGAAGATAAAAAGATGTTGCGGTCGATGTTTTGGCGGTCTTGGACCATTAATATGAGTCGGACCGGGGCCTACCAATATCACGCCATTGGTTTGATTTATACCCTCTTACCAGCCATTAATCGTTTCTATAAAACCGACCAAGAAAAAGCGGATGCCTTGGTGCGTCATACCACTTGGTACAATGCCACCATGCACTTAAATAACCTGATTACTGGGATTGTTGCCGCTATGGAAAGATCCAATGCTGAGTCCGATGACTTTGACCCTAACTCCATTACCGCGGTAAAAACCTCCTTGATGGGACCCATCTCAGGGATTGGCGACTCCTTCTTCTGGGGAATTTTACGGGTGATTGCCGCAGGGATTGGGATATCCATTGCGTCGACGGGTTCGCCTTTAGGAGCTATTATTTTCCTACTACTGTACAATATTCCAGCCTTCCTAATTCATTACTACATGCTGGATATTGGTTACTCGCTCGGGACCAACTTTATCCGCAAGGTCTATGAATCTGGAGCCATGAAAGTCATTACCAAAGCTTCCTCTATGCTTGGTTTGATGATGGTGGGCTCGATGACCGCTTCCCACGTTAAATTTAAGACTACCTTGTCAGTTGCCGTTAACGGCGGTGGCGACCCGATTTTGATTCAAGAATACTTAGACCAACTCTTTAAAGGTTTAGTGCCAATGGCCGTGACCCTATTAGCCTTCTACTTAATTCGGAATAAACGCGTGAATGTTAACTGGATTATGCTAGGAATTATCCTCCTTTCAGTCGTTCTGGGCCTTTTAGGGGTTGTATAATATTAAGAGTTATCATTTAATAGATAGTGTGATAAAAATCACAAACTAGGAGGCTACGAATTAAACGTAGCCTTCTTTAGTTGACTTCGGACACCAGTCTTGAAGTTGCTTCAGAAAATTCAAGTCCCTGACGGCGTCCGCACATCCTTTTTCAGAAACGGGGTAGTTATTGTGAAGAAAGACATCCAGAAAGAATTAATGAATATCCTTTTACAGCAGTCCCAGCCCTTAAGTACTCAAGCTTTGAGTGAGGCGATTGGTCGCAGCCGGTCCTTAACCAGTAATTATCTCAATAATTTAGCCAAGCTCGGCAAGGTAGACAAGTCTGATTCGCGCCCTGTTTATTGGACTTTAGCTCTTCAAGGTCAACGTCTGGAAGAAAGCCAAGAGCAGATTGATTATTTTGCCCAATTTATTGGGAGTCAGGGGTCGGTTAAGGAAGAAATTAAACAAATTAAAGCGGCCGTCAATTATCCTCCCATCGGTTTGCCAATTTTATTAAATGGGAATTCTGGGGTAGGCAAGTCTTATTTGGCTCAACTGATCTATAAGCAACTCCATGCTTTGAATAAGTCTTGCTCCGAGCGTTTTACCGTCTTTAACTGTGCCGACTATGCCAATAACCCGGAGTTAATGTCTTCACTCTTGTTTGGTCATGTCAAGGGGGCCTTTACCGGCGCAGATAGTAAACGGGAGGGGCTCCTAAAGACTGCCGACCAGGGACTTCTCTTTTTAGACGAAGTTCATCGGCTCTCTTATGAAAATCAAGAGAAGCTCTTCCAATTCCTGGATAAGGGCTATTTTCGGCCCCTGGGTGAGGAAAATGAGGAAGTCTATTCCAAGGTGCGCTTGGTCTTAGCGACTTCTGAAGATCCCGAAAAAGTCCTCTTGCCCACCTTTTACCGGCGGATTCCCTTGACTATTAAGCTCCCTGATTTCCATCAAAGGCCCTATGATGAGCGGATTAAGTTAGTGGAAACCCTCTTTCGTAAGGAATCTAAGCGCTTAGACCTGCCCATAAAAATTGACATTGGTGACTTTGAATTTCTGGTTAATCAAAAATATCCTGGTAATATCGGGTCGCTCTACAATAATATTCAGTTATTATGTGCCCAGGCCTTTGAATACCAGGAAAATGCGGACTATCTTTTGATTTCTAATCAGAACCATATTGATCAGGTCCTGACGATCGACGCTAAGGAAGGAGCGTCTAAGCGCCAAGAGGACATTGAGCAATTAATTATCAAACCCTTACAGAAGGTTTTTGACCAAGAGTCGATTTATAGTGTCCGCTCGGATTTTATTGGTTTTACCCAAGACCACTTAAATAATATCGAGCAGTCCAATTTGGAGCCAGTGATTCTCTATCAGACCTTGGTGAAGTCCTGCCAAGACATCTTAGGGAAAAATATTATCGCTGGTCATGTCGAAACTTTTATTCGTTTTTATAGTTCCTACCAGTCTTATTTGCAAGAAATTACTTTCCCTAGTTCTATTAAAAAGCAAATCCTTGCTGATTATTCGAGAACCTATTCCTTGGCCAGGGAACTCTGTAAAGGGCTTGATCCCAAGGCTTATAAGAACTTGGTCTGGTATTTAAGTCTCTTGCTCTTGGATGCCGTCAATGAAAATCTTGCCTACCATGCCCTATTAGTGGCCCATGGGGATTCGACGGCTTCCAGCATCCAAAAGGTGGCCAACCAATTAAATGACAATTATATTTTTGATGCCATTAATATGCCTTTTTCCGCTTCAGTTCATGATGTGATCGCTCGGGTCAAGGAGTGGATGGATGACCATCAAACTTTGTCGGGGATCATTATGTTGGTGGATATGGGGTCACTGACGACCCTCTATAAGGGCTTGAAACCGGAAATTCGCGGGGAGCTCTTTGTCATTAACCAGCTAAGTACTGCCTTGGCGCTAGAAATTGGTAATTACCTGATCCAAAAACGTTCAATGACCGATTTTATTGAAGAAACCGAGGGCAAGTTTTCACCAAAGGTTCAGTTCTTTGAAGGTTTTGATATTCAAAAAAATATTATTATTTCCAGTATTTCTGGGGAAGAGCTGGCTGAGGGAATGGCTGACATTTTGAAAAAGTATTTGAAGCCTAATATTAAAACCATCGTGATGAACTATAATGAGCTTCTTCATTTAATTCACCAGCAGGATATCAATGAACATTACTTTGATGCCACTTATTTTGTCCTCACCACGACGCCCTTGGATTGCCAGGGGAGGGTGAAAAATGTCAATTTACTGGAACTTTTAGAAAATGATTTTGATAATCTAAGTACTTATTTTAAAGATATTGTGGCTCTAACCGACCTACAAGTTTTGTTTAAGGACTTTCTCAAGTTCTTTTCCGTGGAGGGTTTGTCCTCGCGTTTAGAATTCTTAAATCCTGAAGTTATTATTACCCAAGTAACCGGCGTGATTGAAAAGCTTGAGGACCGTTTTCAAATCGAGCTCCCACCCAAGATTAACTTTACCTTGACTATGCATTTGGCTTTGATGATTGAACGGATTATTTTAGATCCAGTGGATTATGAGCTTGCCGTTGATATTCACCAATTACGTTTAAACGATAAACCTTTCTATAACTATCTCAATACCATACTCTACCCTTTGAAGCAGTTCTACCGCATTGAGGTCAATGATTGGGAGATTTATAGTATCTATGCCATGTTAACCAGCTACCAGGAAAGTCAAAAAGAGAAAGGTTATTCCAGTTAACTATTTTAGGTATCATTTAAAAGCAATGACTAAGTAAAAAGGATCTAGCAGATTTATTCTACTAGATCCTTATTTTTTTATTTATTGATTACTTGTTTATAATTTCTCCGCTTGTGGCATTGACGTCCACATCATCGACATTGGTGAGGTCGACTTCGTAGTGGATGACGCCGTTGTCATCAACAGAGAGTTCCCAGTTCTTCACTTTTTGGTCCGGGTGTTCGGCGAGGGCCTTTTTCATAGCTTCTTTTGGTGTGATTAGGCTGGTGACTTCGAGTTGTTTCGTTTCGTCATTGGCTTCTTTTTCAGCTTCTACTTTCAAGACTTCACCACTATCGGGATCAATGTGCATGTCCCATTCGTTTTCAGCGTTGTAGCCTTGGATTTCATAGGTATATTTGCTGAATTCTTCTTCGTAATCAAATTCGATTTCTTCGATCTTCACGTCTTGGGCGCCGGTTTCTTCGTTAAATGTATTCACGGCATCTTCGATAGAGACGGCATATTCTTTGTTTTCAATGCCTTCTTGGTCTTGGCTGGACTCCGCTTGGTCCTTATTGCCCTCTTTGGACTCTTGTTGGTCTTGATTTTCCTCTTTGGAAGCCGTTTCTCCCTTGGTTTCTTGAGAAACTTCTTGGCTGCTTTCATTTTGGTCAGTGTTGGCCTTATCTCCCCCATCATTGGCTTGGCCACAGGCAGCTAGGGTAAAGATGCTGGCTAGACTAACTAATGAGATTTTTAATTTCTTATTCATCGAATCGTCCTCCTCAAAATGCTTTTATATGATTGACATACTTTAAGCTTAGGAGAAATATTGATAAACCACAAATGGAAACGCTTCATTTCACAGATTCTTAACGTCTCCTTAATAAAAAACAGAGAAAAACTTAGAGTTTCTCTCTGTTTAGCAGGGAATGGTTTATATAATTTGCTGGACAGGCACCTGACTTAATCACTTAAGCTGACTGCGGTGCCACTGCAGGTGACCATGATAATGCCATTATTAGCGCCTAGGGTTTCATAGTCCATCTTGACGCCCACCACAGCATCGGCGCCCAGTTCTTTGGCCCGGTCAGCCATTTCTTGGAGGGCTTCTTCGCGGGCTTGGGTCAGTTCTCCTTCGTAACCCTTGGACCGGCCACCAAAGACATTACGAAAACCTGCTCCCATGTCTTTGAGCAGGTTGACCCCTGTCACCACTTCGCCAAAGACAATGCCTTGGTAGGCGGTAATGGTCTTGCCTTGGATGTTTGGGGTAGTTGTAGTAATCATGATAAGCCTCCTTAGTCAATTATAATGAAAGCGATTCACTTCTATCATTATTTTATCACTTAGCTGGCCTACTTAATATAAGGAATTGCAAAAACCCTTCCCTTTTTTATTCTAGGGGAAGGGTTTTTGATTAAAGTTGAGATACATTTTTATTAGCTAGTTCAAGCCCTCTTCACTGGCCAAGGCTTGGATACTGAAGTCGTGCTGGCGGGCCAGTTGGCTAGGAGCTTTGACTTCTTGAGTGTCAGTAGCTTGGGCTTTGGCTTCGCGGTAGTTGACGTCAAATTTAAGAAGCCGGTAGCCGGCAGAAGCAATGGGTACGCCGATAAGCATACCAGCGACCCCCATTAAACCGCCACCAACCGTCACGGCAATTAAGACCCACATACCTGGGAGTCCCAGGGAATTACCCACCACTTTGGGATAGATCAGGTTCCCCTCAATTTGTTGGACCACCACGATAAAGACCACAAAGAGCAGGGCTTGGATGGGAGAATGCATGAGGATCAACAGAAAACCCAGTCCCCCAGAGATATAGGCCCCCAAGAGCGGGATAATGGCCGTCACCCCAGTAAGGACCCCAATCATGCTGGCGTAAGGGAAGCCAAAAATCCACATGCCAAAGCCAACCATACAGCCCAGGATAGCAGCTTCGACGACTTCGCCAGCGATAAAGTTATAGAAGGCGTCATTGATCATGGCGAGGACATAGTGGACTTGGTTATAACGCTTGTCCTTTAAATATGCCTTGGTGAGCCGATGGAATTGGTGGCCCAATGTTTCCTTAGACATCAAAATATAGAAAGTAATAATGATGGCAATAAAGATGGTGACGATCCAGCTGGCGACTGAAGTGACAGCGCCAATGGTTGACCCAATTAAACTCGAGGTGAGTCCTTGGGCAAAGCTAACGGTGCGCCGGACCATGTTTTGCCAGTTGAGGTCCAAGTTCCCCATATAGGAGACAATTTCCGGATAGAGGTCCTCATAGCGCTCTAGGAGTCGATCGAGACTTTGGAAGAGGCGGGGGAGGATCTCCATGAAGTTGGTCACTACAGCCACCAATTGGGGAATAATCAAGCCCAAGGTGAGGGCGATAATGGCCAGAATCGTTAAGAGCGCCAAGACAATGGCGATGGGACGGCGGATTTTTCTCAGCCAGTCCTTATCAGTATGGGGCCATAAATACTTCTCATAAAGCGACATTAAAATATTGACCACATAGGCCATCATGGCCCCTAAAGTGATCGGATAGGCAATCGACCAGACTTGGCCCAGCCAGGAGATGATGGTTGACCAGTTGAGGACAATCAGGCAGAGGGCAATGATGCCTAGTCCCAGTGATAACCATTGTTTACGGTTAAAATGCACAAAGTTAACCTCCTTTATTGGTTAATGATTGAATATTTTTTTGGCATAAGTTTACTTTAACAAATTATTGGTTAGAAGTCTTAAGAAAAAAGCAAAGTCAGCGACCTTTTTGGCCTTTTGGAAATATTTTGAAAAAATAAGTTTTACTACTTTAGAAATATTCTAAACTAGTGTATACTAAGCATACGCAAGTAAGATGATTAACAAGGAGGAAGAAAAATGACTGATTTTCAACAGTTCATCGTGACCTTAGTCACTGGGGCAGTCGCTCTCTGTCTACAATTTCTCATGGGCCAGGAAGCTATGGCCTTTTGGCTGATTGCCATTTGGGGGATTATCATGGCCCTCATTTTGGCTAAGGACATGATCGAAACTCTAAAGGATGGCTACTATGGGGTGGATATCCTAGCCATTACCGCTATCCTAGCCACTCTAGCCGTGGGGGAACATTGGGCCAGTTTAATGATCCTAGTGATGATGACTGGGGGAGAATCCCTGGAAGCCTATGCTACCCAACAAGCCAGTCGGGAACTGGAAGCCTTACTGGAACACTCCCCCCAATTTGCCCACCGAATTAATGCCGACGGTTCGGTAGATTCTGTTCCGGTGGATGAGATTCAAGTTGGCGACCAAGTTAGAGTCCGTCCTAATGAATTGGTGCCCGTGGACGGAGTCATTGTCCAAGGGGAGACCTTTGTCGATGAATCGTCCTTGACCGGAGAATCCAAACCCGTGGAAAAAGGCGTGGGCGATGAACTCATGTCAGGGTCTATTAATGGGGAAGCTAGCTTGACCTTTGAAGTGAAAAAGGCGGCTAAGGATAGCCAGTACCAACGTTTAGTGGCCCTGGTGGAGAATTCTAAGGAAGAGCCCGCTCCCTTTGTCCGCCTGGCTGACCGTTATGCGGTGCCCTTTACCATTATTGCCTATGCCATTGCCTTTATTGCTTGGTTTGTCTCCAAAGACCCGGTTCGCTTTGCTGAAGTCCTGGTGGTGGCGTCACCTTGTCCCTTGATTATTGCTGCTCCGGTGGCTATTGTGGGTGGGATGAGTAATTCTAGCCGCAATGGGATTGTCATGAAATCAGGCACCAGCTTGGAAAAACTCGACCAAGTTAAAACCGCGGCCTTTGATAAAACCGGAACCATTACCCAGGGGTCTTTAGCTGTTGATGATATCGAAGTCCAAGCAGGCTTTGAGGCGGATCATATTCTCCACTATGCAGCCAGTGCCGAACAATCCTCGACCCACGTTTTGGCCCGGTCCTTAGTGGATGCAGCTCATGACAAGGGCTTAGACCTCAGTCCCGTTAACCACTTAGAAGAAGTGACCGCTGCTGGGGTCCAAGGCCAAGTGGATGGCAAGGAAGTCAAGGTGGGTAAGGCAGGCTTTGTCGGAGCTGAAAAGATTACTGACGGCAAGACCAATGTCTATGTGGCCATTGACGGCGCTTATGCGGGTCGGATTACCTTTAACGACCAAATCCGTCCCGAAGCCCCAGCCACCATCCATGAATTGGAAAGCTTGGATTTCAAGCGGATTATTATGCTGACCGGTGATGATGAAAACATTGCCCAAAGAATTGCCCACAGTGCCGGCATTGAAGAAGTTCATGCTAATCTCCTGCCTGAAGATAAGATTAACTTGCTCAAAGACCTAAGAGAAGAGTCTCGTCCGGTCATGATGGTGGGGGACGGGGTCAATGATGCCCCAGCCTTAACTGTTGCCGATATCGGGATTGCCATGGGGGCCCACGGATCAACCGCAGCCAGTGAATCGGCCGATGCAGTGATCTTGAAAGATGACCTCTCCAAGGTGGCCCAAGCGGTGAAGATTGCTAAGCACACTCTGAAAGTGGCTAAACAAGCAGTGGTCTTTGGGATTGTAACCTCAATTATCTTAATGCTAATTGCTTCGACTGGTGTTATCCCGGCCTTACTCGGAGCCATACTCCAAGAAGTCATGGACCTCATGGCCATCTTCTACGCCCTAAGAGCCAGAATGCAAGTGAAATAGAGAGTGCGACAAGCGCACCAGAAGGCAAGACCACTGGAAGAAAAGGGCGTAAGAGGCTGGGACAAAAGCCTCGAAATAAAAAGGGATAAGAAGTTAGCTTTCACTAATTTCTTATCCCTTTTACTTAAAATTAGGTATAAAAAAAGCACCCTGCTATAATATTAGTAACCACACTAAAGATTAAGGGGTGCTTCTTGTGTACATACAATATAACATGAATCAAACAACACTTCCACTAGAATTATCTGCATGTATCGATCCAGATCATATTGTATTTTCAATCTATAATTTTATTGAATCTCTGGATGAAAAACATTTTGAAAGCTTCAGTACCCAGGACGGACGTCCTGCCTATCATCCAAAACCTTTAATTATGGCGCTTTTATATGCTTATAGTAAAGGCGTATTTAGTGGAAGAAAAATAGAAGAATTAATGGTTGAAAATATACCCATGCAGTGGCTAGTCGCTCAACAAGTTATTAGCTATCGAACGATTAATCGCTTCCGTTCCTCAGAAAATTGTAGATGTTTATTAGAAAATTTATTCGTTGAGTTTACCACTCAGTTAAAGTTAGAGAAATTAATTCATTTAGAAAATTGCTTTATAGATGGAACTAAAATTGAAGCGAATGCCAATAAATATTCTTTTGTTTGGAAAAAGGCAACTGAAAAATATGCAGAGCAATTAAAAGTGACTTCACGTGAATATTACTTTAATGAAATTCAACCGATGGTTGATGCTGGCATCCAATATGATGAAAATTTAGATCTAGAAGAAAATATGCTTCAAGAGATATCTAAAGTTCTTAAGGATGAAATCGATAAACTCACTGAAGATATTGAGGAAACTCCTGTAAAAGGGCCAGATCAACGTAAACAAGAACGTCGTCGTTTGAAAAAACATTACCGTAAAGTGAGTAAAGATTTTCTACCCCGCAAACAAAAGTATGCCAAACAGTTTGAAACATTTAACGGAAGAAACAGCTATTCAAAAACAGATCCTGATGCTACGTTCATGCGAATGAAAGATGATCATATGATGAATGGGCAATTGAAAGCGGGATACAATATCCAAGTAGCGACTGAAAACCAGTTTGTCCTTCATTATGATATTTTCCACAATCCGACGGACACGCGGACTTTACAACCCTTTGTTGAAAGTTTTCCTAATTTCCCGAAATGCATTATAGCTGATGCTGGTTATGGTAGCGAAGAAAACCTTACTTATTTAGATAACCATAAAATTAACCATTTGATTAAATATAATCGGTTTGATAAAGAGCAGAAAAAGAAACATAAAAAATCAGCTAAAAATATGGATAATTGGAGTTACGATAAGCAAAGTAATACTTTTACACATCCTGACGGCACGGTTTATTTCTTTAGTCATCTCCAAAAACGAAAAAATAAAATGAGTGGTTATATTTCTGAAATTCAGGTTTATAAGCCTTTGGACCCAAAAAATGCGCCGCAAAAGGCGCTTTACTATAATAAAAACTATCAGGAATTAAAGAATATAGAAACACAGAAGCTTTTATCTGAAGAAGGATCTAAGCTCTTTTCCAAACGGAAAATTGACGTTGAACCAGTTTTTGGCCAGATAAAGGCTATTTTAGGGTTCACTCGATTTAACCTCAGAGGGAAAACAAGGGTTAAAACTGATGTTGGATTGGCCTTCATGGCCAATAATTTGAAAAAATATAGCAAAATAAAAGCAATAAAATAAGAGAATCTACAAATCACGCTTAAGTAATTTGTAGATTCTCTTTTAGTTTTAGAGTTCGCAGACTTTTGTCCCAGACTCGTCGCCCTTTTCTGAAGTGGACGCTTGCCTTGCGCTTGGAACAGGTTTGGTAAGGATGTGAGGAAGGATCAGTGAGGGAGATTCCTTGGAAGAAAAGATGATAAGATCAGAAATAAGGATGTGAGGACGCCGTCAGAGACTTGAATTGCTGGAGGAAAATACCAAAAGCACAGCACGACTGTGCGTTGGAATTTTCTGAAGCAACTTCAAGGCTGGCGTTCGAACTCAACTTGCTGGTCGTTCAACTTTTCTGAAAGGACATCCCCTCCCCCTTCCGAACTCAACTAAGTAAAGAGTGCGACAGTCACAACAAAGGACGAAATCGCTGTAAAAAAGATAAGAAAAAGAGCTAGTCGCTTAACCTGGCCTCAACTTGGGCCTTGGCAGCGAACTAGCTCTTTTTGATTTTAGGCAATAAAAAAGACGCGTTCAGGCGTCTTTTGTTCTAGTCTTTCTATAATGGGAGGAGAAAGATAGAAATAATGTATCTATTTACTACGCTTTTATAGTAAAGGATAATTGTGAAGAACTTGTGAACAAACTGGGAAGAAACTAACAAATCTCTTAATTATTCTTCTTTGTCGTGGTCACTTTCTTCATATTGAGCGGCTTGGCCAACGACTTCATCTTCGGGGAGGCGTTTGGCATCTAACTTGCCAACTCTTTGTTTGTCCTCTTCAACCACTTCAAAGACCCAGGCCCCGACCGCAAAGTGGTCGCCGAGTTCCGGCAGCTTACCCAGGTAGTGGGTAGCAAAACCGTTAATGGTGTGGTAGAGGTTAGCTTCTTTGAGCGGGAGTTGGAGGAGGGGTTGGCTTTTTTCAATGGCACAACCGCCGCTGAAGACATAGTGTTGACCGGCTTCGATGGTTTCAATATCTTGGGTGACCACATCGTCCTCGTCCCAAATCTCACCGACCAATTCTTCTAAGACGTCTTCCATGGTGACGATCCCTATCATGCCGCCGTGTTCATCGCGGACCACGGCCATATGAATTTGTTTGGCTTGCATTTGCCGCAAGAGGGTGGCCAGTTTCATATTTTGTGGGATGGAAAAGGTATCCAGTAGCAGACTGTTTAAGAGAATCTTTTTCTCAGGATGTTTGAATTTTTCCCGTAAATAGCGGTTGAAGTCGCGTTCGTGGAGGACACCGAGGACATTGTCGATGTCTTCTTCATAGACTAAGAGCCGGGAATAGGGTTGGTTTTCAAAGATCGCTTCAATTTCTTGGTCACTGTCCGACACATCGATGGCTTCAACATCGATCCGTGGGGTAATGATGGCGGAGACTTCTCGGTCATCGAAGCGGATAGCGGCCTTGACTAAACGTTGTTCGTCATGTTCAATACTACCGCCGACCCGGGCTTCATCCACCATGGACAGCAATTCTTCTTCACTAATGCCTTCTTGGGCTTCCAAGGGAAAGAAGTGTTGGACCATTTTTTGCCATTGGTTAACTAACCAGACGAGGGGCTTGAAGAGCCACATGATAGCCCGTAGGTAGGGGGTTGAGAACTTGGCAAAGGGTTCAGGGACAATCTTGGCGATCAGTTTGGGGGTGATTTCTGAGAAGAGCAAGAGGGTCACTGTGGTAAAGACCGTGGCAATGGTGGCGCCGTATTCAGGAATCAACTCCATAAAGATCACTGTCGCAATGGAAGAAGCAGCAATATTAACGAAGTTATTACCGATTAAAATCGTCGATAATAAGGAATCAAATTGATTTTGTAGGTCTAGGGCCTGTTTAGCGCGGTCGTCCCCCAATTCCGCTTCATTCTGTAAACGAATCGAAGAAGCTGAGGTGAAGGCCGTTTCTGATGATGAGAAGTAGGCCGATAAGATTACACAAACAAAAAAGATGATAATGCTGACAAGAAAACTGTCATCCATAGATGAAATTCCTCCTAAATTTTATTACTTCTATCATAGCACAAAGCCTGTCCTTGTCCTATCAATAGCCTAGAAGAATTCTAAAAAATGAACCGGTTAGAAGGTTGCTTTATTTTAAGAGAACATAAAGTTTATTTGTCTTTAGAATCCTTCTAATCTTGTGAAAAATATTGCAAGTAGCCTAGATCTGGGGTATAATTTTCGCGTAGCTACAAGATCTTGGGTAAGGCAGTGACTTCGCCGAGCCACATTGCGTAAAGAAAATAAGTTCAGGACTAGTTTCATGAGTGACCATTGCTGGGAGGATGACCAGCACCTTTCACAAGGACTTGGGGGTCAAGGCTTTTGCGACTAGTCCGCTTATTTCTGACCTTTTTTCCCATGGGGGTTGTTATTGTTAGGCATTTTAGTGTATCAAAAAGGAGAAATTTTTAATGCATTTATCTAAAAGTCAAGCCCTAAAGTTATTTCTAGCGGCTTTCTTGTTTTTATTAGTGGCCTTTTCTGAACCAGCCCACGCCATGCACATTATGGAGGGTTATTTGCCACTGAAATGGGTAATCATTTGGTTTGCGATTTTCATTCCCTTCTTCTGCTATGGGGTTTACCAAATTAAGGAAAGCGTCAAAAAGGATAGTAAAAATAAGGTCTTATTAGCCCTCAGTGGTGCCTTTATCTTTATCCTATCTTCCTTAAAAATTCCATCCGTGACTGGGTCAACCTCCCATCCTACGGGTGTCGGTGTGGGGACCTATTTATTTGGTCCTGGGGTGATTAGCGTTTTAGGGACGATCTGCCTCTTATTCCAAGCCCTCTTCCTAGCTCACGGTGGTTTAACCACACTGGGTGCCAATGCTTTCTCGATGGCGGTTGTCGGACCATTTGTTGGTTATGCCGTTTACCGTTTAGGCGAAAAAATCAACCTACCAAGTAGTGTCAATATTTTCCTCTGTGCAGCCTTAGCTGACTTGGCCACCTATATGACCACCTCCTTCCAATTGGCTCTGGCTCACCCTGACCCTGCCTTAGGGATCTTTGCGGCAGCTATGAAATTTATGGGGGTCTTTATGATTACCCAAATTCCTCTAGCTATTGTTGAAGGGCTACTTTCCGTGGTAATGGTGAATATGATCAACGACACCGTCTTGAAAGAGGTGAAGAAATAGATGAAAAAGAAAAATTTATTACTCATCTTATTAGCCCTATTAATTATGTTTATCCCCTTGTTTACCATTGATGGTGAATACGAAGGTTCCGATGGTGGGGCTGAAGAATTGATTGGGGAATTAGACGAATCCTATACCCCTTGGTTTGAACCCATCTTTGAACCGGCTTCCGGTGAAATTGAAAGCTTACTCTTTACCTTACAAGGTAGTATTGGGACCGGGATTATTTGTGGGATCGTTGGATACTATTTAGGTAAGAACAAGGGCTTAGACCAAGGTAAAAAATAAACCAGTTAAGTGTATTCTCAATAAAGAAGCTGAGGTTCTGTGCCCAGCTTCTTTTAAAAAGCAAATGATTAGTGAAAAGGTGTGATGTTATGGGGATTGATCGTTATACTTATCAATCCAAGTGGGCCAAGAAGTCCGGCAAGTTTAAATTTGTCTTTTGGCTCTTGGGAATTCTAGTGGCCTTTTCGGGCTGGAATAGCTTAGAAGTGGTTTATACCCTTTTGATTATGGCCCTCACCCTCTACCTGGTACCGATTAGATTTCGCACTTATTTAAACCTATACATTGGTCCGGTTTTGTTTCTGGCCTTTTCTAGCCTAGCCTTGTTGGTGTCTGTTAGCCAAGAGCCTGCCCTTTTCTCCTGGTCGCTACCCTTAGGGGATTATTACCTGGGGCTGTTAAGTGGTCAGCTTTCCTATACTCTGACCCTAATCATTAGAGCACTGACGGCGATCACGGTGACTTTTTTCTTTACCTTGACCACGCCTTTAAAGCAGATCTTACAATTGATGAAGCAAGCCCATATCCCCTATGTGGTGATTGAACTGGTCCTTTTGATGTATCGCTTTATCTTTGTCCTCTTAGATGATGTAGTGGTGGTCTACCAGGCCCAAAATTTGCGCTATGGCTACTCCCACCCTAGAGTGTCTATCCATTCTTTGGCCTTACTGGCTAAGGTAGTCTTAGAGCGATCTTTGTATCGATTTACGGAAATGACTGACACCTTAGATTTGAAACTCTACCAGGATGAATTTTACCTGGATTAGTTTAATCTACTAAAATGGGGCTAAAAATGGCTAGGGTATAAGGATTTGTAGGCTTACAAAATAATAAGTGAGGAAGAAATTATGTTAAGTGTCAAACACCTATCTTTTGCCTACCAAGGGCATACTGTATTTGAAGATATTTCCTATGATTTTTCCAAGGGCCAGGTGATCGGTCTGATGGGGGCTAATGGGACCGGAAAGACCACCCTGATGCGGATCCTAACTGGTCTGATTCCGGTGGAGAAAGGGATGGTGCTCTTCCAAGGCCAACCCCTCTCCTATAAGAAGAAGGACCTCTACCAACTTCGTCAAGCGGTCAATATGGTCTTTCAAGACCCTAACCAACAACTCTTCTATCCCACGGTTCAAGACGATGTGGCCTTTGCCCTCCATAATTTAAAGCGCGACCCGGTTGAAATTAAAGACCGAGTGGCGAGTGCCCTCAAGGCCCTGGCAATCGATCACTTGGCCAGCCGTCCCATTCAAACCTTGTCCTATGGGCAAAAGAAACGGGTAGCCCTGGCGGGGATTTTGGTGATTCAACCGGCCATGATTCTCTTGGATGAACCGACTGTGGGGCTAGACCCAGCAGGGGTCAAGGACCTGACTAAAATCATTCAAGATTTGGTTAAGGAAGGCCACCGTTTCTTGATCTCAAGCCATGATATGGCCTTTCTCTACCAGCTCTGTGACCAATACTTGGCCATCGCTGACAAGGGTATCGTAGTTCAAGGGGACAGTGAGGCGGTCTTTAAGTCCGAAGCCTTTATGGAAAGCATTGGCCTAGAACTTCCTTGGCAAGTTCGACTGCTAGACGAGTAAGGACGACTATCGGAGGCAGAAATTGGACGCTAATAGTTTACTTTTAGGTCCAAAGCCCTTATAATGCTGGTGTAGTTATTAAGAAAATAAATTATTCAGACAGTCAAAGTGTCGTTTCTGCAAGCAAAAACTAGGCAGAAAAGGCACTTTTTTATTGAATTTAAACATGTTTTGAAGAGGAGTAATGCCATGTTTACTGAAGGTTTTGATACCATTGCTGCGATTTCAACGGCACCGGGGGAAGGCGCGATTGGAATTGTGCGCTTGTCCGGGGACCAAGCCCTAGCTATTGCCGATACCGTCTACCAAATGGGTACCAAGCAATTGGCCAACCAGGATTCCCATACCATCCACTATGGCCATATTGTTGATCCCCAAAGCGAGCAAGAAATGGATGAGGTCATGGTTACAGTCCTGCGTGCGCCTAAGACCTATACCCGCGAAGATATTGTGGAAATTAACTGCCATGGGGGGATGGTAGCTACTGACCGGATCCTGCAGTTGGTCTTACGAGAAGGAGCCCGACTTGCGGAACCGGGTGAATTTACCAAGCGGGCCTTTCTCAACGGTCGGATTGATTTGACCCAAGCAGAAGCGGTCCAAGACATGATCCGCTCCAAGACAGACCGGTCCATGGACCAAGCCATGAAGCAATTAGACGGAAAATTGTCGACCAAGATTTCAACCTTAAGGGACAAGATTTCCGATGCCATGGTCCAAGTGGAGGTCAATATTGACTATCCGGAATACGAAGAAGAGGAAATGACCCTAGAACTCTTAGACCAAACCGCTGATGCTATTCAAGCTGAATTGCAAAACTTACTGCAAACCGCCAAGCAAGGCAAGATCCTCCGTGATGGGATCGAAACCGCCATTATTGGCCGGCCTAATGTGGGCAAATCCAGTCTCTTGAACCACCTCTTACGTGAAGATAAGGCTATTGTGACCGATATTGAAGGGACCACCCGGGACACCATTGAAGAATATGTCAACTTACGGGGGGTGCCTTTGAAGTTGGTGGATACGGCGGGAATTCGTGATACTGAAGATGTGGTCGAAAAGATTGGGGTAGAACGCAGTCGCAAGGCCATGGAAGAAGCCGACCTGGTGCTCTTAATCCTCAACCAAAGCGAAGCCTTAACGGATATGGACCGGGAACTCTTAACCATGACCAAGGACTCCACCCGGATTATCCTCCTCAATAAGACCGACTTGGATCCAGCCTTGAGCTTTGACGACCTGGCTGACTATGCTGGTCAGGAAGAGATCATCAAAACCTCGATTACTCAAGACCAAGGGGTGGATGACTTGGAAGAAAGAATTTCTCAGCTCTTCTTCTCGGGGCGAACAGGCGACCGGGATGCTACTTATGTGTCCAACACTCGCCATATTGACCTCCTCCAAAAGGCCAGCCAAGCCATTGGGGAAGCTAAGGCGGCCATTGGTATGGGGACTCCCGTTGATTTGATCCAAATCGACTTTAACCGGGCCTTTGAATTTCTCGGTGAAATCACCGGCGAAAATGCACCGGATGAATTGATTACCAAACTCTTTAGCCAATTCTGCTTAGGAAAGTAGTCTATACACACTTTCTAAAATATTTGAATAGCTATTATCAAGCAGAGAACCCCTACTTTGATTTATCGAAGTGAAAGTAGGGGATTTTTATGGCTAAATTTGCTTTCAAGACTTGCTCTAATTCTTAGCAAGTAAGATTTTAAAGCGCAAGAAATACTCATCAAGACTCTTTGCTAAAAAATTTTTATTTAATGTTTTCACTCTCATCCAGCTTAAAAAGCTTGATTTGACGGGCTTGCAACTCCTGGTTGCGTCAATGATCCGGACTGGTGCTAGCTGCCCCCAGGCAAATCACCTATAATTAAGACAAAGAAAGGGGTAGGCGTCGACCGCTTTCAATAATAAATAATGGATCTTTCATTGAAAGGAAGTGGTTGGCATGATTTTAGCTGACAAGATTTTATATTTAAGAAAACAGGCGGGCTGGTCTCAAGAAGAACTGGCCCAACAATTAAATGTTTCCCGGCAATCGATTTCTAAATGGGAGCGGGCCGAAGCCATTCCTGATTTAGAGAAAATATTGGACCTGGCTCGGATTTTTGGGGTAACTACTGATTACCTGATTAAAGACGAAATAGACCAGGTGGACTATAGTGATGGTGACGATGCCCCGGTGGACGCAGTCGCCCTTCCCAAATTATCGGTTGAGGAGGCCAATGCTTTTATCGCTGCCCGCTTTAAAGGGGCCCATAAGTTGGCACTCGGGGTCTTTCTCTGTATCCTAGCCGGGATTCCCGTCACCGTGATGGGGATTTTGAGTGAAGGCCAGGGCTGGTTTTATGTTCAAGGGCAAATTTCCATTCTTGGGGTCTCTTTGACTTTGGCCATTGTCGCCATTGCCGTAGCCCTGTTTGTAAAGAATAGTCAAGTCTTAAAGGCCTACCAATTCATTTGTGAAGGTCAATTCACCCCGGCTTATGGGGTCAGTGGCCTGGCTAGCGAAGGACTTAAACGTTACCAAGCCGCCTACCAGCGGGGCTTAATATTAGGCATTATGCTCTGTATCTTGGCGGCCATCCCGCTCTTATGGGGATCGATTAGGGAAGAAAATACTGCCCTCGCCCTGGGCTTTGGTCTGACTATTCTCATCGTGGCATTGGGCGTTTACCAGCTGGTCAAGGTGATTAGTCGCAGAAACACCTTCCGCTACCTCTTGCAAGATGAGGAATTGATCGAAAGTACTGGAGACCGGGAAGTGGACGCTAAAATTGACCGCTATATGGAAATTTATTGGCCCTTGGTCCTGGCCCTCTACCTGGGTTATAGTTTCTGGACTGAGGACTGGGGCCGGTCCTGGATCATCTTCCCAGTAGCTGGAATGCTCAGTGTAGTTCTAGAAAACCTATTGGGAATTGTCTTGAAAGATTAAATAAGCCTTAATTTCCCCCTTCCCCTATTTTACAAATACCACTTTTCCTGCTATAATCTGTCAGGAAATTAAATAATTAGACAGTCAAAGTGTCTATCCGTCCTGTTTTAGGGGGCGGAGTGGACACTTTTTTAGTGCTTATAAAGTGACTACTGCCTAGTTAAGGAAAATGGATACCACTAGCAGAAGATAAGAAGAACGACTTGATTGAGGAAGGAAGAGGATGAATGCAAACTTTTGAAGCGGGAAGTTATGATGTCATTGTGGTCGGCGCGGGCCACGCGGGCTGTGAAGCGGCCTTAGCCAGCGCCCGGATGGGGATGGAAACCCTATTGATGACCATTGATGTGAATATGGTGGCCTTTATGCCATGTAATCCTTCGATCGGAGGACCAGCCAAGGGGGTTGTGGTCAGAGAAATCGATGCCCTGGGTGGCGAAATGGGTAAGAATATTGATAAGACCTACATTCAAATGCGGATGCTAAACACCGGTAAGGGACCAGCTGTTCGCGCCTTGCGGGCCCAAGCAGACAAGGAAGCCTATGCCCGGGAAATGCGCCGGACCGTGGAAAGACAGGAAGGCTTGACCCTCCGCCAAGGCATTGTCGATGACCTGGTGGTAGAAGATGGGGTCTGCCGGGGTGTGATTACCCAAACTGGGGCTCTCTACCGGTCTAAGGCGACGATTCTGACCATGGGAACCAGTGCCCGGGGAGAAATTATTATCGGCGAACTCAAATATTCTGCCGGTCCGAATAACTCTCAACCGGCCCTCCATTTAACCAAAAATCTGGCCGAAAAATATGGCTTCGACATTACCCGCTTTAAGACTGGTACCCCGCCTCGGGTTGATAAGAAGACCGTCGACTTCTCTAAGATGGAAGTCCAACCTGGCAGTGAAGCAGCCAACCACTTTAGTTTTATGACTCCGGATGAAGATTATTTACCCGTGAGTGAACAAGTGCCTTGCCATTTAACCTTCACCAACAGTAAGACCCATGACCTGATCCGAGCTAACTTGGACCGGGCGCCGATGTTTACCGGGATTGTTGAAGGAGTCGGGGCTCGTTATTGTCCTTCCATTGAAGACAAGATTGTCCGCTTTGCGGATAAGCCCAAACACCAACTTTTCTTGGAACCAGAAGGCCGGGACAATGAGGAAATCTACCTGCAAGGCTTGTCAACCTCCCTGCCTGAAGATGTCCAAATCGAAATGGTTCATTCCATTACTGGCATGGAAAAGGCCCAAATCATCCGCGATGGTTATGCCATTGAGTATGATGTGGTCCGTCCTAGCCAGTTAAAGGCTACCTTTGAAACCAAGAAGATTGAAAACCTCTATACCGCTGGGCAAACCAATGGGACTTCTGGTTATGAAGAAGCGGCCGGTCAAGGGCTCTATGCCGGGATTAACGCCGTTTTAAAAATCCAAGGCAAGGAAGCCTTTATCCTGGGCCGTGATGAAGCTTACATTGGTGTCTTAGTGGATGACTTGGTCACCAAGGGAACGACCGAGCCTTACCGCCTCTTGACTTCTCGGGCCGAATATCGTCTCCTGCTCCGCCACGATAATGCTGACTGGCGCCTGACGGAGAAGGGCTATGAAATGGGTTTGGTGACTGAAGACCGCTACCAAGCCTTTAAGGCCCACCAAGCGGCAGTCAATGAAGAATTGGACCGCTTGGAACATACCCGTCTGAAACCGACTGATGAACTCCAAGACTATCTAGAATCTAAGGGGTCTGCTCGCTTGAAAGACGGTATCCTGGCTTCTGAACTCTTACGCCGGCCGGAACTTTCAATTGAGGATATCTTGAAATTTGCTCCTGGCGATAAAGACTTGGGCCATAAGGTCTACGAAGAAGTGGCCATTGCCATTAAGTATGCCGGCTACATTGAAAAGGCTCAAAAACAAGTCAAACGCCTGCGGAAAATGGAAGGCAAGTTGATCCCAGAAGATATTGACTACAGTCAAATCGAAGGCCTAGCTACAGAGGCTAAAGACCGCCTATCCACCATTGAACCCCGGACCCTGGCCCAAGCCAGCCGGGTATCTGGAGTCAACCCTGCTGATGTGTCTATCCTAGCGGTTTACTTGGAAAGTCACCCAAATCAAAAGAGCGAGGCTTAGTTTGCCTTTAGCTAGTAACAAGACAGGTAAAGAACTATAAAATAAAACATCCCTCTTCGTCCGGGCTAATTAGTCTGGATGGGGAGGGATGTTTTTTGTTGATTTCATTTTACAGTTGACTGAGTCGCCCGGCTTGGATCTGGTAGATGCGTTGGCAGAGGATCTTCACCATGGCTAGGTCATGGGAAATAAAGAGCATGGCGAAGTCTTGGTCCTTTTGCAGGTCCTTGAGCAGGTCAATCAGCTCTAGGGCGATCTCCCAGTCTAAGGCAGAGAGAATTTCATCAGCGATGATGACGTCGGGTTGGGCCAGGAGAATCCGTAAAATCGCAAAACGTTGACCTTGTCCGCCTGACAGCTGTTTGGGCGACTTGGTCATGAGGTTCTGGTCAAGTTTGAGCCGCTGGGCCAGTTCCTTTAACTTGGCCTCAAAAGCTTCCTGAGAAGGATACTTGGCTTTGATCGAGGGGATCTGATAGATTTCCCTTAAATTCTCCCCCATCCGGTAATGGGAGTCAAAGGCCTGGTAGGGGTTTTGAAAGATCATTTGGATGGCTTGGAAATCGCCTAGAGACTGACCTTCTAAGGTTCGACCCTTAAAAATAATCTCTCCTTGACTTTGAGGATAGAGACCAGTCAGTAACTTTGCCAGGCTGGACTTGCCTGAACCGGATTCGCCCACCAAGCCGACAAATTCCCCGGGATAGAGGTCTAGGTTGACTTCTTGGAGGACCGGCTTGTCTGCGCCGGGATAGTGGAGGCTAAGACCCTGAGTTTTTAAGACCGGTGCTTGGCCTTGGGGCATTTGGCTAACAAAGTCCTGACTGGCCGCTTTCCGGTAGGCCACGCTCTCCACCAAGCGTTGGGTAGTGGGCGCTTGGGGACGCTTGAAGATGGCTTGGGCGCTGTTGGTCTCAATATCTTGACCCTGGTCAATAATGACCAAGCGGTTGCAGAGTTGGCTAACCAGTTCTAAGTTATGACTGATAAAGAGCACCGCAATGTTTTCTGCTTGGCTCACCGACTTGATCAAGTCGATAAAAGTTTCTTGGTTGACCTGGTCCAAGGCGGTAGTGGGTTCATCAGCCAGAATCAGCCGGGGTTTCTGTAAGAGGGCCATGGCAATGACAATCCGCTGCTTCATCCCCCCTGACAGTTGGGCCGGTTTGCTGGCTAGGACCTGGTCAGCATGATGGAGGTTGACTTGCTTTAAGACCCGGTCAAAGACAGCCGGGTAGTCGGCTTTGTCGACTTGGGATTGAAATTGTTTCATGATTAGTTCCAACTGAAAGCCAATATCATAGTGGGGGTTGAGACTGTCGAGGGCCTCTTGTTGAATAACTGCAATTTCCTGGGGCAAGGCTTGTTGGCGGTCTTTAGGCGACAGGTCAACAATGTCACCCAAGCCTTGGTAGTAGATGTGACCCTTGACCTGGACTTGGTCTTGGAAGTTCATGATGGCCTTAACGGTAAGACTCTTACCGGCGCCAGAAGGGCCTACTAGTCCTAATCGTTCACCGGGATAGACATCAAGGGACAGGTCCTTGACATAAGTTTGCCCTTGGATGGCCACTTGAAGGGCTTTAATGCTTAATAGGGGTTTTGAATCCATGAGTCATCACCTTTCTAAGACGGCCTGACGGTCAAACAGGGCTTGGAAGAGTAGGGCCAGGATAAAAATGGCCAAAGTGGGAGCAAGAACTAGGAGGGGACGCTCGAAGACATAAAGTCGGTAGTCATAGAGTAGGGTCCCCCAGTCGGGTTGGACAATGTCCGTCCCCAGCCCGATAAAAGCCAGGCTGGCATAGGATAAGACCATCCCACTCAAGCGGTTGGCCAGATTGGTTAAGATGTAGGGCTGTAAATTTTTGGCCAGGTGGTCCCTGATCAGGGCATAATTGGAAAGACCTAGTTTCTTCAGGGTAATAATAAATTCCTCTTCCTTCAATTCCTCGGTGAGGGCGGAAACCTGGAAGATATAATTCCCCATGGCCCCGATCCCTAAGACAATACCTGCGCTCATGGGGGTGAGTCCAATTAAGGCGGTAATAATTAAGGCCATAATGAAGCTAGGTAAAATCAAGAGAGCTTGGGCGAAGAGCAGGATAGTTTTCTTCCAATAGCCACCGTAATAGCCGGCAACAATGCCCAAAGTCGTCCCTAAGATTAAGGAAAGACTCCCACCAACCGCTACTACCGTCAAGGTACGCAAAGCCCCTGCCTGCATCAAGGCCAAAACATCCCGGCCCAAGTGGTCGGTCCCTAGCCAATGAGCCGAAGAGACCGGGGCTAAGATATTAGCCATATCAGTTTGGAAATAATCCGGTGAGGGAATCAGTAAAAATACCACTAATATGAGCAGGAGACTTCCAGTTAAGATTTTTTGCTTAGCTGACATAGCTGGTCTCCTTTCTGAGGTGCTTCATTAAGTAGTGGAAGATTACTTGGACCACTAGCATCCACAAGCCCACAATCATAATATAGGACTGGATGACTAGGTAGTCGCGCCGCTGCATGCTGTGGACCAGGTAATTGGAGATTCCAGCCACTCCAAAGGAATACTCCACCACGGCCGTTCCTCCGATGACCCAACTCATTTGGGCCAGGGAGGCAGCCAGTAAGCCATACAAGGACTCCTGCCAGCCATACTTAGCCAGGGCAGTCCTTAAGGGGTAACCCCGTAAGATTAAGGCCTTGATATAGGTTTCCTTCTGAGTCGTTTCAAAGTGGCGGCAGACGATCCGAGAGAGGGGGCCGATTTGGTAGAGGGCCACCACGACTAGGGCAAAGACAATGGCCCAGGGACTTTCTTCGGTGTAGAACTTGAACCATTGGAGACGGACACTGGTAATTTGGATAAAGACAATGATTAAAATAAAACTAGGAATGGCCTGGGAGACTAGGGATAGGCCTCGGCTCAGCTTGTCCCAGAAACCATTAGAACGAAGCGATGCTAGGAAGCCTAAATAAAAGCTTCCCAGCATCGCTAATAAGAGCCCGCCCAAGCCGACTGTTAAAGAAGCCGGTAGGCGGTTGAGTATTTCTTGACGAATGGGTTGACTAGAATAGAAGGAAGTTCCCCAATCGCCAGTGATGAAATGACTGACCCAATGGAAATATTGGACCAGTAAAGAACGATCTAAACCAAACTCCTCATTCACCAGGCGGATATTCTCGGGGCTAGGGGCGAGCTGCTTAGATTCTAAGTAGAGCGTCGCCGGGTCCCCCGGGATTAAGCGCGCGATGAAAAAGGCAAAGAGACTCATTAAAAAGAGCAAGCCCAGAGCTTTGGCTAGCGTTTTTAACTTCATACTTACCTCCTTCAAATCTTGCTTACGTCTTTTCGGTGTGTAAGTTTTCCCTATTTATTAACGCCTAAGGAAGGATTAACAATGTAGTAGTCACCACAATAGAGTTGGTAGTCGCCTAAGTCAGTGCCAATCCCCGCATGCCATTCTGGGTCGACCAGACGGATTATAGGGCGGTCATTAATGATTTTTTCTTGGATGGACTTAGCGATTTCATCTCTTTTTTCACTGTCAGCTTCTTGGCCTAATTGGTCAAGTTCTTGGTCTACTTCCGGATTGCTATAGTCAAAGCGGTTGTTGGATCCGTCACTTCTAAAGAATTGGTTGAGGAAGTAACTTGGCTCACCCGATGGAGCGGTGTGTTGGCTGTAAAGTAAGAGGTCATAAGGAGACCCGGTCTTCACATCTTCAGCATTGTCTAAGGCTTGAACATTGACCTTGATACCCAGCGGATTGAGTTGGGAAGAGAGAATTTGACCAATGGTTACCAAGTCTTGACGGAAGGACAGGGTAGCCACATTAAGTTCTAAGGCTTGGCCGTCCTTTTCCCGTTGGCCTTGGTCATTTTTCTTCCAGCCGAGTTCATCGAGAAGTGCTTCGGCCTTTTCAGTGTCATGTTCTAGGGGGACATCGGCGTTAAAGGAGTAAATATCTGCAAAGAGGCCGCTTGGAAGCCGTCCGCCTTTAAGGGCTTTGAGGTAGTCTTCTCGGTTCAAGGCTAAATCAAGCGCCTCTCGCATCTTAGCTTCTTTGAATAGAGGCCTTTGGATGTTAACTAGGGCAAAGTATTGGTAACCCGCGTCATAGGACTGGGTCTTTTGCCCGGCCTTGTCCAGTTGTTCCTTTAAGTTAGGTGAAATTGGTGCGATTAAGTCCAATTCCCCGGATTGGAAGGCCGACTTCATGGCTGCTTCATCGTTAAAGGCGGTAATAGTGACCGCTTTTCTTTGGTCAGCGTCGGGGTAGTTGGGGTTAGGTTCCAAGTCTAATTTTTCTTCGGATTGTAAGTTCTTAGCTTGGTAAGGGCCGGAGTAGATGACTTGGTCGCCGTCACGTTTGTAGACCACATTGGTCCACTCGCCGAGAACGGAGTCCATGACTTGGGTAGGACGTTCGGTGGTAATGGTGAGATGGCTATCATCATCGGCGGTAAAGGTCATCTTACCAGCTGTGGCATTCGCCAGCGGGTTCTTTTCTTGGATCTCGTTTAAGCATTCCGCTAAAGCTGGAGCATCAACGACACTGCCATCCGCAAATTTGGCTTCGTTTTTTGTGGTTGCTTGCCAGGTATTGGCATCGACATGGTTAAGTTCAGCGATATAGCGGGAGTAGAGGTTGCCGTCTGGGTTTTGTTGGTATACATATTCAGCGACCCCGTGACTGGCCAAGGACCAACTTGAACTTAAGGGGTCCAGGTCAGCAGCAACCAGGCTTTGGCCAACTTGGTAGCTGTCTTGACTGGCTTGGCCCTGGTTTTTACTGTCGCCGCCAGCTTGGCAGCCTGCTAAAAAGAGGGTCAAGCTAGAAGAGCAAAGGACGATGAATTTTAATAATTTTTTATTCATAGCTATACCTTTCTATAAAAAATTTATTAAGGGTTGCTTTTTCGATTCCCTAGATTAAGACGTAAGCAAACTATATATAGGGAATTCCCTTACCGATTTTACAATATGTAGGGAGAGAAAACAAGTTAAATTTGGAAGCGCTTTAAGGATAAATAAAAAGCCTATTTTAGTGTTAATAGGAGCTTTAGGCTCGGCTCAGTGCTACAATAGTGGGGCAATGATAGCTAAAAAAGTGAGGAAAGAAGTGAGACCATGGCAAAAGTGAAGGAATATGGACCAGTGGATGAACGTTTTACCTGGATTAATTTACCGGTGGATGATTTAGACGACCTCCTCGAGATTGGGAATACTTACGGGATCAGTGAAGAAATGTTGGCCTATGCCAGCGACAAGAATGAACGGGCCCGCTTGGAGTACGATGATGATACCGATACCTTGCTGATTATTTTTAATATTGCCAATAAGAAGAAGGTGAACTACCATTATGAAACCTTGCCGATGACCCTTATCATTCGCAACAATGTCCTCTTAACCTTTGCCCATGAGGATAATGATTATGTTATCCAGCTGATGAAGCATTATATCCACCGCCACTCGGATGAAGGGCTGTATAAGTTCCTCTTCTCTAGTCTTTTTTTGATTGTTAAGGAATACTTTCCCTTGGTGGAGGAGATGGACCGGGAGCGTAACCTCTTAACCAAGGAATTACGGACCCGAACGACTCGCAAGAACCTCTTCAACCTGTCGGACTTAGAAACCGGGATTGCCTATTTCCGTACCGGGGCTCGGCAAAATGAAATTCTCTTGGAACAATTCCGCTCACCTTCGCTTTTTAAACGCTTGGATGGGATTGATATTGAGGAATTAGACGACGCGGTCATTGAAGCCAAGCAGCTCGTGGAAATGACGGAACTGTCCTGGCAAATCCTCGATCGCCTCTCCGACACCTATAACAACGTCTTGAACAATAACTTGAACGAGACCATGCGGATCTTGACCGTCCTCTCCATCCTGCTTACCGTGCCCACCATTGTGACCGGTTTTTACGGGATGAATATGGACCTCCCCTTCGTCCAAAGCCGCTTTTCCTGGGTCTTCGCCCTAATCATCTCCGCCCTAGGCTGGTGGATCCTAGCAAGAATATTAAAACGATTCTTTGATAAGCATTAGAGTGCGACAGTCATAACAAAGGACGAAACCACTGGAGAAAACTGTCATAAGCTCAGCAGAGCTGAGCGTTGGCAGTTTTTGAAGTGGACGTTCGTCCTGTGACTGGAGCAGGTTTGAAAAGGATGTGAGGAAGGATCAGGGAGGGCGATTCCTTGGAGGAAAAGATGATAAGATCAGCTTGCTGATCGTTCAACTTTTCTGAAAGGACATCCCCTCACCCTTCCGAACTCGACTGTAAGGATGTGAGGACGCCGCTAGAGCCCTGAACCGCTGGAGCTAAAGGGCGAAAGAATTCTCATAGAGAATTCGTCGACCTTTAGTGAAGCGGACGTCAGGGCTGCCTTTTGGAACACGTTTGGACTAGAGTGCGAGCTGACGACAAAAAAGTGAAACGCTGGAAGAAATATGCGGTAATCCTTGAAAAGGATTGCCAAATATTTCTGAAGCGGAGTTCACTTTTGTCAGCGAGCACGTTTGCATTAGAGTGCGACAAGCGCAAGAAGAGGGGAGACCATTGGAAGAAGTACGTCGAAAATCCTCAAAGAGGATTTACAAGGACTTCTGAAATGGAGCTCACCTCGCGCTTGGAGCACGTTTTGGCTAGAGTGCGACAGTCACAACAAAGGACGAAACCGCTACGCATACTATATCTGTAACTCGCTGACGCTTCGAACAGCTATAGCAACTGGAGGGAAAAGCACCGTGAATCTGAAGTCTTTTTACGGTAGAATAGGGAAAGCTCCTTATTGAGTGCTTACTCATTAAAAAGTTTAAAAGCTGGTCCTAACTGGCGCTTAGACATGAGAATTGCTGACGTTTAGGGTATAATAAAGGTATCTAGAAGGCAGGATAGCCTGTGAAAGGAGCTAGAAGGATGGATTTTCATGGAAAACGTTTATATCGTAAAAAGTATGACCGTACCTTTTTAGGGGTATGTGGTGGTTTGGGAGAGTATTTCAATGTGGATCCCGTTATCTTCCGCATCATCTTCGTTGCCCTTTTCTTAGGAGGGTCAGTCGGTTTTTGGCTGTACTTATTGATGGCCTTGATCATTCCTGAAGAACCTGACTCACAAGAATAAGCCTTACAGTTTTACTAAGTTATAATGGGGTGGTATGTATGAAAAAGAGACAAGTTTTCGGCCTGTTTTTCAGCATGCTGCTTTTTTTGTGGGGCTGTGACCATAAGCAAGCCCTCAACTGGGTAGAAGACCAGCTGGTTGATCAAGAAGAAGTGACTAACCAAGTCATAGAAGAAAGTGAAACTAAGCCGGTCGAATCGGCTTCTCAAGAAGAGAGTCAGGCAGCTCCTAGTAAGGACCAGCCAGGGAAGATTTCTCAGCAGAAGGGCCGGCCTCAAGCGCCGTCTAAGCAGGAAGTCATCCAGCAATTTAAAGAGGCCCCCCTGGCTGGCCAGATTAAGGAAGCTGATTATGCCGACCTCCTGCCAATTGTCCAAAGGCAATTAGAGCAGGGGAGCTATCAATTTGTGGTTGACGTGACTTCTCCCCAAGCCAGTGGCTCAGACCTCTTTGAGCGTTTGCGCCAAGACTTGTATGGGACTTATTACGGGATTGTCCTGGACTATGCCAATGCCTATTCCTACCAGGCCAGTCCCGGTAAGTTGAAGGTCTTATTGACCTTCCGCCTCCACCATGACGCTGCTGCTGACCAGGCCATCCGTGACTATGCCCGCAACTTTGCCAGTCAGATCCAGGGCAAGAGCGACCATGAAAAGGTTCGTCTCATCCATGATGCCATTATTGACAAGGCCCACTACCACCTAGGTGAGGGCAATGATGTCCAAGGTGTCTCGATTTATTCGCCGGCCTGTATCCTCTCCCAAGGCACTGGGGTTTGCCAGGCTTATGCTGGTCTCTTCCAGATTATGTGTGATGAGAGTGGGGTCAAGTCACTGGCTCGGACCGGCATTGCCTATCAACACGCCGACAAGAACCAGCCCATCGACCACGCCTGGAACTTGGTCCAAGTTAATGGGCAGTGGCTGGGGGTCGATACGACTTGGGATGATCCCGTGGACCTCAATAATCCCCAAGCTGAGTTTAAACGTTACGATTATTTCTTAGTGGACTTGTCTGACACCCACTTTGCTGACGATAAGATACGTTAGGCGATTATTAGGGGAGAGTGTTGAACTTTTCTTGCACGCTCTTGTCCTACTTTTTTATTAAGATCCTGCATGCGGGCGGCAGGATTTTTTATTGGAAAAGATTGAGAAAGGTTGTGAATTGATGAAAACAGATACAGAACAGCAAGGCTTGCCCTGGCTGCCCTTGATGGTGATGCTGGGGCTAGTTTTATTAGCTATTATTTCGGAATTATTACCTTCCGGCCTCTTAGTGCAAATGGGGGATGACCTGGGAGTTGATTATGGGACGGTGTCTTACTTGGTGGGAGGCTATGCCTTACCCGCTGGGCTCTTAGCGATTCCGATGACCCAGGTGGTGACCAAGTTCAACCGCCGACCCCTCTTACTCGTGTTAACCTGCGGCTTTGCCTTGTCGAATTTCCTGGTTTTCTTGGCCCCTAACTTTCCTTTGGCCTTTATGGGACGTTTGATCGGTGGGGCCAGTGCCGGGACATTTTGGTCCATGTTGGGCCCTTATGCTATGGACATGGTGTCCAGTGAAAACCGCGGTAAGGCCGGGACCATTGCTCTGGCGGGGTCACCGATTGGGATTTCGCTTGGCTTGCCCCTGTGGACGCGTTTAGGTCAAGTCGCTGGTTGGCGGATCGCCTTTTTAGCCACTGCACTAGCTTTTCTTGTCTTAGGCTTATTGGCTTGGCGGCTTCTTCCTTCGATTCCGGGACAAGCAAGTGACAGCCGGGTTAAACCGACTGATGTCTTGAAGAAACCGGGTTTCCGGGTAGCTATCTTAGTGGTCTTCTTGATGGTGATGGCTGAATATAGTGTCTATGTTTATATTCAATTGATTAGTGATCGCCTGGGTCTGGCCCTGCAAAGCTCTCAAATCTTCTTTGGGGTCGGTGCCCTCCTAGCGGTTTGGATTGTGGCCCGCTTTATTGACAGTCACTTGAAGCATTTAATGCAAGGGGCCCTCTTAGCGGGAGCTATCGCCATGTTTGTTTTCCTAGTCCTCTCTGGCCACCCGGTCCTTGGACTAGGAGCCATGGTACTTTGGGGGATGAGTTTTGGCCCCATTTCTTCTCTCTTACAGAATTCGGTGATTCGCCAAGTGGACAAGGGCCATGACGTGGCCATGTCCATTCAAACCACGGTCTTTGATCTCTCCATTATGGGGGCCAGTGTCATGGGCGCTTCCCTCTACCAAGGCCTAGGCTTAGGAGCTAACCTCTTAATAGCTATGCTACTCTTCCTGGGAGCTGCCCTGGTGGTGACGGTCTTTAGACAATATTATAAATAGACCGCTATGCCATAGTGGTCACGAAAAAAATTTTTTAATAAATGGTAAAAAAGAGCATTCGTTCTGCTTTTGAAATCTGGTCGTTGAAAAGCCATGGCATCGGTTCGAGCAGCTATAGCTCTAGGAGCAAAGCGACTTAGAGATATAGTTCAAGGTTGCGACAGCAACGTTGCTACACTTTTCTTCCCTCACCTAGCGAGCTTCAAACGGTTAGTATGGCTAGCCGCCAACTATCCGTATTTCACATCGCTTGCTTGTTCATGGCTAACGACCAATTTCAAAGCTCCACTACTGCTCGAAGCCATTTATTCAAAGTAGCTGTGTTTCATAACAGCTCAATAATAAAAATAAGAGAAATAAAAAATCACTCTAGAGCACATTCTAGAGTGATTTTTTTGAAGGGTGCGTATTTTAAAGTAGGGATTAGATACCAAAGAGTGGTGCGATCATGGGGACAACGAAGACGGTCAAGACACTGACTACGACCATGGCAACGGAAGCCATCGCGCCTTCGGTTTCACCCATTTCTAAACCAACGGCTGCTCCGATGGTGTGTCCGGCTGTCCCTAAGGCAAGGCCACGGGCAACGGGATCTTCGATATGGAGCCATTCGAGCAGGCCTTTACCGACTGCGGAAACGATCACGGCGTTAAAGATCACGGCTGCTGCAGTGATGGAGGAGATACCGCCTAAGGATTCTGCGATCGGTAGGGCAATAGCGGTGGTCGCTGGTTGAGGTAAGAGGGCGGCAATGATTGAGTTATCCATATGGATTAACTTGGCCATGATTCCTAGTGATACCAAGGAAAGGGCCATCCCACCAACTAACATAATAGCGATTTGTTTCCAGTATTTAACCAGTAGTTTTCTTTGCTTATAGAGTGGGATGGCAAAGGCGATGGTGGCTGGTTCAAGGAAGAACATGATCACCTTTCCACCGGGTTGATAAGCTTCATAAGGGATGCCGGTGACGACTAAGAAACCGATCCCTAAAATCATAGCGACAAAGAGTGGGGTAAAGAGGAAGAAATGGTTAAAGCGGTTGTATAACCAAGTCCCAATCCCAAAGGCAACAAATGAAATAACAATTCCTAAATAAGCTGACATCTGATGAACGCTCCTTCTTCTCTTGACTGCTTACTGATCGAACAACTGCGCCCTAGTGGCTGACATTGTTACTGTATGAGTAAGAACTTTCGCTGCTTTCTTGTGAGCTGGATACTTTCTTACGTACCCATTCAATGCCTTCACCGATGTAACCGATGAATACCATGGCCATGATGGTCCAGAAGATGACTAGGAAAACAATTTGTACGCCGGATGTGGCCATAATCCCGAGAGAATTAATTAAGGAAATTCCGGAGGGGACGAAGAGGAAGGAAAGGATCGAAATCAGTTTTTGTGATAAGCTTTCCACTTGTTCCAGTTTGACAATGCCTAGGCAGAGACTGGCGAAAAGTAAGATTAAACCAATCACTGAAGCTGGCATGGGGATGGGGGATAGTTTAGATAGATAGGATGAAATTAACATAATCACTGCAAAGATCCCCGCTTGAGTTAGAAAGTTGGCTTGCTTAACCTCTTGTTTTTCTGTTTGTTTCTTTTCCATTATGAATCGCTCCCTTTGTTTGTTATTTTTTAACTCTTCATTTATCTGACAATCATAGTTTAGCCTAATAACAAGGATGGAAGCGGTTTTATTCATAAGATACGAGGATTGGAACATAACTTACATGAGCCTGGACATTAAATACAGGCTTAATTTTTATTCGATAGGCAGGCGGTCCTTAAAATCTTTAAGATAAGACCGTGAAACGGGCACCTTACTGCCGTTTCTCAAAGTCACTTGGTAGGTTTGGTTGAACCAGGGTTGGATTTCTTGGATCTGGTCGATATTAATTAAGTAGGAGCGATGGGTTCTTAAAAAGAGGTCCTTGGGTAATTTCTTCTCAATGGCACTCAAACTCCCCGCCATGTCATAGGTCTTGTCATAAGTTTCGATACTGAGGGTATGACCTTGGACCGAAACCAGGTAGATTTCTTCGGGACGGAGGAGGTAGACCCGGTCATTACTTTGGATAGGGATAGCCTCATGGCGTTTACTTTCCTGGTCTGGGTCGACTTGGCCATTAGCCCGTTCCAAGCTTTGGTAGTATTTATCGATGGCGGCATGGATCTTGGACTCTTCAAAGGGTTTCAAGATATAGTCATTGGCATTAGCTTCAAAGGCCTCCAGGGCATATTGGTCATAGGCTGTGGCAAAGATGAGATAGGGTGGGTTATGGACAGCCTTTAATTTCTCTGCCAGGTCAAAGCCGGTTTCGCCCTCGAGGTGGATGTCTAAAAACAGGATATCGGGCTTTTCATCCAACATCATGGTGATGGCTTGGTCAATGCTGTCGGCGGTTTTCACCTGGCTAACCTGGTCGTGTTCCTTGACCAAGTAAGCCAGCTCTTGGCGCGCCATTTGTTCGTCATCAACAATCAAAACTTTCATCGTTAGTCCTCCTTGTTAGCTAATTCTAAGGGAAATGTCAGGGTAAAGCGAGCGCCACCAGTTGGACGGTTGGCGGCTTGGAAGCTGCCTTTGTCGCCGTAAAGGTTCTCAATCCGCCTTGCTAGGTTCTCTAAAGCTGTCCCAGTCCCTTCCTTGGATTCGACACTTTCCTTACCTAGGCGTTGGAGTTGGTCTTCCTCAATCCCGACACCATTGTCTGCGACCACAATTTCCAGTTTGTCGTCCAGCTTCTTAATTTCAATGACTACAGTATTATTGTCCTTCTTGTCGGGAAAGGCGTGGCGGATCGCATTTTCTACCAGGACCTGGATACAGAGGGGCGGCAGGAGATATTGGTTAAGGGCCTCGGGCATGTCCAGTTCAATATGGTAGCGGTCAGGGAAACGGGCGTCATTCAAGGACAGGTAGGCATAGAGGTGTTCCAATTCCTTTTCCACCGGGATCTTGGTTTGCCGGCTGGCTTGGAGATTATGGCGGAAGTAGGTGGTTAATTGGAGCAGGAGCTGACGAGCCCGGTCATGGTCAAAGCGCATCACCGCCAGGATCGTATTAATGGTATTAAAGAAAAAGTGGGGGTTGACTTGGGCTTGTAAGGACTTAATTTCGGCATCTTGGAGTAACTTACTTTGTAGTTGGACTTCCCCCAGTTCCAGCTGCATGGAGAAGATGGCCCCTAGACCACGGGCGAGTTGCTCTTCCACATAGGAGAGCTGGCTGGGGTTAGTGAAGTAGAGCTTCATGGAACCGAGGACTTGCTGGTTGGACTTCAAGGGCACCACAATAGCGGCTTCTAGGGGGCAATCAGGATGGGTACAGCCAATTTCGCTCTTACTGTGGGCAATCCGCATCTGTCCCGATTCAATGACCTCCCGGGATAGCTCGGTAATCACATCGTGGCTGGGAAAGTGGTGGTCGATCCCCGCTCCAACATGGGCCAGGATTTTGCTTTGGTTGGTCAAAGAAACCGCCGAAACCTTGGTGGAGGCCTTGATCATGGTTGCTAGTTCTTGAGCTTTCTCCCCTTTGAGCCCTTCCAGACCTGACCGCAAGTAGGGAAGGGTTTGCATGGTTAGGGCGAGGACATCGTGGGTTTGGACGGCCCGAGCTTGTTCTTCCTGGATCAGGGTATTGACAATTGTTGAGAGGAAGATAAAGGTCCCCACACTGTTTAAGAGAATCATCGGCAGGGCGATTAATTGGACCAGAGGCCAACCTTCCCGAGAGAAGATTCCGATAAAGAGCAGTTGAATACATTCTAAGCCCACTGCTACTAGTGACCCCTTGATGGGCTTGATGAAGGGGGCGTAGGCATTGCTGGAGGAAGATTTTTTGCCCGCGTAACCGGCTAGAAAACCAATCAGGGGTGAAGAGACCATATAGAAAGCGTTGGATCCATTACCTTGGAAGAAGCGGTGAACACCAGCGATTAAGCCGACCGCGCTTCCCACCCAGGGGCCACCGACAAATCCGGACACCCCAATGGCTAGGGACCGGGTGTTAGCAATGGATGAATTAGGAGAAATCTGAGTCAGCAAGCCAGAATACTTGAGGCCTTCTGAAGTAATTTGAATCCCGACTAAGTTAGAGAGAATGGCAAAAAAGCCAAACAAAATAATTAAAGACAACATTCGCTTAGGCGAATTTCTTTGTACCAGTAGTTTCTTAAAATAGGTGAAGTGAACTAAGAGAACGGCTAAGAGAACAATCAAACCGACCCTTTCCATCATGAGAATGAAAAGTTCACCGAGATAAGTCAGTCCCATCTTACGGGCTCCTTTCCACGTGCAATTTTACTTTACTCATATAGCTTAGCAGATGAAGGGGAAAGGAGCGCAAGTTTTTTCTTTTAGGAAGGCAAGTTATCTTAGTTTGAAGAACAAAAATGATTCCTTGGCGATGATTTCTAGACCGAGCTTGCCTATGCTATAATGAATGGGATAAAGTCAAAGGAGGATTTGACATGAACCCAGAAGAATTTAAGGCAGCCCTGGTTGAGCAGGGGATTGACCTGACCGATTTACAAATGCAACAATTTGAGAGCTACTACCAACTGCTGGTTTCCTGGAATGAAAAGATTAACCTCACCGCCATTACCGACCGCGATGAAGTGTATTTGAAACACTTTTATGATTCCCTGACCCTGGCTTTTAGCTTGGAGACCGATTTGACGGGTAAAAAGCTGGTTGACGTGGGATCGGGAGCGGGTTTTCCCAGCATCCCGCTCAAGATTGCTTTTCCCCAATTACAGGTCAGTATTGTTGACAGCTTGAACAAGCGGATCAAATTTATTGAAACTGTGACGGAAGAACTGGGACTAGCAGGCGTTTCAGCCTACCATGACCGGGCCGAAGATTTTGGACAAAATAAGGCCTTCCGCGGGCAATTTGACCTAGCCACCGCCCGGGCAGTCGCACGCTTGAGCGTTTTAAGTGAATACTGCCTACCCCTAGTGAAAAAAGGCGGCCTCTTTGTAGCCATGAAGGCAGCCAAGGCGGATGAAGAAATCGCTGATGCTAAGAAGGCCATTGCGACTTTAGGGGGCAAGTTTAGTCAAGACTTGGCCTTAGAACTCCCTGGCCAAGCCGGCGAACGCCATCTCCTAGTCATTGAAAAACGTAAAGAAACCCCCAATAAATACCCCCGCAAGGCCGGTTTGCCCAATAAGAAACCCATCCAATAGAAGAGAGTGCGACAGTCACACCAAAGGACGAAATCGCTGGAGAAAACTGGGATAAGCTCAGCAAAGCTGAGCGTTACCAGTTTTTGAAGCGGACGTTCGTCCTGTGACTGGAGCAGGTTTAGAAGAGAGTGCGAGCTGACAACAAAAAAGTGAAACGCTGGAGGAAAATACCATAAGCACAGGAAAGCTGTGCGTTGGAATTTTCTGAAGAGGACGCTTGCTCTGCGCTTGGAGCAGGTTTAGAAGAAAAATGTCCAGAGCAAATTTTAATAGAAGCTTTCTTATCTACCTGCTAAGACTGAAGTCATTCAATAAGTCTTAGCAGGCTTTTTGTGTTTATGAACAAGAATTAATAATAAATAAACTTATTTAAAACGTTTTCAATTTTAAATAGTTTTTATTTAGGTAACGTGCTAAAATAAATGTGAAAAACAGAAATGATTGGAATCATGATGCCTTTTCCTAAGTCAAAAGCGGGAAAGCTTGGGCAAGAATGGTTAGTAATATCCTGGTTTTATTAACCCTTATCTTTTTGCTTAAGACCTTTTGATTGCTTTAAAAATTGATTGAGGAGGGTTGAAAAATGAAGAAGGGATTTACTGCTTTATTATTGGCAATAGCAATGTTAATTTTCAGTTTCATGCCGACTCGAGTAGAGGCTAAGGAGCTGGGACCGCCCATTGCTAATCAGGAAGTTATGGCAATAAATGAGGTAAATGATCAGGATAAGGGCACTCCAAGTTCTGAATCTCACAAAGAAGTAAATTCAATCGAGAAGAAGGACACGACGAGTCAAGTTGCTGGCCATGTGAAAGAAGGAGGCGAACAAGAACCAGCGACATTAAAGGAAAATACCCAACCAGTCCAAGCAAGTGCAGTAGCTAGTGATGGTGCACATGCCATCAATCCTAGAGTGACTGAGGAAGAAAGGCCTTCCACTAAAACGATCCAGACTAAGCGGGTCAAAGAAGAGGAAATTCCTAAAGATATCGAAGAGCCTGCGCAAGCCTCAGCCACTAGGGAAGCGGACAAAGCAGACAAGCTACTCGACCAGGCTGTCGATGTGGCAGAAAGAAGTGCCCCAAAGCACCATGACGATGTGATTACAGGGGTAAGCGTGACCAAGGCAAATGGTCAGCAAGTCAATAGCGCCTACCAATGGATGACGATTAAGGTCAATATGGACTTTCAACTTCCGGATAATACCATTAAAGCGGGAGATATCACCACGATTCAGTTGCCTAAGGAGCTGGTCTTTAAAGATACCCCTGATCGCTTTGGCGTCAAGGATTCGACCGGGGCAGTGGTTGCTAGAGGTTATGTTAATCCACAATCCAAGACCCTTACCCTTTCCTACACTGACTATGTCGAAAAACATTCGGGGATCAAGGGGACCCTATTTTTCTCCACCCGGGTTGACCATACTAAGGAGAAGAAAGCCAAAAATATTCCTCTGAATTTTAAAATCGGTAACCAGCTGATCTTTGCTGGGAATATACGTTGGCAAGGGGTCAAACGAGCCAAAGCTTATCCTTTACAAAAGGATGCCTGGAAAAGCCGAGTAAGGGATAATATCATCCAGTATCGGATTTCGATTAATCGCAAGGGACAAGACATTTATAACGGGGTCATTTCAGACGCCTTAGTCAGTGAAAAAGTGGAATACCTCAAGAATAGTTTGCGCGTGTATATGGGCAAGTGGCAGTGGAACGATAATAAAAGTGATTTTGATTTTAACTATGGGAGGAATGTGACCTCCCAAGTGAAGATTACTTGGGGAGAGAATGATAAAAGTTTCAACATTCACTTTGGACGCCTAAGACCTGATCAAGGCCTGATGATTACCTACCGGGCCCAAATTGACTACCAAGCTCTTGACGGAGAAGTCATTAAAAATTACGTGCGACTTACTGGCGATGGGATTAACAATGAGGAAGGCATCAGTCGTTATCGCTATATTTCCGCTGGGGGTAAGGCCCAAGGCTATGTTTATCAGATTAAACTGATCAAGTCGGATCAAGCGGATCCCAATAAAACCTTAGCAGGCGCTAAATTTAAGCTGATTCGCAACCGTACTGGCGCCCTTATTGGTGAGTATGAGACCAACCAAGCGGGAGAAATCGTGATTAAAAACCTACTGAGAGATGCTTACACCTTGAAGGAAAGTCAAGCACCAGTCGGCTATCAATTGGATCCTCGTCCCATAGCTGTCGGGGCCAAAGACTTTGATAATCCAGAGAACTTGGCCATTAAATCTATTACTAATAAAAAGGTAGAAGAAAAACTATCAATTCCAGTCACTAAGTTTTGGATAGGGAAGATGTTAAAGGAGGTCACCGTTTTCTTAAAAGCAGACGGTGAAAAGATTCAAGAAGGCAAAATTTCAGTTGATACCTTCTGGATGCATACTTTTGAAAATCTAGCTAAATTCAAGTCAGACGGCAGTCCCATTGAATATACCGTAGAAGAAGCCCCTGTGGCAGGATATCGGACGGATATCAGACAAAATGTAGCTGGTGATGTCAGTCGAGGTTTCATAATTACCAACACCGAAATCCCATTCAGGATACCAAGACGAGAAATCAAAGTGACGAAAGCTTGGTTAAACTCCCAAGGCGAGTCACTGAGCGCGCCAGTTGATAAAATTGAAGTAGAACTTTACCGTGATGGCCAAGCCACTGGTAAAAAACTGATCTTGTCGGCAGAAAACCACTGGACTGGAGCTTTCAAAGACCTACCAGTTTACGAATCGATTGAAAACACCAAAGCCTACGCATACAGTATTAAAGAAGTAGGTGAAGATAAAGGGGCTATTCAAGTTGATGGAAAATGGTTCAAGGTGACTTACTCAGGGACGATGAAGGACGGTTTTACCATTCTTAATCAAGAGATGCCAACCTGGACGCCAATGACGCCACCGAGTCGAGAACTTAAAGTGACGAAGACCTGGCTGAATTCTCAGGGTGAATCGCTGAACGCGCCAGTAGATAAAATTGAAGTGGAACTCTACCGTGATGGTCAAGCAACCGGTAAGAAACTGACTTTGTCAGCGGAAAACCACTGGAGTGGAGCTTTCAATGACCTCCCCGTTTACGAATCGATTGAAAACACCAAAGCCTACGACTACAGTATTAAAGAAGTGGGTGAAGACAAGGGTTCAATTCAAGTTTCTAGCAAGTGGTTCAAGGTGAGCTATCAAGGAACAATGAAGGGTGGCTTCACTATTCTCAATCAAGAGACGCCAACCTGGACCCCAATGACCCCACCGACTCGGGAGCTTAAAGTGACGAAGGCTTGGCTGAATGCCCAAGCTGAGGCATTGAAAGCTTCAATCGATAACATTGAAGTGGAGCTTTACCGTGATGGCCAAGCAACTGGTAAGAAACTGACCTTGTCGGCAGAAAACCACTGGACTGGGGCCTTTAAGAATCTGCCCGTTTACGAATCGATTGAAAACACCAAAGCTTACAAATACAGCATTAAGGAAGTAGGCGAGGACAAGGGTGCAATTCAGTTGACTGGAAAGTGGTTCAAGGTGAGCTATCAAGGGTCGATGAAGGATGGTTTCAAAGTGGCTAACCAAGAAACCCCATCTTGGACCCCAATGACCCCACCGACTCGGGAGCTTAAAGTGACGAAGACCTGGCTGAATTCTCAGGGTGAATCGCTGAACGCGCCAGTAGATAAACTTGAAGTGGAACTTTACCGCGACGGTCAAGCGACTGGTAAGAAACTGACCGTGTCAGCGGAAAATCACTGGGCCGGATCTTTCAAAGACCTGCCAGTTTATGAATCGATTGAGAACCCTAAGGCTTACGAATACAGTATTAAAGAAGTAGGCGAAGCCAAGGGTTCAATTCAAGTCGCTGGAAAATGGTTCAAGGTGAGCTATCAAGGGACAATGAAGGATGGCTTCACTATTCTCAACCAAGAAACGCCATCCTGGACACCAATGACACCTCCAACCAGAGAGCTTAAAGTGACGAAGACCTGGCTGAATTCTCAGGGTGAATCGCTGAACGCGCCAGTAGATAAACTTGAAGTGGAACTTTACCGTGATGGCCAAGCGACTGGTAAGAAGCTGACCTTGTCAGCGGAAAATCACTGGTCCGGTTCATTCAAAGACCTGCCAGTTTACGAATCGATTGAAAACACCAAAGTCTATGAATACAGTATTAAGGAAGTAGATGAATACAAGGGATCGATACAAGTCGCTGGACAGTGTTTTAAAGTGACTTACTTAGGAAGGATGAAGGACGGCTTTAAAGTAGTTAACCAAGCTTATCCTCCAGAAGAACCACAAACCCCTCCGGACAAACCGAAGAAGCCGGAAACGCCACCTGTGACGCCGCCGGATAAACCAAAGAAACCAGAAACGCCACCCGTGACGCCACCAGATAAACCAAAGAAGCCGGAAACGCCACCCGTGACGCCTCCGGACAAACCGAAGAAACCGGAGACTCCACCTGTAACGCCGCCGGACAAACCGAAGAAGCCAGAAACGCCACCTGTGGCGCCACCGGATAAACCGAAGAAGCCGGAAACACCACCCGTGACGCCTCCGGATAAACCAAAGGGACCAGAAACGCCACCCGTGACGCCTCCGGATAAACCAAAGGGACCAGAAACGCCACCTGTGACACCACCGGACAAAGCGAAGAAACCGGAAACATCACCTGTGACGCCGCCGGATAAACCAAAGAAGCAAGAGACACCACCGATGACCTCAACAAAAGTGGAACATCCTGTCACAAATCCATACCAACCAGGTCAAAAACAAGTCCATAAAAAAGCGGATTTACCTAAGACTGGCTTGGATAGTGAGACTCAGGATTGGCTGGTTTTAGGATTGGGAGCAGTCTTTGTGGGTTGTCTCTTCGCTTGGCTGGGGAAGAATAACAAATCCAAGCGCTGAGACCTAATCGTGGAAAAGAAGGACACATTGTAAAGAAAAGAATCATTGTAATAACAAACGATATTTCAAAAATCACTCCGAAAGTGCTTAGGCCTGTGTCATCAACATGGGTAAAAGCACTTTTTGCTTTTAAGGTCAGAAAAGATCGATGTCATAAGGCCTCATTTTTTCTACAATCAAATATACCTATTGTCTGAGTGCGGATTTTTATTGCACAAAAGGTTTGACAATTTGATATAAACAGTGAAAGATAGCTGTAAAAGCTTATGAGAAAGGAGCTAGACCATGTCTGAAAGTTTAAGCGAGCGTTTTATTCGCTATGCCAAGGTTAATACTCGCTCAGATATGCATAGTGACAGCTTTCCCAGTAGTAAAAGTCAGCTGGACTTCTTAGAAAGCATTGCTGGAGAGCTGAAGGAACTGGGTCTAAGTGAGGTCGATTTTGACCGTAAGCGGGCCTGTGTGACGGCGACCTTAGAAGCCAATACTGACAAAGACTACCCCGTGATTGCTTTTATCGCCCATGTGGATACGGCTGATTTCAATGCGGAAAATATTCAACCCCAGGTCCATGAAAATTATGACGGCGAGGACATTGTTTTAAACGAGGATGAAGGGATTGTCATGGAAGTGGCCGAATTTCCCTTTCTCAAAGACTATGTGGGCCAGACCCTGATTACCAGTGACGGGACCACCCTGCTTGGTGCTGATGACAAGGCTGGTATGGTGGGGATCATTGGGGCCATGGAATACTTCCTAGACCACCCCGAAATTGAGCACGGCAAAGTCAGAATCGCCTTTGTGGTCGATGAAGAAATTGGCCTTTTAGGGGCCTACCGTTTTGACGTGGAAGGCTTTGGGGCCGACTTTGCCTATACACCAGATTCAGGCCGGGTGGGTAAGATTGAAGGAGAGACCTTTAACGCGGCCCAGGTAGAAGTCTGGATCGAGGGCAAGAGTGTCCATCCCGGTTCTTCCAAGGGCAATGCCATTAATCCCTTGCACCTAGGGGCTCAGATCGTCAACGACCTGCCCAAGGACCAAGTGCCTGAAGAGACCGATGGCTATGAGGGTTACTTCATGTTAACCGAACAAAGTGGGGACTTAGGTCAGGTTCACCAAGTCTTTATTATCCGTGACCATGACCCGGACAAGTTCCAGGAACGTAAGGAAATCTTTGCCCAAGTGGTGGATAAGATCAATAGCCAGTATAAACGGCCGCGGATCCGCTATGAAATTTCGGACCAGTACAAGAATATTAAAGAAGTTCTCGACCACCATCCCTACGTTATGGAACGGGCGCTGAAGGCTTACCGGGACTGTGGCATTGAACCTGATGTCCAACCCTTCCGTGGCGGCATGGATGGCTGTGTCTTCAACTTCAAGGGCCTCCCTACCGCTAATATCTTTACCGGCGGGGAAAACCTCCACGGCCAATACGAATTTGTCAGTGCGGAAGGCCTCCAAGCCCTGCAAGAGGTCATTGTCGCCATTATTAGGGGCTAAGACAACGACTGAGATCAAAATCATGTCGATAAACAATGGTACTTTGTCAAATCGTGTTGATGAGAATTTTTATCATTAATGTCATATCAGTGATGGTATGACATTTTTTCTTTGGCTTGAAGTTAAAGAAAGGATCTTCTCTGGGACCGTGGAGTAGATATAAGCACAGCTAAGCGCAGTCAGGCCTTGAGTTAATAAACATCAATTAACCTTACAAAACTGTAAGCTTCCCCCTTCGATTTGTAAGTTTAGGTAAAGGCTGGTCTACTTGCTTCAACCTATAATGAGATATGATCTAAAAAGTATATTGCAAATGATTTTTACTGATAGGAAGAGGCATGACATGACCAATATGATTGAAGTTAAAAATTTGAAGAAGGACTTTAATGGCCAGCATTCGGTTGACTTGGATCATCTTACCGTGAGAAAAGGAGAAATCTATGGTTTCTTGGGACCTAACGGAGCCGGAAAAACCACCACCATGAAGATGATTCTATCCTTAATCCCACCCTCATCGGGTCAGATTGAAGTCGGCGGTCAATCCATTCTAGCAAATAGGGCTTATTTAAATGACATCGGCTCAATGATTGAAGAGCCCTCCTACTATCCCAATTTAACCGGATATGAAAATCTCTTAGTTTTTCAAAAAATGCTGGGTTTTGATAAGCAAAATATTTTGGAAACCCTTGAATTAGTTGGCTTAGCTGAAGAGAAAAATCAGAAAAAACTGGCCAAAGACTATTCTTTAGGGATGAAACAGCGCTTAGCCCTTGCCTTTGCCTTAGTCAAGCAACCCCAAATCTTACTGCTTGATGAGCCAACCAACGGCTTAGATCCTAGCGGTATCCACGAGGTCAGAGAGTTGATTATTAATCTGGCCAAGAGTCAGGGTTTGACCGTCTTGATTTCCAGTCATATTTTATCTGAAATTGAGCAGATGGCTGATCGTGTAGGGATTATTAATCACGGAAGACTGGTCTACGAAGGTGAAATTGACCAAATCAATGCCAATCATTGGATCGAATTTCGCGGAAAATTTGAAAGCCAGTCAGTAGAGCGTTTGTTAAGTCAATACTATGGGCCCAATGACTTTGAAGTGGCGGACCATATTCTGAAAATCAATCGGACGACTGATGACCAGGTCGCCTTGATCGCCAAAGCCTTGGTTGAGATGGGTTTCCCGCTTTTTAGAATCGAGTCCAAACAGGAAAGTCTGGAAGATATTTTTCTACAGTTAACCAAGGAGGTATAGGATGGTGAAAGCTTTAGGAATCGAACTTTTAAAGAGTCGCAGAACCCGGTCATTTTCGCTCGCAGCCATCCTGATGCTGGTGGCCTTGCTATGGAATCTAGTCAGTGTGGGGAGTGAGTTTTCCAGCCGCCAACTAGATGCGGTAGGGGTCTTGTTTAATAATCAGACCGTTAATAGCCTCTTACTCCCCATAGCCATTAGTATTTTTACCAGTCGGATCGTTAACAATGAAAGAATGGGGCAGACCTTTAAACTGCAAAATGCCAATGGCAGAAGCACACTGAAGATTTTTGATAGTAAATTGCTCCTCACGGCCTTATTTTTCCTGCTAATTGCAATCGTCCAAACCGGGCTTGTGACCCTATATGCCTATAGCCATGGGGTCCATGTTCCTCTGTCAATCAGTCTCCTGCAAGTGATTGGACAATTTCTAGCCAGTCTCAGCTTAATCTACTTCTATTTATTCCTGGCGTTGGTGATCGAAAAACAAGGGCTTTTGTTATCCTTAGGTTTTATGGGTGGCTTTTTTGGCCTGGTTTTAGCCTCAAAAACCTCAGCGCTTGGGAGTTTTATCCTACCTTTTTTAGGGGCAGGCTACTTAGCCCCCTATAAATTCAGCCTAGTTGATAGTATGACTTATACCTATGTTTTGGATGGGTATCTGGGATTACGTTTACTGCTTTATTTGCTTTACCTAGCTATCATAGCGGTTGTCATCCGGGCCATGATTGCCAGAAAGGGGGCCTTCGCATGAGAGACTATCTAGCACAAGAATGGGTTAAATTGAGAAAAGTCCAATTAGTCTGTATCGGCCTGGTCTTTCTGGCTATAGCCAGCTTTATTGGTTTGGGGATCTATTTTGCCAACCAGTCCGTTTTTACTGAAGGCACCCAATACCAAGTCATGTGGGGCCAGCTGACTTTTTATTACAGCCAGGTTTTATCGGCGCCCATGCTGGCCATTTTTATCTCCATGAGCTTAAATCAAGAATTTGAAAGAAAGAATATTGAAATGCTTCGAGCCAATGCCGTATCGATTAGGAAGCTGCTTTTTAGCAAGCTTGTAGCGGTTCTTGGAATCGTCGTTCTCGTCCAGGTAATGCTTTTCTTAGTCTATCTTGGAGGAGCGTGGGCTGCAGACCTGGCTTTATCGCTGGATGTCTTGGTCAATTTAAAATGGATTGCCCTGTCAGTGTTGGCTTCGGCAAGCATTCTTTCTATTCAAAGTTATCTCTTTTCTAAAAGCAGAAATTTCAGCCAGTCAGTGGGCCTTTCCGCCCTAGGTGCTATGGGTGGCTTTGTCTTGCTCTTCATCAATGAAAACTTGGTGCCATTCTATCCTTACTCCCAAGTCATGGTGGCCTTACGCAGCCGAGCGCTTGAAGACTTTAGCTTGGCTGAACTGGTTTTATTCCTTTTAGTCAATGTGGGAGTTACGGGCTTATTCTACCAATTATCTTGTCAAGAATTAGCTAAAACAAAATAAGGGTAGGTCCTTTGATGGGCTTCAGATAGATATAAGATGAAAGCTCAACAAGGATTAGACCGCTCTAAGGGAAGGTTTTGAGCGAGTAAAAAGAAGCTTTAGTCAATAATGGCCACAAGAAAAAGGCGCTGGTGGAGCATGTGTAGCTTCACCAGCGCCTTATTTTTACTATAGCTAGGGTCAGTCCTACCAGGAAACAATTTTCCCTAGGGCATTTCTTAATTCGTAGTTGGCCATGAACCATTCAATATTCCCCTTGAAGTTACGCTTGAATTGGAGGACGCCGTAATCAGGTCCCTCTTCAGAAAAGTCGCTACTGGTCCCATAGAAATTAAAGTAGCTAAAGTTTTTCTCGATGGCCTCTAGGAGCATACGATAGAGGATGGCGTAGGGCCCTTCAAAGCGGGTAAACTTGCTGAAGGCCCCGCTGGAGAAGTAAATAAAGTCCTCAGCCGATTGGATAAAGCTGGCTGAGGCCAGGTTGACAATATTGCCTTCTTCTGCTTTCAACTTTTGGATCTTTTCAATTTTCTTTTCCCAAATACCGATATTTTCATTGAGCTCGCGGATTTTGTTCTTGGTCTTTTTAGGGTTGACCTTGCCCAAGGCGAGCTTTTCTTCTAGTTCTTGACCTTCTTCTTTGAGATGCTCGATGGTTTCTTTGGTTTGGCTTAGGAAGTAGTCACAATCGATATAGGCCAGGGCCAGAATGAGGTCGTCTTTGAGGATATTTTTGAGATTTCGGAAGTATTGGGAATCTCTTAATTCAAAACCAATCCGTTCTGAGGTCTCTTGGTTGATGGCATCGAGGATTTTACCATCGGCTTCATCGTAAATATCCAGCGGCCGTACTTGCACGCCTTCCTTGATGGTACGGTTGATGGTGTAGCGGGCGATTTGTGAGACGTTCTTCAGGAGATTATCCTTGGTGAGCCCGGTCAAATCCTTGGAAAAGACGCAACGAGTAGCCAGGGTGGGATCATCGAAGAGGTCGTGGTCAGTTTTAATAAAGCCTTCCGCTTGCAGGGCCTTATCCACGCTGCCGGCTTGGGGATTATCCTCGATAAAGTCGACATCGGAGAAGTAGCGTTCATTGAGGAAGGGGTTGACCCGGACACAGAGGACCCGCCAATTCCTCTTAAAGTAATTTTTTAAGTGGTGGAAGTAGAAATTGACCAGGTTTGTGTTGGCATAATCCATAATGGGACCGAATTGGGTGGTCACCTTGTAGAAAAACTTTTTGTAAGGGTAGTAGATGAAGATGGCATAAGCCAGTAGGGAGTCGCCTTCAACGACGGCCAGGATTTTGGAAGTGGTCTGGTTGCTTTCGGCCAGTCGTTGGTAGTCAGCGCCCTGGGTGAAAAAGTGACGGTCGGGTTGCTTTTGTTGAAAGTGTTCAAGTTGATCGGCTGAAATTTCTTTAAAAATCATAATAGTCCTTTGCTAATGTTTAATATATTATCTGTTTATTTTACTAAAAATAAGCAAAATCTTGTCTAACAGCTCCCATTATAGCAAAAAAACCGCCTAAAACTCAGGCAATTTTTGCCCTAGCGGTATGGACGGTAGGGGGCTGACTGAAAGAGCCTAGGGAAGTTGTATTGAATTGATGGCTAAATTTGAGTACAATAAGTAAGATTATGATGTATAAAAAACATGTCAAACAATTCTGGGAGAGTAATGATGCCAAAAAATGAAAAAGACCTGGAAGTTATCGACCAGGAAGCACGCGCAAAAGCCAAATTGAATGAAGGATCGGCCTGGATGTCCATATCCAGTATGGTCTCACGGATCATCGGGGTCCTCTATATTATTCCTTGGATGCGTTGGATTGGAGACCCCCATACGGGAACCCAGGCCAATGCCTTGTATAGTATTGGTTACAATTATTATTTGATTTTCTTATCGGTGGCCATTGCTGGCGTGCCAGCCGCCATTTCTAAGCAGATGACCAATTACATGGCCCGGGGAGAATACGGGACCAGCCGCCGCCTCTTTAAGAGCGGGACCATTCTAATGACCATCACCGGTCTAGTCTGTGCCCTCCTCCTCTACCTGGCAGCGCCGGCCCTGTCGCAAAACTTACCAGCGGCTCGGGAGGAAGATGTGGTCTTAGTCATCCGCTCTTTGGTGCCGGCCTTGGCCGTGATTCCCCTCTTATCCATTCTTAGAGGGGGCTTTCAAGCCTATCTGGAGATGAAGCAGAGTGCCATCTCCCAGGTGACCGAGCAGATCGCCCGGGTAGCCTATATGCTAGTGGCGGTTTATGTGATCCGTCAACTCTTAGACGGCTCGGTGGCGGCAGCGGTGGGACACTCCACCTTTGCGGCCTTTATCGGTGCGGTGGTAGCCATTATCACCTTGGTTTTCTATTATATCCGTGATAAGGACCAGTACCAGCTGCCAGAAGGTTATGTGGATACCAATACGGTGTCTACCAAAAGCCTCTTATTCGAGATTGTCCGGGTGGCCATTCCCTTTGTCATCACCGGGTCAATTGTTGAAGTCATCAATTTGATCGATATGAATACCTACATGCCGATGATGCAGCAGGTGAGTGACTTACCCCATGATCAACTGGTCTACCAATATGGGGTCTTTAACGCTAATGCGCGGCGGGTGATTCAAATCATCCTCTCCTTTGCGACCGCCATTGCTTCGACTTCGGTTCCAGTGGTGACCGATACCTATATCCGGGAATTGACCCACTACCGCCGGGCCAAGTTGACACAAAAGGTCAAGGCCAGCTTCACCAAGACTCGGGAAGTGATCTTACATACCTTGAATCTTTTCAGTTTGGTCATGTTACCGGCTTCCTTGGGGATGGCCCTGGTTGCGGGTCCGGTTTACCAACTTCTCTATGGGATTTATGACCCCCTAGGTGAATGGTACTTACAGATTTCTTCGGTGATGGCCATTCCCATGGGACTCTTCTCGGTTTTAGTGATGGTTCTCCAAGCCATGGACGAACAAAAACGTGCTATGGTGGGGATTGCCCTCGGGGTGGTTATGAAGTTGATCGTCCAATACCCACTCTTGGCTGTCTTTGGTAGTGAAGGCGCCATGTACGCCTCCATCCTGGCCTTTGTTTACATGTGTGCTTACTACTTGGTGATCATTCAGTCCCAGGTTCAGCTCAGAACGAAGGCAGTCCTCAGCCGCTTATCCGGGGCCTTGAAGGCGAGTGGGCTCATGCTTCTGATTGACGGGTTACTCTTAGTCTTCTTTAAGGTCGTTATCGGCGCGCCAAATCGCTTGGGTGCCTTGGTGGAATTACTGGTCTTAGCTAGCGTGGGTGCCTTTGTCTATGTCTTGTCGATTAGTAAGAGCCGGCAACTGGATGTCATTATCGGCCAAAGACAAGCCGAACGCTTAAGAAACTTCTTTCATATCGCTTAAAAAATAGGAATACATGCTTTTTTAAATTATTTTTTGAGCATTCGTTTTGCTTTTAAATTTTGGGCGTTTAAAAGCCATGGCACCGGTTCGAGCCCTGGGTCTCTCACCTAGCGAGCTTCAAAGGGATCGTAAGGCTAAAACCTACGATCCCTATTTCACATCGCTTGCTTGTCCATGGCTAACGCCCAAATTTAAAGCGCCACTACTGCTCAAAGCTATTAATCAAAAGAATATTTTAAAAATAATAACTATTTTTATCCAGAGAGTTACTCCTTGTGGGTGGCTCTCTTTTTTGTGGGAGTAAAAAAAGTCTTTCAATTTATATATTTTAGAGTATAATTCTATCCAATTAAGGAGGATCGCCTGAGGAAAGCTTATGAGAAGAGTTAGCCAAGTCCTCCTAAAAGCGCAGTTTACGCGGAGGTGAAGTAATTGATTAAAATCGATCATGTGACCAAGTCTTTTGACCACCATAAGGGAATTTTTGATATTAGCCTGGAGGTGGCGGACGGTCAGGTTATGGGCTTTATTGGGCCCAATGGGGCAGGGAAGTCGACGACCATTCGCCATTTGATGGGCTTTTTAAAGGCCGATAAGGGAACTTTGACCATCAATGGCTTGGATTGCTGGCGGGAAGCTGACCAGGTCAAGGAGGGCTTGGGTTATTTACCCGGGGAAATTGTCTTTCCCAGTGGATTGTCCGCTCATGATTTTCTAGCCATGCAAAGGGAAATCCACCGCCATCAGGATACCCGCCTAGCCGAAGATTTAATTGATCGCTTTCAATTGAATATGGCTATTCCTATTCATAAGATGTCCAAGGGGATGAAGCAGAAACTGGCCTTGGTGGCTTGTTTTATGTGTGATCCGGACATTATTATCCTCGATGAACCCAGCACCGGACTTGATCCGCTCATGCAAGAAGAATTGATCCAGCTTTTAAGAGAAGAAAAGGCCAAGGGCAAAACCATCTTCCTCTCTTCCCATGTCTTGGAAGAAATTGAACGGATCGCCGATGAAATCTGTATTATCAAAGAAGGTCGGATCGTGAAAAAGTTGGATATTGACCAGCTCCATGCCGAAATGAAGGAATTCCTGCAGGTGACCTTAAAGGATGATAAGCCATTAGCTCCTGTCTTAGCGGGGATTGAGGATTTAGGTCAGCAGACCTACCGAATTCCCCTCGAGGGTGATTATAATGCCCTCCTTAGGGAACTGGCCCAACATGATATTGCTGATTTACGTGGCCAAGCGGTGACCTTACGCGAGCTTTTCCAAAAATATTACCGGGAGGGGGATTAACATGCCTGTAAAAGTTATCTGTCAAACCGCCTTAAAAATGAACCGGGCCTTCTTGACCCTAGTGACGCTATCAGTCCTAATTGCGGAAGTGTCCTTGTTAGCAGTCTTTCCTTGGGTGAATAGCAATGCCGGCTATGCCGAGATGCTCCAGGGGCTGCCTGATAATATGCTGGCTGCCTTTGGAATGCAGGGAGACGTGACCAATGTCAATGATTATCTCTATATCAATTTCTATAATTCCCTTGCCATTTATATTTTGATCTTGGTAGTGATTGTCCTGGCCGTCCGCTTGACCGCTAAATTACTGGGTGATACGTCCCTGGTTTATTTTCTCAATGCCTCTGTTTCCAGGAAGCAGTTCTTACTTAGTCAGATCCTGGTCTTTAAATTGGCTCTCGCTTTTATCGCCTTGGTGGCCTTCTTGGGAGCGGCTGTGGGGCAGGTCTTTCTACCAGATCAAGACTTTCATTTCTTTGACCTGATGAAGATTAATGGCGAATTACTGGCCCTTTTTATCTTGATGGGGTCGCTGTGTATTCTGCTGAGTGTGATTAGTGACAATAGTAGCCAGGCCTTGGCCGCTTCCACTAGCCTAGTCATGTGCTTTTATCTGGCCGATGTCTTTCGGAAATTATCGGATCAGCTCGATTGGCTGGATTATTGTACCTTGTTCACTTTTTACGATCCCGATAAGATCTGTAACGATACCCATTACTTCCTCGTCTCTTCCCTAGCCATGGTTCTAGTCAGTCTCCTGATCGATTATGGCTCGGTCATGTATTTTTCCAGACGGGACCTTTACCTCTAAGGGCAAGTTAGAGGCAATCAGCTAATATTTCTTGAGCAAAGTCAAGCTTTTTTTGATACAATAAAAGAGACCGATGCAAATAAGTTTATACGCCCGTGACTGGGGCCCGGAGCGGTTGATTTTAGGCCAATGTCAAAGCTCAGCAATCGCTCAGGCAAACTTATTTGACACGCTAAGGACCGCTTTTCCTGATTGAGGGAAGAGCGCTTAACGGATACAGTAGAAAAGATAGCGAAGAGTTAATGATTAACTTGGAAGAAATGCGGGGATTAAGGAACGCATTCGTTCCTTTTTTCATTGCTAAGTTTTAGGAGGATTAACATGGGGAAGGTCATTGCCATTGCCAATCAAAAAGGCGGCGTCGGTAAAACGACAACAGCAGTCAATTTAGCTGCTGCACTGGCTTATTCAGACAAACAAGTGCTCTTAGTCGATAGTGATGCCCAGGGAAATGCCACCAGTGGTTTAGGCATCTCTAAGGCGGAAGTCGAACGGGATATTTATGACGTTTTAGTCAATGATGTGGATATGGCGACTACCATCCAGCAATCATCGCGGGAAAACCTGGTCCTGGTCCCAGCCACCATCCAATTAGCCGGGGCGGAAGTGGAACTGACCAACCTCCCCCACCGGGAAGCCCGGATGAAGCAGGCCATTGATGGGGTCAAGGAAAATTACGACTATGTCATTATTGACTGCCCACCGTCTTTGGGCCACTTGACTATTAATGCCTTTACCGCGGCGGATGCGATTTTGATCCCGGTGCAGAGTGAATACTATGCTCTGGAAGGCTTGAGTCAGTTGCTTAATACCATTCAACTGGTCCAAAAACATTTTAACCCCCACTTGAAGATTGAAGGGGTCTTGATGACCATGTTCGACTCGCGGACCAACCTGGCCAACGAAGTGGTGGAAGAAGTCCGCAAATACTTTGGCGACAAGGTCTATGACACCTTGATCCCGCGTAATGTGCGTTTGTCGGAAGCGCCCTCCTATGGCCAATCGATTATTGATTACGATATGAGTTCCAAAGGGGCGCAAGTCTACCTACAACTGGCAAAGGAAGTGCTCGCAAATGACCAGTAAGAAAAACCGGGGTCTGGGTAAGGGGATCGGGGCCCTCTTTCCCGGGGACTCCTTCGATAATGAAGCCACCGACCTGACCCAACAGGCCCAAGCCATCGACCAAGAAGCCGAAGAGGCCGAAGCGAATGAGAGCGGCCAAAACCAAAGTGGCCAAGACCAGGTCCAAGAGATTCATCTTGATGAGATACGTCCCAATCCCTACCAACCACGGACGGAATTTGACCCAACCGCCCTCCAAGAACTGGCTGATTCCATTGAAGAACAGGGGCTCTTACAACCCATTACCCTAAGAAAGTCGGCCATCAAGGGCTATGAAATTATTGCTGGGGAACGGCGCTTTCGGGCCATGAAACTGGCGGGCTACGATAGCATTCCGGCCCTCGTCCGGGACATGACCGACGCCCAAATGATCGAGACTGCCATCATTGAAAACCTGCAACGCGAAGACTTGACCCCCCTAGAAGAGGCCCAAGCCTACCGGAATTTGATGGATGAACTCGACCTGACCCAGGCTGAAGCCGCCAAACGGCTAGGCAAGAGCCGGTCCCATCTGGCCAACACCTTGAGGCTCTTAGACTTAAATGAAGATGTCAAGGAGCTCCTACAAAACAAGAAACTCTCCATGGGCCAAGCCCGGACCTTGCTAGGATTGAAAAACAAGAAAGACCAAAGCCGCCTGGCCAAGAAAGTCGTCGACGAAGGCATTACCGTTCGTCACTTGGAAAAGCTGGTCCAAAATCTCAACGAACCGGTTCAACCAGCACCCAAAGTGGCCAATAATAAGTCGGAAAAACCGACCTATCTACTCGAGGGAGAAGAACACCTCATGGATAAGTTTGGTACTAATGTGCAGATTAAACCCAAGGGCCAAGCCGGTAAGATTGAAATTGAATACCTATCCCAAGAAGACCTCACCCGGATCTTGGATATTTTAGACATTCGTTTTGATGATTGAGGTGAAGAAGATGGCTGAAAAGAATTATGATTTAAATGATATCGTGGAAATGAAGAAGCCCCATCCGTGTAAGACCAATGCCTGGAAGTTGATCCGGATGGGGGCTGATATCCGCATGAAGTGCCAAGGCTGTGGGCAGTCTGTTATGATGCCACGGCGCGAATTTGAAAAGAAAATGAAAAAAGTCATTGGCCATGATGACCAAGGCAAGTAGCCACCGATCAGTTTAGGAGTCAGAGAGTAAAGCCAAAAAGCTTTGAGTGGCTCAGTGAAGAATAAGAATTTTAAAGAGAAAGAGTGACCGAAAAACCATGCCTTTAACAGCAGGAATCGTGGGTTTGCCTAATGTGGGGAAATCTACCTTATTTAACGCCATAACCAAGTCCCAAGTGGAAGCCGCTAACTACCCATTTGCGACCATTGACCCTAATGTGGGGATTGTGGAAGTGCCCGACCAACGTTTGTGGAAGTTGAGTGAAATCTACCAACCTAAAAAGACCATCCCAACTACCTTTGAATTTACCGATATTGCCGGGATTGTCAAGGGAGCCTCCAAGGGGGAAGGCTTAGGCAACAAGTTCTTGGCCAATATCCGGGAAGTGGATGCCATTTGTCACGTGGTTCGTTGCTTTGATGACGGTAACATTACCCATGTCTCTGGCGGTATCAACCCCCAAGATGACATCGAAACCATTAACTTGGAATTAGTTCTGGCTGACTTGGAAAGTGTCAATAAGCGCTATGAAAAAGCGGTCAAAATGGCCAAGTCTAAAGACCACGATGCCGTGACCGAGGCCAACACCCTGAAGAAATTAAAGGAAGCCCTAGAAGCGGGTAAACCGGCCCGGACCGTCGACTTCAACGAAGAAGAGGAAGCGGTAGCTAAGCAATTATTCCTCTTAACCATGAAACCGGTCCTCTATGTGGCTAACGTGAGCGAAGACGATGCCAGTGATGGGGATAATGACTATGTCAACCAAGTCCGCCAATTAGCCCAAGCAGAAGGCTCCGAAGTGGTGGTGGTCTCAGCCAAGTTGGAAGAAGACCTGGCTACCATGGATGAGGAAGACCGCGACATGTTCCTGGAAGACTTAGGCATGGACCAATCCGGCTTAGACGTCTTGATCCAACAAGCCTACAAGTTACTAGGCCTAGCCACCTACTTTACGGCCGGGGAACAAGAAGTTCGGGCCTGGACCTTTAAGAAGGGCATGCATGCCCCTCAAGCAGCGGGGATTATCCACTCTGACTTCGAACGTGGTTTTATTCGTGCAGAAACCGTCCACTACGATGATTTGGTCGAATACGGCAGTATCCAAGCCTGCAAGGAAGCTGGCCGCTACCGTTCGGAAGGCAAGGACTATGAGGTCCAAGACGGCGACGTCATGCTCTTCCGCTTCAATGTTTAGGAGGTGGACGTTGTGTTCAATCAAGATAAAAAAGCTGACCAAGACGCCGAGCGCCAGGCTCAACTCGACCAATTTGAGGCCGAAAATAAGGCCCTCTATCCTCAATTAACCAAGCGCAATAAGGAATTTGTCTTCCAATTTGAAAAGGCGATTAAAGATAAGGATTTACGCGGTCGGAATAAGACCGAAGTCCTCCATGAGATCTTAACCACCTTGGTGGAGACTCAAGCGAGTGGCCAAACCGCCCAACAGCTCTACGGCCAACCCTACCAATACGCCGAAGAATTGGAAAAACGTCCAACTGCTAAGGAATTATCCCCTGCACCTTTCTGGATGCATTGGGTAGAAGGGGCCCTCTTTGTGGGTGGACTCTTCTCCATTATCGCTGGCTTGTCAGCCCTCTTATCCAATAACCAAGCCAACTCAGCCACCGCCTTCGGTCCTGCTGCCTTGGTGGTTAACTTTGTTATGGGGGGCTTAGCTATGGCCGTCTTAAACCAATACAGTCCGGATATGAGCCAAGCAAAAGGTAAACGCGGCATTGGTCGTTACATCCTGCTCTCGGTTCTAGTGGTCGGCTTGTGGATGCTGATCTTGGTCGGCGCCCTAGCTGTTTTACCGCCATCCTGGAACGGGGCCTTACCGCCTTTCGCATATCTTGTAATCGGTGCCCTAGCCTTTCTCGCCCGCTGGTGGTTCCAAGGACAATTTATGGGGAAAAAGTAATTCAATAATAAGTTAAAAAGAAAAAGTGTTTCTGTGAAAGCAAAAGACAGCTTTCATAGAAACACTTTTTTATTTTTTGATTTATTCTTGTTACTGGCAATATTAAATAAAGTTTCTTTTAACTAATAACTATGAGCAGTAGTGGCGCTTGAAATGCGGTCGTTAGCCATGAACAAGCAAGCATCAGGGTGTGAGGACTGGCAACTAGCTTTCGTTCACTGGAACAAGTCTCCAGAGCAGTCCATAAGACTGCAACGGGGACTTGTGAAGTGACACGAAAGCTGCCAGGCCGAACCCGACTCGATGTGAATTATGCTGAAGCCGTTCGAAGCAAAGCGAGTTACGGATTCAGTATGCGTAGCTGGAGCGTAGGCTTTAGCCGTACGCCCCCAAACCTGTTCCAAAAGTAGCCCTGACATCCACTTCATAAACGATGTTCGAGCCTTTGGAAAGGCTCTACCTTCGTTTATTCCAGTTGCTATAGCTGTTCGAAGCGCAAGCGAGTTACAGATATAGTATGCGTAGCTCTTCAGGGCTTTTATACTTTTGTCACACTCTGGCTTTGAAGCTCGCTAGGTGAGGGACCTTGGCCCGAGCCGGTGCCATGGCTGTATAACGACCAAATTTCAAAAGCAGAACGTATGCTCATAGCTAGGTATCAACCGGAGTTACGTAAACCGGTGGCAATTCCGTTAATGGTGGTGTGAATGAGTTTTTCGTAGTCTTCATCCAGTTCATTGTGACGGAGGCGTTTGATCAATTCAATTTGAATGTAGTTCAAAACATTGAAGTAAGGTAAACGATAGTCCAGGCTGGCCCTTAAGGAAGGGTTGGTAGCCAGGAAGTCGTCATGGTTTTCAATGGCTAGGAGAACTTCTTTGGTGAGTTGCCATTCATCGCGGATGGTGGTGAAGACGTCACGGACCGCTTCATTCTCTGCCAATTGAGCGTATTGCTCGGCGATATTCATGTTGGACTTGGAGAGGACCATGTCCACATTGGACAGTAAGGAATGGAAGAAGGGCCAGCTTTGGTACATGGCTTGGAGTTTTTCCAGGTTGCCTTCCTCTTGGTCGATAAAGTGTTTGAAGGCGGAACCAACCCCATACCAACCTGGGAACATGATCCGGGTTTGGGACCAGGAGAAGACCCAAGGAATAGCCCGGAGTCCGGTGATTTCCGTGATGGTCTTACGGGCAGCGGGACGCGACCCGATATTCAAGCTGGAGACTTCCTTAATTGGTGTGGCTTCAAAGAAATAGTCATAGAATTCCGGCGTATCAAAGACTAAGTGGCGGTAAACCCCGTTGGAATAGTGGACAATGTCATCCATGTCTTGGTAGAAGTCTTCCACCTCAGCCTTCTTATCAACGGAGTTCGGCACGATCCGACTAATGGCGGCTGACACTAACATTTCCAGGTTGTAGTAGGCCACATCTTGGTTACCGTATTTATTCTCAATAATTTCTCCTTGTTCGGTCAAACGGATCCGGTCCTTGATGGAGCCGAAGGGTTGGGAAGTGACCGCTTCATAGGAAGGGCCGCCCCCACGACCTACAGTCCCGCCCCGGCCATGGATAAAGGTGATCTTAATCCCGTGGTCTTCACCGAGTTGGGTCAGTTCTTGTTGGACCTTGTAAAGGGTCCAAACGGAGGAGAGGTAGCCACCGTCCTTGTTACTGTCAGAGTAACCGAGCATGACTTCTTGGTAGCCATGGTTACCTTTGATCCAATTCTTGACCAGGTCATAACTGAGGAATTCTTCCATGATCCCTTGGGCGTTTTCCAAGTCTTCGATGGTTTCAAAGAGGGGCACGATTTGGACCCGGGCTTGTTCAGGATCAACCAGGCCGACTTCCTTAAGCATGATGGCCAGTTCGAACATATCGGAGACACTTTCGGTGTGGGAGATGATATGTTGCTTGATCACTTGGTCGCCCAGTTGGTCTTTTAGGAAACGGGCGGTCTTAAAGATTTTCAGTTCTTTTTCCAGGAGCTCCGATTTTTCGCTATGGGCCGAAGATAGAGGTCTGGGGTCTTCCAGTAATTCTTTGAGGAGGACTTTAACTTTTTCTGTTTCCGAGAGCGAGGAATAGTCGTCGACGATCTTGGCTGACTTCAATAATTCGGCCACGCAGGCTTCATTGACACTGGAATCTTGACGCATATCGATAGTAGCCAGGTAAAAACCGAAAATATCGATGGCTTCCACTAACTCATTGAAGTCCCCGGTTAAAAGAGCGTCTTCGCCATTGGCTAGGAGTGACTCCTTAATCACTAAGAGGTCAGCCTTAAAGGCTTCCGCATTTTGGTAGCTTGGGGTTGGGGCTTGGTCATCTCTTTTTAGGCCGTTTTTGACTTCGGCTAAGTTCTGTTCGAGTTTGGCCTTGATATAGTGGAAGGCCCGGCGGTAAGGTTCATTCTCCCGGTAAATGGACTGGTCATTAGACTTGGCTGCTAAAGCTTCCATGGCAGGACTAATGTCTACTAGGGTAGTGGACAGGGAGAAGTTGCGGTAGAGTTTATGGACTTTTTCAATGTAGTAATTGAGGATGACTTCGCTTTGGGTGGTGGCTGACAGGAGTAGGGTTTCGGCGGTCACGTAAGGGTTGCCGTCGCGGTCGCCCCCAATCCACATACCCATGGTGATGGGCTTGGCTTGGTCGAGCTCGATCCCCTTTTGAGCCGCTAAGTGGCGGTATTGCCGGCTTAACTTGGTGATGGCCCGGATTAAGGAATTGTTATAGTAGGCGGTCACATTGGTGATTTCATTACGGACGGTGAGTTTCTTTTCCCGGATAATGTCCGTCTGCATAATAATTTCAACATAGCGGCGCAAGTCGGTGTACCATTTGTCGCGGTTGACCACGCCAGCCTTGACGTCATGGTACTTACGCAAGAGTTGGTGGATTTGATTGGTCAATTCCAGGATGGTTTTACGTTGAACTTGGGTCGGATGGGCCGTTAGGACGGGCACCACATTGACGTGTTCGAGAATTTCCTTGGCCTGGTCACTTTGGCTGACCCGGTCAATGGTTAAGGCGAGTTTACCAAGGTAGTCTTGGTCGGTATTGTTTTGATAGTTGATTTCATAGGCGAAATCGACATCTTCAGAAATATTAATCAGTAGCGGCAAAATCGAAAAATAGCGGGAAACGACCACCATTTCATCGTTACTGAGCTGGGCGACGACACTTTCCAGTTGCTTGTAGTCTTCCTTCATGGAGAGATCAACCAAACCTTGGATCATTTCAAAGACTTGGTCCCCCACCATTTTATGGGTGGTGTCATCAAGGATTTCCTTTAAGACATGAACTTCTTCTTTGACCATGGATTGGGTGATATTGGCTTCCAACTTTTTGACTGGCACACTGTTCACTCCTTTATGGAACCGCACGTTCCTTATTTGTCCCTATGATACCACTTTTCCCGCTAATGAAACATGGGGATCACCCCTTAGGAAACGCTTACTTTCTTTATTTTCTTAACTGATCGCTGAAATAATATTACGTAAATATTACATGAGTTTGTCATAAAGCAAGCTTTGATCAGCTTTTCTTTACTTTTAAAGTTAACGAAAACTTATAAAAACACCTATAAATAAGGGTTTCCACTACTTTTTCGGAAAATAGCATTAGAAAGTTTAAGGAATGGTTAATATTACAGAAATGTTACAATATGACTTTAACTTCTATTGAGGGCTTGTTATAATATAAGTGAAAAGAGAGCATGGTATGCCGTCTTTCCCTAAGGGAGGTTATTAAAATGAAAGCAAGAAATCAAAAAATGAATCAATATAATAAATGGATTAGCCTGGCGTCACTGTCCTTATTGTCGGCGGCAGCTTTACAAGTGGCAGGTGGACCGGAAGTCAAGGCTGAAGCCAATCCAGGCAGTGCATCCAGTGGCTGGGTCCAAGAAGGGCACAGTTTCAAAACTGTTGACGAAGCCATGACTTATGGCAGTCAACATGCGGACTGGTCCAAATACAAACAATACCGGGTCAATTACGTGAGCCCTAATCACTTTGTCCTCAAATGGGAATTGAAGACCCCTCAAGTGAGTGGTCAAAACACTGAAACGACAAGCCCAGTCAAAACAAGCAGTGAGAAACCTGTAGAGACCAGCAAAGCGGTTGAAAAACCAGCTGGCAGCGGCTCTTATACTGTCCAATCCGGCGATTCCCTCTGGAGAATCAGTCGCAAGCATGGCGTAAGTATCCAAGACCTCATGACTTGGAACAAGTTAGGCGCTAACTACATGTTACATCCAGGTGACAAGTTAGTGGTTCAAGCGCCTGACAAGGCAGAAGTTCCAACAACGAAACCAAGTACCGAAAAACCAAGTGAAGCCGCAAAACCCGCTGAAAGCACAACTCCTAGCGCTTCCTACACGGTTCAATCCGGCGATTCGCTCTGGAGAATCAGTAACAAATATGGGGTAAGCATCCAAGACTTGATGACCTGGAATAAACTAGGTGCTAACTACATGCTCCACCCAGGAGATAAGTTAGTGGTCAAAGCGCCTGACAAAACGGAAGGGCCAAGTGAAAAACCAAGTACAGAAAAACCAGCAACAACAGTAGAAGATGGTTGGCAAAAAGAAGACCAAAGCTTTAAGACTGTTGAAGAAGCCATGGCCTTTGGTCGTCAACATGCTGACTGGTCTAAATATAAACAATATCGGGTCGACTATGCTGGAAATGGTCGCTATGTTCTCAAATGGGAATTAAGAAATCCAGATGCAAGTCCTGAAGCTAATGAACAAAAGCCAGCAAAACCCGCTGAAAACACAACCTCAAGAGCATCCTACACGGTCCAATCGGGTGATTCGCTCTGGAGAATTAGTAACAAGTATGGGGTAAGTATCCAAGACTTAATGACTTGGAACAAGTTAGGTGCTAACTACATGTTACATCCCGGTGATAAGCTAGTCGTTCAAGCCCCTGGTAAAGCGGAAACGCCTACTGAAAAACCAAGTACAGAGAACCCCGCTGAAACTTCAAAACCAGCCGAAAATACGACTTCAAGCGCATCCTATACCGTCCAATCCGGCGATTCACTCTGGAGAATTAGTAACAAGTATGGGGTAAGTATCCAAGATTTAATGACTTGGAACAAGCTAGGTGCTAACTACATGCTTCACCCAGGAGATAAGTTAGTGGTCAAAGCGCCAGCCAAAGCGGGAACGCCAGCTGAAAAACCAAGCAAGGATGAAAGCACTAAGCCAGCGCTATCAAGTGCAGCTAAAGACGGTTGGATCCAAGAAAGCCAAAGCTTTAAGACGGTTGACGAGGCCATGACTTACGGCAGTCAACATGCTGACTGGTCTAAATATAAACAATACCGGGTAGATAGTGATGGTTCCGGCCGCTATGTGCTGAAATGGAAATTAAGAACTCCCCAAACAAGTCCTAAAAAACAATCACAAGCTGTTAAAGTTAACACCAAACATGGTTTTGTCCGTGAATCTCGTCGTTTTAGCTCCATCCAAGAAGCTCTGAACTACGGAAATGGCGTTTTCAATTGGCGCAAGTACAAGAAGTTCTATGTCAATTATGCCGGACCGAATAGCTATACCTTAGACTGGGAATTAAGATAAAATAGACGTTAAAAAAGCCTTCAAGTCAATGCTTGAGGGCTTTTACTATGGTCGAAATAAATTTTCAGTCTTATTCATTGTCTCCCTTGTTACGGAAGCCTTTCATGAAGTGGCGGACTCTTGGGATGGCGTAGGTCATCAATTGGTAGAGGCCAGGAATAAGAACATAGTCAAATTCACCGATTTTATCGGAAACCTTGGTCCCCCACATGCGCTTGAAGACCCAGAGTCCCCGGTAAGGCGAATCTTCATCCGGATCCACGCTGACCCCACCAAAGTCATAGCTAGTGGCGCCTTTATCACGAGCGAAGCGCATGAGATCGTATTGGAGTTGGTAGTTGGGGCTGAGCTTGCGGTAGTGGTTGGAAGAGGCCGCATAGAGATAGTAGGCCTTCTTACCGCAGAAGCAGAGAATGGCTGCTGATAGGGGGAGACCGTTGGGGTGGTCTTTGCGCAAGTCGTCCGCGTCCGCAATTAATTTTTCTTGCTTAGCTTGCCGGGTAGCCAGTTCCTTCAATTGGTTGTCTTTCTTCTTACTATCACGGCGGGCTTCAACCTTTTCCCGGTCTTTTGCAATCAGGGCTAGTTCCTGGCGGGCTTCTGCTTCCATCTTGTCGGGCATTAACTTAATCATAAAGTAATATAAGTGCCCTTGGGGATGGAGGTTGTCGTAGAGGGCTTCAAAGTAGGAAATATCCCGGGTGGCAAAACCGTCCCGCTCCCCAGTTTCTTCCATTAAGCGGTGGAAGACATCCAGTTCTTCCCGGGTCCCTTCAAAGACTTCTAGACCCGACTTCATGGCCTTACGAACCAGGTTTCTGGTCTTAGGCTCATAGGAATTTAACAGGTCTTCGTCCGATTGGTCGATGGGGGTGTACATGGTTTGGCGGGGTTGGATATACTGTTCGCTCATCCCATCCTTAAAACCGGTATGACGAAAGCCCAGCGTTTCTAAGAGTTTCAAGGTTTCTTGGTGACCTTCTCGTTCTAAGTCAGGGTCGATCTTAAGGTAGACGGCGCGTTCTTCTTTAGCGGCCTTGACTGCGGCTTGGGTGATGGCAGCAACGGCATCGTGGTTGTCATAGTCGACCACAAAGCCCCGGGAAGCATAGGCAAAGGTCAATGGCGTGCCTTTGATTTTCTTGAATTGAATGTTAGCGACCGCCTCAACCTGGCCGGCGTCATCAGCCACGGCAACGTTTCTGGAGTACCAACCGGTAAATTCCTTGGCTTTAGCCCAGTCGGTCAGTTGCAATAAGTCACCATTGGGATGGTTTTCAACGAAGTGGTTGTGGTCCGCGTCACTTAATTGGACGCTATGGTATTGAGTCATTTATTTTCAAATCCTCTCGCATGTTTTACTACTCCCTTAATCTTACCACGGCTTTAATTTTTTTTGAAAAGCTGGCCTCAATTTTAAGGAAAGTTTTAGGCCAAATCGTCTTATTTTCCTGGCTGGGCCAGATGGTTGTTCGCCTGACTTTTAGCCAGGTCGCGGTAGAAGTTGAGCCAGATTTGCGCCACCCGGTCCTCACTGTAGTAGTGGGAGGCCGCTTGAGCCTTGTCCTGGTAGCTTTTGAGACTTTGAGGGTCCTGGGCCAGTTGAACAATCTTTTCGCCCATGGCTGCTCGGTCAGCACAAGGGATATAGTAACCGCCTAAAATATCTTGGTAAAGGTCCAAGTCGCGCAGCATGACCGGAGTCTGGCAGGCAAAGGCCTCGAGAATACTCATGGGAAAGAGCTCGCTGTAACTGGGCAGGAGGAAGAGGTCAGCCAGGTTGTAATACTTGACCATGTCGGCCCGGTCCACCACCCCGGTAAAGTGAACATTAGGCGGCAGGTGCTTGAGGGCTTCCTGGTAGCGGTCATGGTCGTCGCTCAACTTGCCAAAGGTAAAGCCACCCACCCAGTAAAAACAAATCTCTGGATGGTCGACGCCTAACTGGATAAAGTCGTCGATCCCCTTACGACCCTGGATTTGCCCCACGCCTAAGACCACAAAGTCATTGGGACTGAGACCTAGAGTTTGGCGGAAGCTAGCTTTTTCTTCCTGGCTTTGCGGGTAGAAAGTATCGGTTGAGACAAAGTTGGGGATATAGGAGAGTTTCTTGGGGTCAAAGTGGTAGTCTTGGACCAACTTATCAATAAAGACGGGGTTTACCACCACCAAATGGTCCATTCGCCGGTAGAAGGCAATCAGATACTTATCGAAGAGGGTCTGGATCCAACCAGGTAGGTGGATGGACCCCCGCAAGGTCTCAGGGAGAAAATGGACATAGCCCAAGCGGACCCCGCGGCGACGTTTTAAGAAAGTTGATAAATAGAAGGGAAAATTAACGGTATGGTAGTGGGAAATGTCGCTGGTTTTAAGGGCATTATAAGTGACTTTGAGGTCTTTGGGGTAGTGTTTAACCAGGGTGTTGACCAGTTCCCGGTAGGCAGAGCCCACGCCTTGACCGGCTTTACTTTCGGCTTTTGAGAACATGTTAATCGATAAAGACTGCATAGAAAATCCTTTCTAAGGCTGGCGGGACTAGGGACTTAGAGACCCAGTAGCTGGCCGATCCAGCTGGACAAGTAGAGGAGGCCGTAAGTATAGATAAATAAGGTAAAGGGTTTTCCTAGAGATAAGAAGAGGAAGAACCGTTTAAAGGACATGTTGGAGAGGCCAGCTAAGAGGCAGAGGGCATCGGCTGGGGAGACCGGAAAGAACATGCCAAAGATAAAGATCCGGTCAAAGGTCTTGGTGTTGAGATAGTGGATGTACTTGTTATAGGACTTGGGCCCGATTAAGGCCATGACCAGGTGGCGACCGTAGCGACGGGCCAGCCAGAAGTCAATCACACTGCCGATCATAATCCCGATAAAGTTTAAGAGGAAACCGTACCAGACCCCAAAAATGGCGGCCCCAGCCGGACAGGTCAAGCCTCCGGGAATGACGGGGATAACGGTTTGGACAATTTGAATCAGGATGAAAAGCCAGGGCGCCCAGCCACCAAAGCCACGCAAAAAAGCCTCTAAGTTTTCTTGAGAGGAAAAGAGCCCTTTTTGATAGGCGACGTAGATCAGCCAGATGGTTAAGATTATCCCTAAAATCCCGACCAGATTGAAGATCCGGTTGGCTAAACGGGCCCGCTTAAGCGACCGCGTTTCTCGGGCCAAGTGTTGGCCTTTATTGGAATCAGATTTCAAGGCCTTCTCTTGCTTTCCAGCTCCACTTCGCTGGACCGGCTTGTCTTTAGGACAGGAGGGTTTGGGGGAGACTGGCTTCGGGTGAAAATCCTTGGGTGTGGACATGGCGGTCGCCTCGCTTTCAGCATGTCTAGAGAAAAAATTAGGTCTTGAAAGCTGTCACAACAGCTCCGTTAAATCCATTATACGTTAAGGAGAATTGAAATAATATATAAAAAAACTAAGGATTTTTTTAAGAAATAGGTGCAAAGTTGTTCGGATTGCTTTGAATTTAAGCTTTTCTTAAGCAGATTTTAAGGCGAATGAGATTATTGCTGGGCGGATCTTTGGTAGAATAGATTCAAAACCAAAAAAGTTTCACAGAAAGTGCGACAGTCACGCAAAAGGACGAAATCGCTGGAGAAAACTGGGATAAGCTCATCTAAGATGAGCGTTACCAGTTTTTGAAGCGGACGTTCGTCCTGTGACTGGAGCAGGTTTAAGAAAGTGCGACAAGCGCAAAAAGAGGCTAGGATTTTTTGCCTCAGTCTTATTAAAAATAAACAGAGGAGGGATCCTTGTGAAATTATTGATCGTTGATGACGACAAGGAAATTGTTGAATTACTAACTATTTATTCCAGCAATGAAGGTTATGATGTGATCCAAGCTTATGACGGAGATGAAGCTTTAAAACGGATTAGTGAAAACCCCGATATTGCTTTAATTATTTTAGACATTATGATGCCTGGTAAGGATGGCTTGACTGTGGTCAAGGAATTAAGGAGCCGGGAAGTCGACGTGCCGATTCTCCTATTGAGCGCCAAATCCGCTGATATGGATAAGATTTCCGGCTTAACTACGGGAGCTGACGACTATGTGACCAAGCCCTTTAACCCCTTAGAAGTGATGGCTCGGGTCAAGTCCCTCTTACGCCGGTCGGGAGCTAGTGACCAAGGCAGTGGCGATACCATTGAGATTGGTCCCTTGATCATCCATAAGAACTCCCACGAAGTCAAAACTATTGACGGGGAAGATATCCAGTTAACAGCTCTTGAGTTTGGCATTCTCTATCTCTTGGCTTCCCACCCTAATGAAGTCTTTTCAGCCGATGAAATCTTTGAACGGGTCTGGCAACAAGAATCCGTGGTCTCCGCCAAGACGGTCATGGTCCACGTCAGCCACCTCCGCGACAAAATCGAAACCGCAACCGGCGGCGACAAAGTCATCTCCACTGTCTGGGGAGTAGGCTATAAGATCAGTGAATAGGAAGAGAGTGCGACAAGCGCACTAGAAGGCAAGACTATTGGAAGAAAAGGGCGTAAAAATTCTCCAAGAGAATTTGTCGCCATTTTCTGAAATGGACGCTTGCCTTGCGCTTGGAGCAGGTTTGAAAAGGATGTGAGGACGCCGTCAGAGGCTTGAAGCAACTTCAAGGTGAGCGTCTGAACGCGACTGAAGAGTGCCATACTAAATCTGCCGAAGACAAGCTTAGAGTAGCGCGCTGACGCTACTTTTTGCCCTGCCCATAGGCTAGGAAAGAAGGAAAAAGAGCCCATGCCCGCTAAAAGACGCTTACGTATTTTTACGGAATTACTGTTTGAAACCATCGCCGTAACTGCCTTACTGGTGATCGGTTATTTTGGGATGGTCTTTGTTTTTATTACCCTGACCGACTATTTCATGCCCCTTGTGGCCCAGGAAAATCCTTATTGGTTGCTTTTCTTTCCTCGCTTCCAACGCTATTTTCTCCTTGGTTTTACCGCCTTTTACTTGATGGCGGGCTTGATGATATTAATCTGGCGGGTCTATCGACGCAACCGCACCATTCAATTAGGCTTTATCCTCGATGAGCTCCACTACATCTCCAAGGGCAATTACAACCATAAAATTTCTACCAAGCATATGAACAGCATGGAACCCGTGGTCTCGTCCATTAACCGACTGGTCGATTCGACGGTGAAGGCTATGGAGGAGGAACGCCGGATTGAGGAATCCAAAGACGAACTGATCGCCAATATGAGTCACGACATCCGCACCCCTCTGACCTCGGTGATTGGTTACTTGGGACTAATTGAAAATAAGCAAATCGATGACCCCGAGAAGATCCAAGAATATGTTCATATTGCCTACGACAAGGCCCTGCAGATGCAGAAAATGGTGGAGGATCTCTTTGAGTATACCAAGATTCAAAATATCAATACTAAGATCAATACCCAAAAGACCAATGTAGTCCGCCTCTTAGAACAATTAAGTGCCGAATTTGAACTCCAGGCCGATGAGGTCGGCCGGCGGATTGAGGTGGATAGCTCGGGTCAAGAGGACATTTGGGTGGAAATTGACCCCGAAACTATTGTCCGTCTTTTCTCCAACCTGATTACTAACGCTATTAAATATGGTGGGGAGGGTGACTATATTCTCCTTAGAGTGATTCCGCAAAAGCAAAGCACCCGCTTTGAAGTGATCGACGACGGGAACGAAATTTCCCAGGAAGCTTTGGAGAACTTATTCCAACGTTTTTACCGGGTCGACCCCTCTCGGACGACCAAGGGGAGCGGGCTCGGACTTGCCATTGCCCAAACCATTGTCAACTTGCACCACGGCAAGATTTGGGCTGAATCCGACCATGGCCAAACCCGCTTTATTTTCGTCCTACCCAACCAACAACCCCTTGATAAGAAGGAGGCTGATAAGCATGAAGACAGTGACTAAGAAGATCGCCAGCAGTGTGGCTGGGGCAATCCTGGCTTTGGTCTTTTTTGCTAGTCCAGTCTTAGCCAGTGGCGAGACGGTGGCAGATTTCTCTGACCAACTCACCCAGAGCCAGCAATACGGCTTCAAGCATGCCATCGCTATTGACCAAGAGTCGGGACAAATTCTCTACCAGAAGGCCGCCGATGACTTGCATGGGATTGCTTCCCTGACCAAGTTACTGAGCCTCTATGTGATCTATGACCAACTGGCCCAGGGCAAGCTTTCCCTCGATGAAGCCGTCCCCGTCTCACCTGCCTTGGCTAAGCAGTCCCAAGCAGAAGGCCTATCCAACGTGCCTTTAGTGGCGGGACCGGCCAACTACAGCGTCGACCAATTGATCGATGCGGTCATTATTGCTTCCGCCAACTCCGCCACGGTGGCCCTAGCAGAAAAGGTGGCTGGCAGTGAAGACCACTTTATCGAACTCATGGCCCAGAAGTTAGACCAACTCGGCATCAAAGATTATAACTTGGTCTCCGCTTCTGGCCTCCGCGGCGAACTCCGGGCTGACGCTCGCCCCGGCCAATACAGCGAGACGGAAGAAAACCAAATCTCAGCAAAAAGCCTGGCCCTCGTGGTCCAAAGATTGCTCAAGGATTACCCCGATATCCAAAGTCGCTCCCAAGTGGAAGAAAAAGTCTTCCAAGTGGCTCCTGACTGGCAGGTGACCATGACCAATAGTAACCAACTCCTGCCCGGGATGACTTACGGGCGACGGGATATTACCGGACTGAAGACGGGGACCGAACTGGGGGCGGGCTATTGTTTGGTAGCCACTAGTTTTATCAACCAACGGCCGGTTATCCTAGTGACTTTGGGAGCGGGAAGTAATGAAGACCGCTTCCTGGAAACTTCTCGTTTGCTCTCTGATCTCCAAAGTACTTTGGATTGGATTGTCTTGATTCCCCAAGGCGCCCTCTATAACAATGGTGAGGAAGTCGAGATCTATGGCGGCAATAAGGCCACAACCCAGCTCCAATACGGTAATACTGTGGCCTGCTTCGTTCCCCAAAATTACAGCATTAGTGAGAGTCCCGAAGCTGACTTTACCGAACCAGCCTCCTATTCCATGAACGGTAATTTGGAGGTCAATGCGCCTCTGGAAGAGGGGGAGGCCGTTAATACGGAAATTCTCCATATTCCCTTTGTGGACAGCGTGGACGGTCAATTAGCCTTGGCGACGGACTTGATGCCAACGGAAAATGTCAAACGGGTCAGCCCCTTCGTCCAAATCACCCGCAAGGTCCATGAAAGCATGCAGTCCATCAGTGACTGGTTGAATGCCAAAATTGCAGAGTATAGTAATTAGAGAAGCTTCGTTAATTTTTATTGTTGTGGACTAATTATTTAATAAAATAATTTTTATAAAAGGATTTTAGCAGGAGTGGCGCTTTGAATCTGGTCGTTAGCCATGAATAGCAAGCGTTGTGAATTACGGCTAGTTGACGATAGTCTTACTAGCCGTTTGAAGCTCGCTAGGCGAGAGACCTTGTGCTCGAGCCGGTGCCATGGCTCTTTAACGACCAAAATTCAAAAGCAGAACGCATGCTAGTTAAAATCATTTAATAAATAACCAAACAATGAAGAAAGCCCCTCAGTGGATAAGACACTTCCACTGAGGGGATTTTTGACTTTTGTCATACGCTCGTGTTAATCTTTTTTCTTTTTCAGTTGCTGGTTAATTTGATTGATCTTGTGGCGGTTATAGAAGTAGTAGCAGGTCCAAATGGCAAAGAAGATGAGGGCGAAGTAGACAATGACACTTACTAGGACTTGTCCAGTGAGTGGAAACCAGTGGTTGGCGTAGCCCATCAAGATGAAGGCCAGGAGGGAAACGGTAAAGTGGACGGAAACCTTGGCTAAGAGGGGCCAAGAGCTGTATTGATAGATCGCTGAGGTCCCTCCGATCACCGCACCGAAGAACATGACTGAGCCTAACATGGTGACATAGGACCAATCTTCAGTGTAAATCGCTCCCATAATCACCCAGATAATGATGGCTAGGGAGACACTTTGTGAGATAGCGTTGAGAATATTTTTCATGATGAGACTCCTTTCAGATACCTAAGCGGACTTTGAGGTTGTTGACGAAACGCCGGGAAACATTGACCCGTTGACCGGTAGAAAGGTAGGCATACATATTCCCAGAAAAGGCCATCTCCAAGCGCTCGATAGCTTGGATACGGACCATGGCGTACTTAGAGATACGGATGAAGTCCTGGCTGTTTAACTTGTCAGCTAAAGACGAGAGACTTTGCCGGGTCTGGTACTTACCTTTTCTAGTCGTGATGGTCAAGATGCCCTGGCTAACTTCCAAGTAAAGAATGTCCTTAGTGTGGAGGATAAAATACTGGTCGTCGACTTTAAGGGCAATATCTTTTTGGTTTTGGTTCAAGCAGGGACTAATTTGCTGGGCGAGGATTTGAGCTTGGGGCTCGGTTTGGGCGTGGATAGTGATGTAGTTTTCTTTTAAGTGGGGATCAATGACTTGCTGAATCTTGATCTTACTGTCATCCATAAATTCACTACCTTTCTAGAGAGAATGATGAATGAAGGCTGCCTTTTCTTCAGTTTTAGTATAGCAAATCGCTTAGATAGCAGGGAGTTTTCTAGCTAAGCGGTGGGAAATTTGGGCTAAGCGGTAAAGAGGATGGGTTGAATAAAAAACGACCGTGACTCAGTGGGCACAGTCGTAAAATTGACTATTTGTCTAATTCTTCATAGATCTTTTTATTGTCTTCAAGTAATCTCTCGGATAGACTCATGACCTCGTCATCGCTAGGGATGGAGATAACAGAGTGCTTAGGAAAGTTTGAATGGATATTCCTCATACTGCCTCCCTTTAAAGATTATAAAATAAAAGAATCTAAACCTTTATTTATCTAAGTCTATTAAGAAAAATTCGTTATAAAAAATCTTACTTTCCGATATATGACTATTTTTATTGGATAGTTGTGTAGAGTCATTAGTTGAACACTGTTTCCAATATAGTAGCAAGGCAATAAATCGTCCTACTTTCATGGTGAGTATACAAAGTATGTATAAGAAGAAATACATATAAAAGCTTTGTACAACAGGGTTGCTATTTTGAATTGAATTTACCCTAATTAAATCGTTGTTGATTGGATAAATAATGTAGAATGTATCTCTTTCTTTGTGAAGTGAAAGTTCTTTTTGCATTTTTTCGACCTTTACAATTTTATCTTTTTCTATATTTTCTAAATTTATATTGTTATTTTTAAGGTCAAAACTTCCTTTATCTAAGACAAGGAGCAAGTAAGGAATGACCAATAATGAAAATAGACTTAATTCTAGCTTGCTAAATTTATAAGAAGAATGGTTTATTTTTTTTATCAAGGTGGAGTCTTTTAAAGATATTTGCTTAAAGATAAATATTAAAGAAATAGAGATTAACAATGTTAAAATCTGTTCTAGGAACCAGATATCAGTAGCGTTTTGACTCGAAGGGAAAATTACAGATGAAAAAAAGTCAGGTAGAGAAGATAATATTACAGCAATTATGATTATAAATATACGCATATTAGTGCTTATAACTTTAGAATTTAAGTTATGAGGTATAACGTGATCGCTTTTTAATCTAATTTGATAAAAATAAAAGCCGTAAGTAATTGAAATACACAAAAATGTAAGAGCCATACTACTTTTAAAATTAATATATGCTTCGAATTGGCTAGTAATAGAAGCATATATATAAAGTATGATCACTAAGGCTATACTTTCAAGGGCGGTTATTATTGATCGAACAGGAGCTTCAAACTCTTTTCTATCTTTGTCGTTCATTAGGAAGTATACTCCTTTAAATAAGATTTTGTTTTAGCTAAACGCTAGTAAGTATAACTATTGTTTTAAAAATTTACAGCTAAAATTACTTTACCATTTTATTTACTTAAGAATAGGTAATTTTTAATTTAGTTGATTTATAGGCCTATTGCATAGTGAAGATAAGAATTGAATGACTATTAAAAAGGCTCCGATTGTTTTCGGAACCTTTTTCTCATTTTCTAATCAAAATAACTGTGATAATTTTGCTTATTTACTAAATATTTCCTTATCCACCACTAAGTCGCCTTGGACCCAGACCTTGCGGATGTTTTCTGGGGTGACTAGGTAAATAATCCGCTCAAAGATTTCTCGAGGGTCATTGAAGACGCCAAAGTCGGGGAGGATGTTGTTGGCGACTTTGGTGTCGACTAGTTGGAGGTCACAGGCTTGGCCGCTTTCGATACTGCCTAGTGGGAGGTCGAGAGACTCGCCGCCGCCCTTAGTAGCCAGGTAGAAGGCTTCCACCAAGGAAATCCGGCTGTCACTGACTCCGCGTTCGTCAGGGCCCACTTGGGTATCGACCCCATCTTCGAGGATCCGGGAAGAGACCACGGCTTGGCGGATATTTTCATAGAGGCTTGGGGAGAAGCCACCAGAAATATCTGTTCCTAAGCCGATATTGACGCCTTGAGCCTTCAAGCGTTTAACCGGGAGGACCGCATTGGCGAAGTAGGCATTGGAATAAGGGCAGTGGCCGATCCCCGTCCCGGTTTCTTGGAAGATCTTGCCGTCAGCTTCATTCAGGAAGTTACAGTGGGCCATAACTGACTTAGGTCCTAAGAGGCCAAAATCGCGTAAGACCTCGGTGTCGCGTTTACCTTGGAAGCGTTCCATGACAAAGTCGTGCTCCCATTGACCTTCGCTGCAGTGGGATTGAACATGAGCCTGGTATTTTTGCGCTAATTCGCCCAATCCGGCTAAGGCATCATCAGTACAACTAGGAACAAAACGCGGGGTAACGACCGGATAGACACCTTGCTTGTAATCTTTGCCGAGTTGACGGACTTTTTGAATAAAGGTTTCGGTATCCTTGAGGGCTTGGTCAGTCGAGGCATCCCGGTAAAAGTCTGGGTTGGCTTCGGGATCATCCATGACCACCTTACCGACTAAGCCACGTTGACCCGCTTGGGCGCAGATTTTAGCCAATTCATAGGAGGATTCTAAGTGGGCAGAGGCAAAATAGAGCCCAGTTGTGGTGCCTCGGGCTAGTAGCTGTTGGACGAGGTCGGTGTAAACCGCCCGGGCGAAGTCCAGATCGGCGTACTTGGCCTCTAAGGGGAAGGTGCACTCATCCAACCAGACATTGAGGGGCTCATCCAAAGCAATCCCGGCTTGGGGCCATTGGGGAGCGTGAATATGGAGGTCCACTAGACCAGGCAGGAAGTATTGACCGGCCTCTAAACGAACAAAGTCAGTAGATTCTTGGGCTTGCTTGACCATTTCACTGTAAGCGGGGTCCTCTTGGCGGTAGACTTGGTCGATTTTACCGTTATCATCCACCGTGATCAGGGCTTGGGAGACATAGTCTAACTGGCCGTAAACAGGGGTATGGAAGAGGTCACCTTGGAAATACTGGGTCATCGATTAAATATCCTTTCTATTCTGCCGCTTATCACTTGAGGCAATAAGCGAATATTGATAGTGTTCAGAGTGATTATTATTCACAAAATGCTTGATATTTGGTCTTTTGTGCGCCAAACAACAGTTTTATTCTAACAAAACACGAATATAAATCAAGTGTAATTTAAAATTATCCGGAAAATACCAGTGTTAGGGACTTTTCCTAAAACACCTGTAAAAAATCACCCAAGTCTAGTCTCTAGTCAGGCTTGGCCTTTTATGGGTTATTTTTTATCGAATCGTGCGGTTAAGTTGATTTTACAAAGTGATCACTTTTTGCTAATATTATTAGAATGCCATGATAAGAAAATGAAATGGAGGTGGGAAAGGATGGCAAGAGTACTTGAAAAAAGGAAAATTGGCCTCGTTCCCCGAATATTATTAGCAATTATTTTAGGTATTATTGTCGGACAGTTAAGTTTGGTACCGGAGTGGTTTTTCCGGCTCTGTGTTACTTTTACCGGAATTTTTTCTAGCTTCTTAAGCTTTGTGATTCCCTTTATGATTATTGGTTTTGTGGTCCAAGGGATTGCTGACCTGGGTCAAGGAGCGGGTAAGCTACTCGGGATTACGGTCTTGACCTCGTATTTATCGACTATCGTCGGCGGATTTTTGGCCTATTTGATGGCCAGCCAGATCTTTCCTTTCTTTATCAGTGAAAGTTTGGTTGAACGCTTAAGCCAAACTGCGCCCAGTCTGGAACCACTCTTTGTGATTCCGATCGAACCCTTCTTCGACGTGACGGGGGCGATTATTTTTGCCTTTATGATGGGCCTGGGGATCTACTGGCTCCGTCAACACGGTCGTGGCCAGGTGCTTTATGAGGGTTTTAGCGACTTTGGCGGGATTATTAGCCAAGTCCTGGCCAAAATTGTGGTACCCTTATTACCGATCCATATTTTCTGTAATATTAGTAACCTGTCCTATAGTGGCTCGGTTTTTGCCATTATTTCGGTCTTTTGGAAGGTCTTTATCTGCGTGATTCTTTTACAGATCCTCTATGTGGCTTTTCTCTTTATTTTATTTGGGACCTACGCCGGCAAGAATCCTTGGGAACTGATGAAAAACCAAATCCCGGCCTATATGACCGCGATTGGGACCCAGTCCTCCGCTGCGACCATTCCCGTCAACTTGAAGTCAGCGGCTAAAAATGAGGTTTCTAAAGACATTGCCAACTTTGTCGTGCCCCTCTGTGCCACTATTCATTTGACCGGGTCTATGGTTACCATTACGGCCAATGCCACGGCGCTCTTGTTAATTTACGGCATGCCCCACAACCTCACCATGGTTTTAGGCTTCATACTCACCTTGGGCGTCTGCATGGTGGCGGCACCGGGAACCCCTGGGGGCGCGATTATGTCGGCCTTGCCTTTCTTACCAATGGTGGGGATTGTTGACCCTGGCATGCAACAAATCATGATCTCCCTCCACTTGACCCAGGATTCCTTTGGGACCGCGGCCAATATTTCCGGAGATAACGCCATTGCGGTCTTTATCGATAAGATTTACCATAATTACATTAAGCAAAATGAGACGGAAAGCTCTGATCTGGCTTAGCTAGGAAAATCCCATTTGACAAGGTCAGCTTTTCTTCTTAAAATAAAGATAACTTTGGAGTTTGACTCCAATAAAGTCGGAGATGACTTTATTTATAGACCAAGTGATGCTTGTGACTAGTAGCTTAGGAAACTTTTTAGCGAGTCCATGGTGGGTGAGAATGGACAGGGGACCTGGGTGAATCCACACAAGGACTGCCTACGACTTAGTATTAAGGAAGTAGCGCCGGCACAAACCGTTATTTGTAAGTGTAAGGCATATTTTGCCTTGAAGCAGGGTGGTACCGCGCAGAATGATGACCATTTCGTCCCTTTGATTGAGAGGGCGGGATGGTTTTTCTTTTTGCTCAAATAGTGTTAATGAGCATTCGCCAATATTAATAAAGTAATAATGAAAAAGTTTAAAAGAAATGAGGATTTGTAATGATTGATGTACGTTTATTACGGGATAATTTTGACCAAGTGGCTGAGGCTTTGAAGGGCCGCGGAGTGGAGAAGGAAACTCTAGAACACTTACGCGACCTGGACCAAAAACGCCGCCAAGTGATTGTCGAAGCGGAAAATTTGAAAAAAGAACGGAATATCGCTTCTGAAGCCATTGGTCAACTCAAGCGTAATAAGGAAAATGCCGATGACAAGATCCAAGAAATGAAGGCCTTGGGCACCAAGATTAAGGCTTTGGATAGTGACTTAGCTAAACTTGACCAAGAAGAACATGATATCCTCGCCCGGATTCCTAACCTTCCTGCTGAAGGGGTACCAGTCGGTGAAGACGAAGATGAGAACGTGGAAATCCACCGCCATGGCGAGACGCCTGAATTCGACTTTGAAGTCAAAGCCCACTGGGACTTAGCCGAAGATTTAGATATCCTGGACTGGGATGCAGGGGCCAAGGTGTCCGGCTCACGTTTTGTCTACTATAAGGGTCTGGGCGCACGTTTGGAACGGGCTTTGTATAACTTCATGTTGGACCAACACCAAAAAGAAGGCTACATGGAAATGATTACGCCTTTCTTGGTCAACGACCAAGCCATGTACGGGACCGGACAATTCCCTAAGTTTACCGAAGACGTTTACCAAATCACTAACGAAGACCAAGACCTGACCTTGATTCCTACCGCAGAAGTGCCTTTAACCAACTACTTTGCTAAGGAAATCTTGAAGGAAGAAGACCTGCCTATCCGAGTAACTGCCCTCTCACCTTGTTTCCGTTCTGAAGCCGGTTCAGCGGGACGGGACACCCGGGGCTTGATCCGTATGCACCAATTCCAAAAGGTAGAAATGGTTAAAGTAGCGACTCCAGACCAATCCTTCGATGAACTGGAAGCCATGACCGAAAATGCGGAAAACATTCTCGACTTACTTGGTTTACCTTACCGCCGCATTGTCCTCTGTACTGGGGATATGGGCTTCTCAGCAGCCAAGACCTATGACATCGAAGTTTGGATGCCCGCCCAAAATACTTACCGGGAAATTTCTTCCTGCTCCAACTGTGTGGACTTCCAAGCACGCCGGGCCCAAGTCCGTTACCGGGATGTCGATGGCAAGACCCAACTGGCTCACACCTTAAACGGTTCTGGTTTAGCCGTGGGTCGGACGGTGGCTGCGGTCTTAGAAAACGGGCAAAACGCCGATGGTTCCATTACCATTCCAGAAGTCCTCGTTCCTTACATGGGTGGGGTAGATAAAATTACCAAGGAAAATGCTCGTGGCTTAAATTAAGAAGATTAAGAGCGAATGCTCATAAAATGAAATTGTTTAACTAATACGAAACAGCTTTCTCAATCATCATAGTTGGGGGAGCTGTTTTTTAGTCAAGTCATCCGTCCTGCCAAGCAAAAGTCTTGTTTTTGCCTTTATCAGTCTTTACAATGAGTCATGTTTGAAAGACTAAAGTATAGAAAGAAGGACTAAGGATGAGTCAAGCATTAGCTACTTTTGCCGGGGGCTGTTTTTGGTGCATGGTGCAACCTTTTGAGACCATGCCGGGGATTTTAAAAGTCGTGTCCGGATATACAGGTGGGCACACCGAAAACCCCACTTATCGCGAAGTTTGTCTGGGGGGAACGGGGCACACGGAAGCGGTGCAAATCACCTATAATCCCGAACGGATTTCCTACCAAGACCTGGTGGAGATTTATTGGCAACAAACCGATCCTACTGATGCCATGGGCCAATTTGCGGACCGGGGGGACTCTTACCGTCCCGTAATTTTCTACCACGATGACCAACAAAAGGCTATCGCCCAAGCCTCCAAAGAAGCCTTGGAAGCCAGTGGTCGTTTTGATAAACCTATCGTTACCCAAATTGAACTGGCCCAAACCTTCTATCCTGCCGAAGAATACCACCAAGACTTCCATGCCAAGAACCCTGACCACTACCAAGCCTACCGCCAAGGCTCAGGTCGGCAAGCCTTCATTGATAAGCACTGGAAAGATTAAGAAGGAGAGTGCGACAAACGCCTCAAAAGGCAAGACCTTAACTTCTTTTTTGAAGGAATTCGGCTTACTCATGGATGACAAGTAAATATTGAAAAGTAAGCTGGGCCAAGTCCCGGCTTATTTTTATGGCTTCTTTATTAAGTGAATTTTAAACTGGAAAGCATGTGTCTGACTTCCTTTGTAAAAATATTTTATAGGTTAAATTTTTCCTTGCCTAGCCACGGAAAAGGTCTTAAAATATGCTAAATAAAAATTGTCTTTTATTTAAATTGTCGAGCAATTCAAACAAATTACCCCTAAAGTATTTACAAATGTTTTTGAAAAAGGTATTATAAGTCTACTTAACTAATGGGCGCCGCTCTTAGAACACAGTTCAGGCGAGTGCCCAAAATTGTAATTTTGAAAGGGGAATGACAATGTCTGTAAATATCGATTGGAATAATTTAGGTTTTGCTTATATGGACCTTCCTTATCGTTGGCGTGCTTATTGGAAAGATGGCGAATGGTATAAAGAAGGCTTAGAAGAGGGAAAGACTTTTCCAATTGCTGAAGGTGCTCCGGCCTTACACTATGGCCAAGAAGCATTTGAAGGCTTAAAAGCTTACCGTCGTAAAGATGGTCAGATCCAACTCTTCCGTCCAGACCAAAACGCTAAACGGATGGCTAACTCCGCCGAACGAATGTTGATGCCAGCTTATCCTGAAGAAAAATTTGTTGAAGCGGTTGTCAAAACAGTTCAAGCCAACGCTGACTACGTCCCACCTTATGGGTCAGGCGCTTCGATGTATATCCGTCCATTATTAATTGGGGTAGGCGACAACATTGGTGTTTCCCCTGCTAAGGAATATATCTTTACTATCTTCACCATGCCAGTAGGACCTTACTACCGTGATGGTTTAGCACCAATGCCATTTGTCACCAGCAAGTACGACCGTGCCGCTCCTTACGGGACTGGTGCTTCTAAAGTTGGTGGGAACTACGGTGGTTCACTCTTACCAGGTGAAAAAGCGAAGAAAGCCGGCTATGGTGACGTGGTTTACTTAGACCCAGCCACCCATACCAAGATTGAAGAAGTCGGTTCCGCAAACTTCTACGGGATCGAAAAAGATACCAACAAGTTTGTGACACCAAAATCACCTTCAATCCTCCCATCCATCACCAAATACTCCATCATCCACTTAGCTAAAGAACGTTTAGGCTTAGAGGTTGAAGAAGGCGACGTTTACGTGGATGAATTAGATCGTTTCGCTGAAGCTGGTGCCATGGGAACCGCTGCCGTAATTTCTCCAGTGTCACGGATTGACCACGGCGACCGTTCCTTCAAGTTCTACTCTGACAAAGAAGTTGGACCAATCACCCAAAAACTCTACGATGAGTTAGTGGGTATCCAATACGGAGACATCGAAGCCCCAGAAGGCTGGATCGTCGAAGTCCCTGAAAAATAACAGAGTGCGACAAGCGCAAAGAAGAGCAAGACCATTGGAAGAAAAAATGCGTAAAAATTCTCAAGGAGAATTTGTCGGCGTTTTCTGAAATGAACGCTTGCTCTGCGCTTGGAGCTGGTTTGTACAGGATGTGAGGAAGGATCAGTGAGGGAGATTCCTTGGAGGAAAAGATGATAAGATCAGCTTGCTGATCGTTCAACTTTTCTGAAAGGACATCCCCTCACCCTTCCGAGCTCAACTGTAAGGATGTGAGAACGCCGTCAAAGGCTTGAATCGGTGGAGGAAAATACCATAAGCACAGCTAGTCTGTGCGTTGGAATTTTCTGAAGCGACTTCAAGTCTGGCGTTCGAACTCAACTAACAGAGAGCGACAAGCGCAAAAAACTAAGTCCGTTTTTTCAAATCATCCTTTAAAAACCTGTCAATCAATTGTCACCCAATAAACAATTGATGATAATAAAAGAACCGTCTACTGAAAAAGTAGGCGGTTTTTTTATTATTTCATTCATCTTGCGAGCAGAAGGACTTGCAATTTTAAGCGGGTGCTCTTATACTAGCAATGTAACTTGATTACAAATGTAGTCAACGGATAAATGAAGTATAAAATGATTGAATCAACCAAGAAAGAAAGGATGAATGAAATGGCAACAGCTTGTTTAAATGCTTGTCCGCATGCTTGCCGGCAAGGGGGCGCATGTACCTGTCAACAAGACGGCTGCCCTAGCCATGAGACTTATGAACAAGTAGACCATAGTCAAGCGGCTGATCACGAGAGCCATGGAGCGGCTTCCTGTCACGATGACGCCGGTCACGAAGGGCATGGTGGCCACCACATGGGCATGATGGACGATATGAAGCAACGGTTCTGGGTGGTCCTGGTGCTCACTCTCCCGATTGCGGTCCTATCGCCCATGTTGATGATGATTTTTAATTATTCCATTACTTTTCCCGGCCAAGGCTGGATCGAATTTATCTTAGGGACCATCGTCTTCTTCTATGGGGGTAAACCTTTCTTAGAGCACGGCTGGATGGAAATTCAAAACAAACAACCGGGCATGATGCTCCTGATTACTTTGGGGATTGTGTCTTCCTATCTATATAGTGTCATGACCACCTTTTTCCTCGATGCCAGCATGAATTATTACTTCGAACTGGCTACCCTGATTCTGATCATGCTCCTGGGCCATGTGATTGAAATGAAGTCACAAATGCGGGCCAATGATGATTTGGAATCCCTGGCCAATCTCCTCCCTAATGAAGCCAGTCGGATCACGGCTGATGGGGAGATTGAAGTGGTTCAAATCGATCAATTACAAGTCGATGACCTCGTCCTCGTCCGCCCGGGGGAAAAGGTGGCTGTGGACGGGACCATTGCTAGCGGTCATTCCACTCTGGATGAAGCAGTCATTACCGGGGAATCGGTGCCTGTGGCTAAGGATGATGGTGATGAGGTCATTGCCGGAACCATTAATGGCGACGGCGCCCTCCAAGTCCGGGTCGCTAAAGCTGGTAATGATTTTTACGTCAACCAAGTCCTTGACCTGGTTAAAGGCGCCCAAGCCCAAAAATCCAAGGCCCAAAGTTTGGCGGACCGGGTAGCAGCCTGGCTCTTCTACATTGCCTTTGGGGTCGGGATTATTGCCTTAGTGATTTGGTGGAACTTGACTACGGCCTCAACTGCCATTCAATTTATGGTCTCCACCTTTGTCATTGCTTGTCCCCATGCTCTCGGCCTGGCCATTCCTTTGGTCAACGCTAAATCGACCTCCCTAGCGGCTCGCTCAGGTCTCCTGGTCCAAAACCGGATTCCTTTTGAGCAAGCTTATCAAGTCGACACGGTGGTTTTCGATAAGACTGGTACCCTAACCAAGGGTGAATTTGCGGTTGACGGAGTTTACCCAATCGCTAAGGTCAGTGAAGACCAAATTCTCGCCCTAGCCGCTTCTTTGGAAGCCCAATCCGAACACCCCATTGCTAAGGGGATTGTTAAAGCGGCCAAGGAAAAAGGCTTGGACTTACAAGCGGTCAACAACTATCAAAACCACAGCGGGGCTGGCTTAGAAGGAGAAGTGGATGGCGATTTAGTCAAAATCCTTAGCCCGAAAGCCACCCGCGAGGCAGGTTATAACTATGACCAAGACCAATTAGAATCCATTACCAGCCAAGCCAAAACTGTGGTCTTTGTCATTAAGGAAGACCAGGTCATTGGTGCCTTAGCGGTCTCTGACCAAGTCCGTCCCGAAGCCAAGGAAGTGATCCAAGTCCTCCACAAGCAAGGCATTGAGGCCGTGATGTTAACCGGGGACAACGACCAAGTTGCCCAAGCGGTAGCTAAGGAAATCGGCTTAGACCAAGTCTTTAGCCAAGTCCTCCCCAACCAAAAATCCGCAGCCATTCAAAGCCTGCAAAGCCAAGGCAAGTCAGTCATGATGGTGGGTGACGGGGTCAATGATGCGCCCGCTCTAGCCCAAGCTGAAGTGGGAGTGGCTATCGGTGCCGGGACTGATGTGGCCATGGATTCGGCCGATATTATCCTAGTGGAAAGCCAATTGAAGGATGTCTTGAACAGCCTGAGTCTCTCCCAAGCTACCAATACCAAGATCAAGCAAAACCTGGCCTGGGGAGCGGGCTACAATATTTTCGCCATCCCCTTAGCCGCTGGTCTACTAGCACCCATTGGCCTGACCTTAGGCCCTGCCCTATCAGGGATTCTCATGTCGCTCTCGACGGTGATTTGTGCCGTCAACGCCCAAAGCCTTAACTTTGAAAAATATGACTAATTGAGAAAAGCCAAGTTGCTCTTTAAGGGGACTTGGTTTTTTCTTTGTTTTTATAAATGATTTCATACTTGTTTGTCTTATAATAAGAAAAAAGGAGGGGAAGCTTATGGATAGAATAGGAAAGGATACTCTAGCTTTTGAACGTAGTGCTGATAAGGAGCGAGAAGCTCTTCTGGAAGAATTGCAATCTGAAATTAGTCAGAGCTTTGCTGGTTTAGAAGAGGGGAGGGCTTATAGCCTCAGTGAAGTGAGAGATCAAGTTAAAAATTATTCCCTTTCTCCTGATAATTGGCTATAATAATTTATCCAAATCCTTGACTAGAGGTGACAAGATGTTTAAACAAGTGCTTCATTCTGGCCACAAGTATTGTTTTTGGCTGGGAATCTTGGTTCTATTGCTGTCTATTTTACTGCCTGACTTATTCGGCCCTACCATGCGCCCCTTAGCCTATGCCACCATCTTTATTTGTCCTGCCTTAGGGCTAGTTGGCGGACTCCTGTCCCTCTACCACAAACGCTTGTGGTACTTTCTCGGTAATCTCTGTTTGATCTTTTCCTTTGGTATTCTCTGGTTTGTGGGAACGCTGATCTTTGGCCCCTAAAAAATTATTATCAGCGAATTCAAATGGCTTCCGCTTCTATCCAGTGGAAGTCTTTTTATATCAGTTATCGCTTTTAGGGATAGCTAGTGATCAGCTTTTAATATGGCGGGCGAGGGGTCAGCGAGCAGTTCAGCCGCTAATCTATGCTACACTTATAGAAAAGACTGGGAAAGGGAGGAATTTGATGAATAAAGCAGATTTAATTGTAGATAGAAGAGGGACCCAAACCACCAAATGGGGGCAGTTAGAGAACAGCTTTGGGGACTCTGACCTGATTCCTTTGTGGATTGCGGACATGGACTTTGCTACCGCACCGGAAATTAAAGAAGTTCTCCACGCCTATGTGAAACAAAACCAATACGGCTATGCCCCTGTGCGTCCCGAATACTACCAAGCTATTATTGACTGGACCAAGAAGCATTTCGACTATGACACCGAAAAAGACTGGTATTTCTATACCCCAGGAGTCTGCACCGGGATTGCCTATGTCCTCGTAGCACTTTTAAATGAAGGAGATAAGGTCCTGATCCAAAATCCGGTCTACAATCCCTTCCGGACCGTGGTTGAAGAAGCCAACCGCACCCTGGTCATGCAAGACCTCTTAGGTGACGATGATACGGGCTACACCATCGATTTTGAAGCCTTGGAAAAAGCTTTCAAGGAAGACGATATCAAGGCTCTGCTTTTCTGTTCCCCGCAAAATCCGACTGGCCGGGTCTGGACGGAAGCAGAACTCAAGCAAGTGGTCGCCCTCTGTAAGCAATATGATGTCTTACTGATTTCTGATGAAATCCACCGCGACTTTGTCTGGGAAGGCCATCATCATATCGCCATCGATAAAGTGGCTCAAGACCAAGACTTTGACCAAGTGATTACCCTGACTGCGGGGTCTAAGACCTTTAACTTGGCCCAATTCAGCCATTCCCTAATGATTGTTCGTGACCCAGACTTACGGGCCAAAATTCAAGCCTTCTATGACAAGTTGCACTTGAACAATCCAGGCTCGCCAGCAGGCTACCTGGCCTTAGAAGCGGCTTACCGTCACGGGGAAGACTGGCTCGAGACCATTAAAGAAATTATTTACTCAAACTACCAAAACTTGCGCGACATCCTCACAGAGGCTCTCCCGGAAATCAAGGTTGCTAACTTGGAAGCGACTTATCTGATGTGGATTGACCTGGGCGCTTACGTGCCAAGCAAGGACTTGAAACATGTGGTCCAAGATAAGGCTAAATTAGCGGTAAACTATGGCCATACTTATTGGCCAACCAAAGCCAATGATACCCATATTCGCATTAACTTGGGGACTGATCCGGCCTTAATTGAGCAAGCTGGCAAAAACCTGGTTCAAGCCATTAAAGACTATCAAGCTGAACATTAAGTAATATTTTATCGACAAGTGAATAAAAGATAAAAGGGCAAGGAACTTGCCTTTTTATGTGAGATAAAGTAACATATTCATGACAGAAACTACTAAGAGGTAAAAAAGAAAGTGGGGTTTTAGATATGGCAGAGAAACAATTACGGCGGTCACGGGCGGTCTTTCCGATTGGGACAGTGATGAAGTTAACCGATCTCACCGCACGTCAAATTCGTTATTATGAGGAGCAAAAGTTAATTGCCCCGCACCGCACCGACACCAATCGGCGGATGTATTCCTTGAATGATGTGGACCGTTTACTGGATATTAAGGATTATCTCGATGATGGCTATAGTATCCAGATGATTTATAAAATTTATAATGAACCTAAGGACGTAACCCATGAAAGTAAGCAATTAACTGAGGATGATGTCCGTCGTATTCTTTATAATGAGTTTCTCGCCGCCGGGGGCTTTGATAATGTTCCGGGAGAGAAACCGCGCTTTTAAGACATACTAGGGTTTTATGCAGCAGCCTGTCCAATGAGGGATGGGTTGCTTTTTTTGGCTCTTAAGTGAAAGGAAAAAACATGGCTAAGATAAAAGATGCTTACGATGTGATTATTATCGGTTCCGGGGGCGCGGGGATGACTGCTGCCATTACCGCCCATGACCTGGGGCTCGAGACTATCATCTTTGAAAAAACCGAAAAAATCGGTGGTAATACCAATAAGGCTTCCAGCGGGATGAATGCCAGTGAGACCAGCTACCAAAAGGCGGCTGGCGTGGATGATAAGAAGGAAGACTTCTTTGAAGAAACGCTCAAAGGGGGACACGGGGCCAATCACCAAGACCTGCTCCATTATTTTGTCGATCATTCGGCCCAAGCTATTGATTGGTTGGCTGATTTAGGGATTGTGCTGGATAACTTGACCATTACTGGCGGCATGTCCAAGGCCCGCACCCACCGTCCCCATGATGGTTCGGCGGTAGGCGGTTACTTGGTTAAAGGGTTGAAAGCCAATCTGGAAAAACGTCAGATTCCTGTGGTACCCCAGGCTGATGTCCAAGAAATTTTGGTCGACCAGGGCCAAGTGAAAGGCGTTAAAGTGACCGTTGATGGAGAAAATTATCAAGTCCAAGGCCAAGCCGTCATTATTGCGGCCGGTGGTTTTGGGGCCAATGCCAAATTGGTTGAAGCCGCTCGTCCAGAGTTGGCTGGTTATGTGACGACTTCTGGCCCAGGAATTACGGGAGACGGGATCTTGATGGCCCAAGAACTCGGCGCTGGCACGGTTGATATGGACCAAATCCAAGTCCATCCTACTGTTCACCAAGAGGAAGGCATATTAATCGGGGAAGCGGTCCGCGGTGAAGGAGCCATCTTGGTTGACGGTCAAGGCCAACGTTTTACCAATGAATTAGGAACCCGGGATGTGGTTTCCCAGGCTATTACCGACCTTCCTGACCACAAGGCCCGCTTGATCTTTGACCAAGGGGTGCGTGACCGGGCCAAGGCGATTGAATTCTACGCTGCCAAGGGTTATGTAACTGAAGGAGACGATTTAACTGAATTAGCTGAAAAGATCGGTTTGCCAGCAGACCAACTGGCTCAAACTGTGGCAGACTATAGCCAAGGTATCGCTGAAGGCAAAGACGAGTTCGGGCGCACAACCGGTTTACATGCCCTTGACCAAGCCCCTTATTATGCCATTGAAATTGCGCCAGGGGTCCACTACACTATGGGTGGTTTAAGCATTGACCAAGACGGTCGGGTCCTTAAGACAGATGGCACTGGCTACATTCCTGGACTCTACGCCTGCGGGGAAGTCGTGGGTGGCTTGCACGGGTCTAACCGGATCGGCGGGAACTCCATCGCTGAAATTATTGTCTTTGGCCGCTTAGCTGGACAGAAGGCGGCGGAAGCGGTGAAGGGGTAGTTTTTAATCAAAGGGGAAAAACAGGAGCTTCAAATGATTGATAGGCTCCTGTTTTTATTTTGTAAACCAATGAAAACGCTACATTATGGGATTTCATCTGGTACTTTATCGACTTTATGTTAAAATCGATTTTAGGAAGAAAACAAACTAAGATGAAGCGATGGAAGTAAGAGGTCGCCCAGGAGGCGGCTTTTCTTTTGAAGATTGGCAGGCTTTCCCTCGCTTCACTTGCTAACTATAAAAGGGAAGGATGAGTTCCTTGATTCAAGCAGTAGGCTGGGATTTGGATGATACTTTATATGACCGTAATTTACCCTATTTAGCCGTTTACCAGTATATGGAAGAAAACGTGGTAGAAACCGGAATTGGTTTTGAGACCTTTAATTATTTCTATCAAATGAATAGTGATATTGAATTTCGCCGCTATACCGATGGACAGGCATCAGTGGACCAATACCGCAATAACCGGGTCTTGATGACCTATGCCCAATTTGGTTTTACCATTAAGAAGCAGGATGCCATCCTCTTCAATCAAAAATATGAAGAAGCCAAAGAGGATATTGTCTTACGCCCCGGCGCCAAGGACTGCTTAGACCTGCTTCAAAAGGCTGGCCTTAAGCAGTTCCTTCTGACCAATGGCCCGGCCCAACAAGCCCATAAGGTTGATTTATTAGGGCTGGAAGATTATTTCAATGACAAGAATATTTTCATCTCCAGTCAGATGGGGACCGCTAAACCAGCCTTAGAGATTTTTCAAAAAGTGGAAGAGTCTTTAGATTTAGATCCAGCGACAACTCTCTATGTTGGCGATAATTACGAAGCGGATATGATGGGGGCCACTAAGGCAGGCTGGCAGGGCTTGTTTTTGAACGTCCATCACAAGAAGGCGGAAGATATTGATGAGGCTATTCCCGTATGTGAAAATATGGAAGCGGTCTATGACTTTTTAAGTCAAGCACAATTAGCTTAAGAATAAATACAAATTAGGGAAATATTGTTAGGGTATTTCCCTTTTTTGCTTTGACAAAGTGGTCACAGGGACTCGATCAAAGTCTGGCATGGAATTCCCAGAGAAATCGGTGTCATTCTTATACATTCAAGGAAAAATAGGTATAATGGAAGCAAAAAGGAGGACATAGAAAATGGATAATAAAGAATTAGTTGGACGTCAAGCAGCCTATCTGGTAGAAGACCATAGCGTGGTGGGCTTAGGAACTGGGTCAACGGCCTGGTACTTTATTGATGAATTGGGTAAACGGGTTCAAGAGGAAGGCTTAAGCCTCAAGGCGGTGTCATCCTCGATCAAGTCCATTGACCAAGCCAAGGCCCTGGGGATTGAAGTGCTCCCCATTGACCAAGTGGATGCTGTCGACTTAACCATCGATGGGGTGGATGAATTTACCGACGACTTTGACGGCATTAAGGGGGGCGGCGGTGCTCTCTTAGAAGAAAAGATCGTGGCAACTTACAGTAAACGGATTATTTGGGTCGCCGAAGAGCGTAAACACGTCGACCACTTAGGCGCCTTTCCCCTAGCGGTTGAAGTGATTAAAAACGGCCACCAACACCTCTTCAAACACTTTGAAGACAAGGGTTACCAACCGACTATGCGAAAAACGGAAAATGGCGACCTCTTCCATACCGATAATGATAACTATATTATTGACCTGCACTTAGAAGCGATCAAAGATCCTAAGGCTCTGGCCGATGAACTGATTCATTTAGTGGGTGTGGTGGAACATGGCCTCTTCTTAGGCATGACCGAGGATGTTTTACTCGCTCAAGACGGTCAAGTTTACTTTGTTTCCGGACGCGAATTTCCTAAACAAGACTAAGTGAGGTGACTTATGCAGGCAGTATTATTTGATATGGATGGGGTCCTGGTTGACTCCGAGTATACCTACCTAGAAACCAAGACGCAAATGCTACGTGACCGCGGCATTGATAAGGATGAAAGCTATCAATATCAATTTATGGGAACGACCCATGAACACATGTGGCAAGTGATGAAGGACGAATGCCAATTACCGGAAACGGTGGCTTTTTATATCCAAGAAATGAATCAAAGACGCCATGAAATGATCGCTCGTGATGGGGTGAAAGCGATTAGGGGCGTGGTGGACTTCGTTAAGTCCCTGTACCAAGCTGGTTTACCCTTAGCTGTAGCCTCTTCCTCGCCACGGGCCGAAATTGAACACTTTATGGAAGAATTGGGCTTGTCAGATTGCTTCCAAGCCTATGTTAGTGGGGAAGAAGTCGACCATTCTAAGCCGGCTCCCGATATCTTTATTGAAGCCGCTCGCCAACTAGGACTTTCAGCCAAAGAGTGCGTAGTCTTTGAAGATACCAAAAATGGTAGTCTAGCCGCCCACCGTTCTGGGGCCTATACCATTGGTTTTGAAAATCCTGACTATCCTAGCCAAGATTTATCCGCAGCAGATGAGATTATTTCTGATTTTTCTAAAATAAATTTAGCTGACTTTCTCAAACACTTTGAACAAAAGTAAGCATTAAAGTCGGGTGAAAAGTCGTTTGAAGAATGGCCTCGGCCAAAACGACTGAAAAAATGACGAATTCTCTGTACAAATGTACAAGAAATGACCGCTGTAAGGGCCATTATCTCGCTGATTATTCGCTTGAAATCGATTTCAAAGTCCGATATAGTTGTTTTTAGAAGATGCATAAATCAATAACAGTAAAGGAGAAAATGATGTTTAATCAAACAGATGAACTCGCTGTTAATGCAGTGCGTATATTAAGTATTGATATGATTAACAAGGCTAATTCCGGCCACCCAGGCTTACCGATGGGTTCGGCGCCTATGGCCTATGCTTTGTGGGCTGAACATATGGTGCAAAACCCAAGTGATCCGCGTTGGACCAACCGGGACCGCTTTGTTTTATCAGCGGGGCACGGTTCTGCCTTACTCTATAGCTTGTTACACTTATCTGGTTACAAGCTGACCATGGATGACATTAAACAATTCCGGCAATTGAATTCGAAAACCCCAGGCCACCCTGAAGTCCACTTTACTGAAGGGGTGGAAGCAACAACTGGTCCTTTGGGTCAAGGCTTGGCTAATGCGGTAGGAATGGCGATGGCTGAAGCCCATGACGCTGCTATCTATAACCAAGGCGACTACAAGATCGTTGACCACTATACCTATGCCCTCTGTGGGGACGGGGACTTGATGGAAGGTATTTCTCACGAAGCTGCTTCCCTAGCTGGCCACCTCCAATTAGGTAAACTAATTGTCTTCTACGACTCCAATGATATTTCCCTAGATGGACCAACTGACAAGGCCTTTACCGAAGACAACAAGGGCCGTTTCGAAGCTTACGGCTGGCAACACATTTTAGTGGAAGATGGCCGCGACTTAGCCGCCCTTTCTAATGCTGTGGAAGAAGCCAAAGCTGAAAGCAATAAACCAACCATCATCCAAGTCAAAACGGTGATCGGTTACGGATCCGAAAACGAAGGCACTTCTGCGACCCATGGTAACCCTATTGGTGAAGAGGACCGGGCCCATGCCGCTAAGATTTACGGTTGGGAACATGAAGCCTTTGATATTCCTCAAGAAGTCTATAACCGTTTCCAAGAACGGGTAGCTGACCGCGGGGCTAAGGCTCAAGAGGCATGGCAAGAACAATTCAAGGCCTATGAAGCCGACTATGCCGACTTAGCAGCCCAATACAAACGGGCCTATGCTGGTGAACTGCCTGCGGACTGGGCCGACTGCCTGCCAAGCTATGATGTTAATGATGAGGCTATGGCTTCCCGGAAGACCAGCCAAAAAGCCATCCAAGCCATTGCCCAAACTCTCCCTGAATTCTGGGGTGGGTCGGCTGACTTGAAGTCTTCTAACAATACCTATATTGATAGCGATAGTGACTTTGAAGCCGGTAATTACGCGGGCCGCAACATTTGGTATGGAGTCCGTGAATTTGCTATGGGCGCTGCCATGAACGGGATTCGTTTACACGGTGGATCAATTCCTTATGCCGGAACGTTCTTTGTCTTCTCGGACTATCTCCGGGCAGCTATGCGGGTAGCGGCCTTATCCCACTTACCTTCAACCTTTGTCTTTACCCATGACTCCATTGCCGTTGGGGAAGACGGGCCAACCCACGAACCCATCGAACAACTCGCAACTTTCAGAGCCATGCCAAATATCAACACCATCCGTCCCGCTGACGGTAACGAAGTCTCAGCCGCTTGGAAAATTGCCGTCGAAACTAAAGACACTCCAACTGTCCTAGCTCTTTCCCGGCAAAATCTCCCGGTTCTCAAGGGTACCGCGGACAAAGCTATGGAAGGCGTGGCTCGCGGAGCTTATGTTCTCTCGGATGCTCAAGGCCAAACCCCAGACGGGATCTTAATTGCGACCGGTTCCGAAGTCAACCTAGCTATGGAAGCCCAAGAAGAGCTAGCTAAAGACGGTATCGATGTCCGCGTAGTATCTATGCCTTGTCAAGAGCTCTTCGACCAAGAAGACCAAGCTTATAAAGAAAGCGTCCTTCCAAGTGAAGTTAAAAACCGGATGGCTATCGAAATGGCCGCAACATTTGGTTGGGAACGCTATGTGGGTGACCACGGTGTCATCCTCGGCTTAGACCGCTATGGTCAATCCGGTAAGGGTGGTCAAGTCATGGAAGCTTTAGGCTTTAGCTTAGACAATGTGGTGAAAACCTACAAAAACGCCTTTTAATAAATAGTCAATATTGGGAAAAAAGAAAATGAATGGATTAGCGTTGTTACTTAGGATTTGATAGATAAAATCACTGCGATTAGTTTTCAAGGAGGCTATCATGAAATTTTTCTTAGATACTGCAAATATTGATGAAATTAAGCGAATCAATGATTTGGGACTCTGTGACGGGGTAACCACTAACCCATCTTTAATTAACAAAGAAGGCCGCGACTTTGAAGAAATCATTAAAGACATTGCTTCAACTGTCGACGGACCGGTTTCAGCTGAAGTCACCAGCTATGACTACGAAGGCATGGTAAAAGAAGCCCGCGAATTAGCCGCTTGGGCGGACAATGTGGTCGTTAAGATTCCAATGACCGAAGATGGCTTAAAAGCCACCCACACCTTAGCCCAAGAAGGCATTAAGACCAACGTGACCCTAATCTTCTCCGTTTCCCAAGGACTCTTAGCCGCCAAAGCTGGAGCCACCTACATCTCCCCATTCATCGGTCGGATTGATGACATGGGTGAAGACGGCCTCCGCTTAATCGCTGAATTACGTGAAGTCTTAGACATCTATGGTCTCGACTCACAAATCATCGCCGCATCCATCCGCCACATCGGTCACTTCGAAGGCGCAGCCCTCGCCGGCGCTCATGTTGCCACCATCCCAGGCACCATCTTCCCTAAACTCTGGAGCCACCCACTCACCGACAAAGGCATCGAAGGCTTCAAAAAGGACTGGGACGCCTTCACGAAAAGATAGAGTGCGACAAGCGCAAAAAGAGGGGAGACCATTGGAAGAAGTGCGCAGTAAATCCTCAAAGAGGATTTGCAAGGACTTCTGAAATGGAGCTCACCTCGCGCTTGGAGCAGGTTTGGTAAGGATATGAGGAAGGATCAATGATCCCCTAACGCCATCAGTATTAATCGGCTTTTGATCGGCATTTGTCACTAATATTTTGTCACTTTTCTTGCTTAATAGAATAATTGTGTTAAAATTGTATCAGTTCACTCCTTATGGGAGAACTAGTTATCAGTGCATGGTAAAGAAGAGAGGTTGTGACTTCGGTTGCAGCCTCTTTTTCTATGGATTTTTTGATCGGAATTGTCGTAGTTTTCCCAGCCTATGATCGTTTATCGCTCTTTGACAAGGCAGCTACAAGGGAGTATTCTTTATGTGAAAATAATTACATGGATAAATTTTATTCAGATTAAGGGAAAGGTGCTATGATAATGACTGGAATAAAAAATAATGATTTTTCGGATGTGGTCTTTAAGCGGCGGTCTGTTCGCCATTTCGATCCTGACTTCAAGATTAGCCGGGACGAATTAAAGCAAATCGTTAAAGAAACCGTGACGGCACCTTCCGCATGTAACCTACAATCTTGGCATTTTGAGATTGTGGATAATGAAGCGGGCAAGGAAAAATTAAAATCTTACTTTATTCCTTTCAACACCCCACAAATTGATTCCTGTTCTGCCATGATCCTAATTTTTGGCGATACCCAATCCCATAAGAATTATCGCAAGGCCTGGGAAGATGACTACCATGCCGGTAAGATTACTAAGGAAGCAATGGAAGATAACTTTTCCAGAATTCTTTACCGCTATGAAAAGGGCGCACGTGACTTCCTAGTCAATGATGCCACCGTGGATGCCGCTATGGCTGCTATGCAACTGCTTTTAGTGGTCCGGGCTCATGGCTATGAAGGTAACGCCATCGCCGGTTACGATACCACAAAGGCCGCTGAAACCTTCGGTCTGGATCCCTACCGTTACCTGCCTGTCATGGCCGTTGCCCTTGGCGTGCCTGCTAAAAACGGGCCAGCTGAGGAAGACCATTCCGATCGTTATGGTTTGGAGACAATCCTACACTTTGTGGATGATTAAAGCTCTTTGGCTACTAGCAATTTATAATTACGCATACTTGTTTATTTAAAAATCCTAATAATCACTCCTTCTAAAGTCCGCTCTTTTCACTTGAAGAGCGGACTTTTTTATGGGTTATGTAAAATAATATTATGAGCATTCGTTCCTAGGGAGACAATCTTTTGACTTGGGGGAAGTAAAATGCTATTCTTTATGTGAAAAACATAACAATGCAATATTATAGAAAGTGTCACTGGTAAATAAAAGAAAGTAGGCGAAGAAGATGAGTCCATTTAAAAATAATGATTTTTCTGATGTCCTTTTGCAGCGGCGGTCGGTACGTCTATTTGACCCTGAGGTAAAAATTAGTCGGGAAGAATTGCAAGAGATGGTCAAAGAAACCATCACCGCGCCTTCCGCATGTAACTTACAATCCTGGCATTTTGAGATTGTTGACACTGAGGCGGGTAAGGAAAAGTTAAAATCCTATTTTATGCCCTTTAACTATCCGCAAATTGATTCTTGTTCCGCCATGGTGTTAATCTTTGGGGATACCCAGTCCCACAAAAACTACCGTCGTGTCTGGGAAGAGGCTTATGAAGCAGGGCGGATCACTAAGGAAAAATTAGATGAAGTCTTTGCGACCTTCTTACCCCTTTATGAGAATGGCTCACGAGAATTTCTGATGGCGGATGCCATGATCGATTCTAGTATGGCGGCTATGCAGCTTCTTTTAGTCGTTCGAGGCCATGGTTATGAGGGCAATGCGATTGCTGGTTATAACAGTAAGGTAGCTGCTCAAACTCTTGGTTTAGACCCTGAGCGCTATATTCCAGTTCTGGCAGTAGCAATCGGTAAGCCAGCCAAGAACGAGGAACAAGCTGCTGTCTACCAACAACGTTATGACGTCGACCAAGTTCTTCATTTCTTTGAAGAATAAGTTAATTGTAATTTTCTTAATGACCAATATATTTAGAGACTGTGATTTAGTTTCATGGTCTCTTTTTCTCTTTTACACTAAAAGTGTTGGCGCGACAACAGGACTAGACTTGGGCTTCTGCTATAATATTGGTGTAGAAATAAAGCGCTCTCATGTGATATTTCGAGCAAGTGATAAGTTTCGATTGACTACCGATAGTCAGTTGATTGATTAATAAATACTATGAGGAGGAAAGATAATGTCACAATATGATTTAGTGATTGTGGGGGCCGGACCTGCCGGAATGACCGCAGCGATTTATGGGGTACGGGCCGATTTAAAGGTATTAATGTTAGATAAATTAGCTCCCGGTGGCCAAGTGATTAACACCAATGAAGTCGATAACTATCCTGGTAAACCCAAGATTAATGGAGCCGAATTATGTATGGACATGTTCCAACATACCCAATCTTTAGGAGCTGACTTCGACTACAAGACCGTTACCCGGGTTCAAGTGGCTGATGATGGGGTCATGAAGACCATTTACTTTGCCGAAGATGAAGAAACCGTCCAGGCGCCAACGGTAATTGTGGCAACCGGAACCCGGTCGCGGACCTTAAACATCCCTGGGGAAGAACAATTCAAGGGTTCAGCCATCTCCTGGTGTGCCATCTGTGATGGGGCCAAATACCGTGACAAGGATGTTGTGATTATCGGTGGCGGGAACTCGGCTGTGGATGAGGGGACTTACCTAGCTGGTATTGTTAACCACCTTACCATCGTTACCGACTTTGACCTGACGGCTGACCCAGCTTCCTGTGACTACTTACGTTCCTTAGACAACGTGACAGTTTACCCTTATAAAGTCGTGCAAAGTTTTGAAGCCAATGAAGATGGCAGCCTCAAAGGGGTTAAATTTGCGGATAAGGAAAGCGGCGAAAACGAACAAGTCGTTGAATGTGATGGGGTCTTTGAATACATCGGTGCGGTGCCAAGTACCGAATTTATCCAAGACTTAGGCATTACCGAGTCCCACGGCTATGTGGAAACCGATGCCCATATGGCAACTGCTGTCCCAGGCATCTATGGCGCGGGAGACTCCAATAGTAAATTCTTACGGCAAATTGTTACCGCTACTTCAGACGGTGCGACCGCAGCCCAAGAAGCCAGTGGCTATATCAAGAAATTACGGGCAGAAGGCAAGTACGAATAAGTCAAAGTCGCTGCTTTTATGCTAGAGTATAAGTAAATTAATCAATAAGGAGTGACCCTGAGTGATCAAAGAATTAGACAAAGAGACTTTCAAAGAAGATTTACAAAATGGGACCGTTTTGGTCGATTTTTACTCCAAAACTTGCGGTCCTTGCAAGATGTTATCCTTTATCTTAGACGATGTGGGCAAGACTAAGGGGGAGGACCTCTCCATCATCAAAATTTCCTTTGAAGAAAACCCTGACTTAGTTGAAGAATACGGCGTTGAAGGCTATCCTACCTTAATCGCCTTTAAAGACGGCGAAGAAGTCAGCCGTAAAGCCGGCCTCCAACAAAAACCAGTGATTTTAAAGATGATTGAAGAAGCAGAATAAGGTTTTATTGAAAAAATAGCGTCAGTTTTAGAGTAACTGGCGCTTTTTGTTTCTAGTTAGTTAAAAATTAGACTGAAGACATTTTGTCAGACGCTGTTTAGAAAGTGGAATAACTATGGAAAACAAAGAGATTGCCAAGCTCATGGTCAGCTGGGCAGAAGAAGCTAAGGTCCAAGTCGATGCTGGTCTAAACCAAGACCTAAGAGTCAAGGAAAAGACAAGTGCCCGCGACCTGGTGACGGTTTTAGATGGTGAACTGGAACGCTTTTACCGCCAAGAAATTAAAAAGCACTTTCCCAACGACCGCATCCTTGGAGAAGAGGGGCAAGGGGACCAGGCCCAATCCCTGGACGGGGCGGTGTGGATCATTGATCCTATTGACGGCACGCTCAATTTTGTTAAGCAGCGGGCCCATTATGTGACCATGTTAGCTCGTTACGTAGATGGGGTTGGCCAAGTGGGGCTGATCTATGGCTTGGATACGGGTCAGTCGCTTTTAGCTCTGGCTCAAGAGGGCGCCTATTTAAATGGTCAGCCTCTGGATCTGGAGCGGCAACAAGCTTTGGCAGATGTCAGCTTGGACCAAGTCCTCATGTCTACTGAGGCTTTACCCCTAGATGGTGACCTCGGCCTCTATCAGCTGTCTAAAGCCAGCCTGGGCTTAAGAATTTTTGGCTGTGCGGGTTTGGATGTGGTCCACCTAGCTCTAGGACGGACGGGCCTTTACCTCAACCACCTCTACCCTTGGGATAATGCGGTGGCCTTAATCCTGGCAGACCTTTGCGGCTTTAAGGTGACCGATTTTAAAGGCCAGCCCCTGAATCTACTCGACCGTCAATATGTCCTGATGGCCTATCCCAAGATCCATGACCAAGTTCTGGACTATTTAATAAATAGATAGTAGATATGAGCATTCGTTCTGCTTTTGAATTTTTGGCGTTGAAAAGCCATGGCACCGGTTCGGGTCAAGGTCCCTCACCTAGCGAGCTTCAAACGGCTAGTACGGCTGATGCCTACTAGCCGTATTTCACATCGCTTGCTTATTCATGGCTAACGCCCAAATTCAAAGCGTCACTACTGCTCGTAGCTACTAAATAAATTTGAAAAATTAGTCATCAACAGAAAAAGTAAGGGACCGTAAATGAAAATTAGTTAATCAAGCGCCGTGTCGGGATTATCCCGTGAGTCAGCGCTTTTTTAATAACTAATTGACTGAGTGAGCGGGTCTTTTTTCTGACTGAAGAGTTGGATAAAGTCTTTGGCCGCGGGATTGAGTTGGGCCTTGGCCTTGTAAATGAGGTAGGTTTCCCGGTACAGTTCCATATCTCGGACCGCTAAGTATTTGACCTGGGGATAAGTCTGGCTGGCAGACTTGGTAGCTAGACTAATGCCAAAGCCGGATTGGACCAGGGAGATGATGGAGGCGTCGTTCATAACCTTGTGGCGGATGTTGATGTCATTGTAGTGGATATCCCCGGTTGAGCGCCCATACTTCTCCATGGCCAGGTGGCGCAGGTGCTCGGAATCATAGGTGCGGAAGAAAGTTTCCCCTTGAATTTGCTTGAAAGTGATGGAGTCATATTTAGCCAGGGGATGGTCTTTTGGCACCAAAATACCTAGACGTTCCTTAAGCAGACGAATACTTTTTAATCCTGGATAAGCGGGGTCGAATTCTTCACCGCTTAGGCAGGCCAGGTCGTAACTGCCGTCCATGACGCCCATGACCACTTCCTGGCTGAGAACCTCGGTATAGTTGATGGCGGTTTGGGGGTATTTTTCCTTAAAGATTTTGAGCAGTTCAGGGATAACAAAGTAAGTCGTCGAAAAGAGATTGGATGAGGACAAGGACAAGCTATCGCTGGTCTGGGCCAGTTCCTCTTGGACCTCGCGAATACTATCGGTAATATAGGTCATCCCTTGAACCAGGCGTTGAGCCAGCTTGTGACCGGCGTAGGTGATTTGAATGTCGCGGCCAGACTTCACAATGAGCGGGATGCGGAGCTTCTTTTCCAGTTTGGTAATGGCCTTGGACAGGGTGGAGGGAGACAGGTAGAGTTGGGCAGCTGCCTTAGTCAAACTTTTGCATTCGACTACCTTGATAAAGTAAGTCAGGTGCTGCCAGTTAAGTTCTTTCATGGTCGGGATCCTTTCAATCATTGAAAAATATTCATTAATAGCAGAAATTATTTCAATTTATTTTTCCAATCAAATATTGTATGATTAATCACAAGAGGAACAGTAACCGCTTCCATTTAGCTGTAACTTATAGATAAAGACAAGATCTAGTTTTTCCTCTAACGACTATCACTATAGCTTAATTATGAATATTTTTCACTAAAAAAGTTTAATGACGAGAAAGGAGCTGGACGATGTTTGACAATTTACTTTATGAAATTGATCAGCAAGTGGCGACCATTACCATGAATCGTCCCGACAGTGCTAATGGCATGGACCAAGGGATGATCAAGGACTTAGTGGCCGCTTTTCGCCGTGTGGAGACTGAACCTGACGTTCGGGTGGTCGTCCTGCGCGCCAAGGGCAAGCTGTTTTCGGGTGGCGGAGACATGGAGTGGATGAATGACATGGTTGACCAAGGCCAGTCCTTTGCTTCCACGGACATCTACCGGGCCAATGAAATTGCCCAAGCCATCCGCAGTGTCTCTAAACCAGTTGTGGCAGCCGTTCACGGGACCGTAGCTGGTGGAGCAGCGGGGATTATCATGGCCTGTGATTTTCGGATCATGAGCGACAAGGCTAAGATCGTGCCGGCTTTCTCCAATATTGGCTTAAGTGGCGACACGGGCTTGATTTATTCCTTGATACTGTCTTTGGGCTTTAGTCGGACCTATGAGATCATGGCGCTAGGTCAAGTCATTACCGCCCAAGAAGCTAATGACTGGGGGTTAGTGACCCGTTTAGCTAGTCCGGAAGACTTTGAAGCTACCGTCGCTGAATTTATCGAACTCTTGAAGAACCGGCCAACCCTGGCCTTAGCTAGACAAAAAGCAGCCATGAATGAATTCTTCTACCAAGACTTGGCTAAATTTGGCCTCAGTGAAGCGGTCAATATCCCATATCTTTCCACAACCGAGGACTTCAAGCAAGCCATCAAGGGCTTTGTCAATAAGGAAGAGGTTCATTTTCAAGGTAAGTAAGCTTAAAAATAGTTAATTAAATTAAAAATTATATTAGAAAAACCTAAGGAGGAAATGTCAATGACCGATGTATGTGAAATGTTAGGAATTAAATACCCAATCTTTTGTGGGGCCATGGGAGGAATTTCCCGTCCAGAACTAGTCGCTGCAGTCTCCAATGCCGGTGGGATGGGAATCCTAATGACCGCTGGGATGAAAGACGAAGCCAAGATCCGTGAAGCGGTGCAAAAGACCCGGGAATTAACCGACAAACCTTTTGGAGCCAACGTAGCTATTATTTCTGGTAACGCTAAAGAAGTTCTTGAAGTCCTTATTGACGAAGGTGTGAAATTCTTTACTACCGGTGCGGGGGACCCGGTGCCTTTCATCGACATGATTCATGAAGCTGACGCTAAGATCTTCCCAGTGGTGCCAAGCGCCCGGGTAGCCCGCAAGGTAGAAGATGCTGGCGCGGACGGCGTAGTCGTTGAAGGGATGGAAGCAGGAGGTCACGTGGGTCAAGCCACCACCATGACCCTAACCCGCCAAGCCGTTGAAGCGGTTGACCATGTCCCTGTCATTGCAGCAGGTGGGATCGCGGACGGCCACGGTTTAGCGGCTGCCTATGCCCTAGGTGCTGACGGCGTCCAAGTCGGAACTGTCCTCGTGGCTTCAAACGAAGCGCCAATCCATGACAACTACAAACAAGCTATCGTGGACGCAAACGACACCGCGACCTTTGTGTCAGGCTCCATGACCGGGGCTCCGATCCGGATTGAAAAGAACGCTGCCGCCAAGAAACACCACGACATGGATATGGATCCTGATGTAGATGTTAAAGGCATTGAGGCCTACACCATTCCATCCCTCACCAAGGCTGCTGCAGACGGTGATGTGAAGGAAGAAATCGTGACTTACGGGCAAATTGCTGGCTTAATCCATGAAGTCCGCCCGGTCAAAGAAATTATCGAATCCATCTTCCAAGAAGCCAATGAAGTTATTGACGCCTTAGCTGACAAGAAAATTTAAAGAAGAGAGTGTGACAGTCACATTAAAGGACGAAATCGCTGGAGAAAACTGGAATAAGCTCAGTTATAAGGATGTGAGGACGCCGTCAAAGACTTGAATTGCTGGAGGAAAATACCATAAGCACAGAAACCTGTGTGTTGGAATTTTCTGAAGCAACTTCAAGTCTGGCGTATGAACTCAACTAGACTGAGCCTTACCAGTTTTTAGTTGGGTTCGCCTTGGCAGACTTGGAGTGATTTCACAAGTTAGAAACAAGCGAATGTTTCGCTTTTATTCTGACTTGCTCCAATCATCCAAGCCTCAGCGCCAAGTCTCACACCCTGTGTGAAGCGGACGCTTGCTCAGCGCTTGGAACACATTTTAAGAGAGTGTGACGGGGGCGTCAAAGATCGATAGAGCTACGCATACTATATCTGTAACTCGCTGACGCTTCGAACAGCTATAGCAACTGGAACTAAAGAACAAAAATTCTTGAAAAGAATTTCTTGGGCTTTAGTGAAGTAGAGATCGATCTGCACCCGGAACACGTTTAATAGAGTGTGACTGGAACACGTTTGAAAAGAGACTAGGATTTTTGACCTAGCCTAATCATTCTAAAAAGAAAAAATCATTCAAGGAGGAAGATAAAGCATGACTGAAACTCGTAAAGACTTAATTCCTGAATACGGTCCCTTACATGGCGTGAGAATCCTCGGTTTAGGTTCCATTGTGGCCATGCCACATGTCGGTAACCTCTTAGCCGACTTAGGGGCTGAATTTATTCAAATCGAACGTCCCGGTATGGGGGACTCGCTGCGGATGTTGGCGCCTTTCTCTAAAAAAACCAAGGTGTCTAACGGCTGGATGCAAGACGCGCGGAACCGTTTAAGTATTACCCTAGAATCCAACCTCAACAATGAAGACGCCAAGGCAGTTTTCCTCGACTTGATTAAAGAAGTCGATATCTTCATGGACAATATGGTGTGGTTGAAGAAATTAGGCATTGACGATGATGAAATGTTAGAAGCTAATCCAAAACTCGTCATCTGCCACATCTCTGGTTTCGGCCAAGAAGCCTTTGGTGGCGAAGAAGGGGTTTCCGGACGGGCCTCCTTTGACATGATCGGCCAAGCTTACGGTGGCTTCTTGAACTTGAACGGGGAACCGGATGGGGCCCCAATGGTCGTGAAACCTTATCTCAACGACTATGTGTCTGCTCTAAACGCGACTTATGGAGTCCTAGCGGCTTATATCCACGCCCAAAAGACTGGTAAAGGCCAAGTGGTGGATGTGGCCCAATATGAAGCCATGGCCCGGATCCTCTGTGATACCTTTGTGACCTATACCGAGAATGGGGAAGACAAGGAACGGACCGGTAACAAGACCACGGCCTTCCAACCTTACGGCCTCTTCTTCGACAAGAACGGGGAATACGTGGTGGTTGGTGCCTTTGGACGCAATGTTTATAACCGTTTCCTTGAAGCAGTCGGCTTCGACAAGGAATACTTCGCCTATGAAGTCGCTGGTAACGGGGTAGATGCCGTGATGTCTGAACGTGGCCAAGAGCTCGACCAAAAGATTAAAGAATGGTGTAGTCAACGGACCGCTAAGGAAATCGAAGACACCCTAAACGCTCACCGGGTACCGGCTTCCAAGGTGAACAAGGCCTCAGATGCCCTCAATTCCGAGCACTTCAAGGCCCGCAACAACTTCGTGACCTATACCGACCAAACCAGTGGCGAAGAAGTCACTGCCTTCGGGGTGGTGCCACACATGAGCGAAACCCCAGGGAAAGTCTGGCGGGGTGCTCCAGCCATGGGTCAAGATAATGAATTAGTCTATGGCGACCTCCTAGGTTACTCCGAAGAGAAAATTGCTGAACTTAAAGAAAAAGGGCTTATTTAGAATAAGGATGTGAGGAAGGATCAGGGAGGGCGCTTCCTTGGAAGAAAAGTTGAAAAGATCAGCTTGCTGATCATTCAACTTTTCTGAAAGGACATCCCCTCACCCTTCCAAACTCAACTGTAAGGATGTGAGGACGCCGTCAGAGACTTGAATTGCTGGAGGAAAATACCATAAGCACAGGAAAGCTGTGCCTTGGAATTTTCTGAAGCAACTTCAAGGCTTGGCGTCCGAACTCAACTATTAGAGTATGACAAGCGCATCAAGAGGGGAGAGAGCTACTCATACTATATCTGTAACTCGCTCTACTTCGAACAGCTATAGCAATTGGAAGAAGTATGCAGTAAATCCTTGAAAAGGATTTTCAAGGATTTTTGAAATGGAGCTCACCTCGCGCTTGGAACAGGTTTGAGTTAGAATGTGACAAAAGTCGAATAAGTCTATAAAAACAACTTCCTCATTAGTGATGATATTAGTGGGGGAGTTGGTTTTATTTGGCATGAAATTTTAAAGCTATTAGTGCTATAAATATATCAAGTACTAGAATTTAATCTAAAAAGTTAGATAAAAATTTGACAATCTCTATCACAATATGTAGTATTATAAGTGAATGCTCAATCGCTCCCCAGTTTAGTGATTTAGGTCACTGAACATAACAGATACGTCTGACGGGGAGCTTTTTTTGTACTTAAAATTCTGTTAATATGCCTAAAGACCATGTTTATTTCTAGTTGTATGACGGGAGGATAGTTAAATGGCCTTTGAATCTAAGGAGTTTACAGATCAGGTAAGTCTATTTCAAGAACGTGGAATGCATTTTAATGATCCAGAACGAGCAGAAGAAACATTAAATTATATATCTTATTATAAAATTAAAGAATTCGCTGAACCCTTTGTAGATTATTGCAATGAAGTAAAACAATATAAGTCGATTACATTTGAAGAAGTTATTACAAGGTATTATAGAGATAAGAATTTACGGTTACATATTTTACATGTTATTGAAGATATAGAAGTGGCTTTACAAACACAGATAGCTTTTTACTTAGGGAAAAATACAGGCGAGTATGGGTATCTTAAAGCAAATAATTGGGCTGATATCCATAATTTTTCAAAAAAGAAAATTATTAAAACCCAATCTAAGGTCAACTATCGGGTGAAGTCTCAAGTTAAGATTGCAAAAAAGAATCCTGATAGCCATCGTGAAATAATAAATAAACTTGAACAGAATGGTAATTCCGAGTATCCTCCAGTTTGGTTGGGGATTAATCTGCTTATGTTTGGAAATTTAGTTTATATGCTAGAAATAATGTCGAGGCGTAATAAGGAACCTATTGCGAATTATTTTAATTGTACGATGTATGAATTATATACCTGGATGAGAATGCTTAATTTAGTTCGAAATACTTGTGCTCATAATCGAGATTTAATTGACTTACGTTTCATTACTTCTGTTCCAATAAAGGAAGAGTGGAAGAAATATCTTTATATCTATGGTGATGATAATAATATTGTTACAGATAGAATTGCCTTACCTATAATAATTATTAAGTATCTAATGGATCAGATAAATCCTAATTATCGTTTTAATTCTATTCGAAATATATTGAATAAATTAATTGAAAATGATCATAAGGCAAATTATTATGGATTTAAAAATAAAAAATCAGTTCTTAAATTATTTAAATAAATTATATATGCAATAATAAATTGTGCCTTTATGGAATAAAATAACAACGCGCCCTTGATCGAGTTTAAGAGGGCGCGTTTTAGTTTTTAATATGAAAAATAGTCTTAATATTAATGAATAGGGTGATTATCTTTACTCCTCTTCAGCTACCAAGGCATAGACACGGGCGGGGAAACTGGGGGCGCCTTTGACTTTGAGGGGAGCGACGACGATGACTGCGCCTTGGGTTGGTAGGGCGGAGAGGTTATTTAAGACTTCGACTTGGTAGCGGTCTTGGTCCAGCCAGTAGAATTCACCCGGTAAGGCTTCTTGGTCATGGTAGATGTGCCCAGGATCGGTATCCAGGTTTTCATGGCCAATGGCTTTGACATCGCGCTCATGGGCGAGAAATTCTAAGGCCTCCACGGTCCAACCAGGGGTATGGGCTTGGCCGTTTTCGTCTTCATTATAGAAGGCTTGGGGATCGTCCCAGCGCTTGGACCAGTCACTGGCAAAGGCAACAAAAGTTCCCGCGGGAATCTTGCCGTGGTCAGCTTCGTAGTCTAAGATGACCTCTTTAGTGACGGAGAAGTCGGAGTCAGCAGCGACTTCTTTTTCTAGGTGGAGGACATAGAGCGGCAAGATCAATTCATCCAATCCTACGCCGTCTAAGAGCCGTTTACCTGCTGCAAAGTGACCGGGGGAATCGATATGGGTCCCGTAAGAGGTGGCTAGGGTGTATTCTTTGGCGTAGAAGCCATCCTGGTCGATTGTGTTCAAGGTTTTTTCCTGAATGGGGTCAAAGGCATTGAACAAAGGAATATTTTCGTGCAATTCATGGGAAAGGTCGACGCGTTTGGCGTTAAGTAATTGGGAAAGATCTTGTGACATAGGGCATAACTCCTTCTAATTTTTCGTTAGTAACTTATTGTTGCATTAGTTCGACTGAATTGCCCTTATCTTAGATAAGCACACCGAAAAAAGCAAGAGTGGAGGGGGCGAGCCAAAGACTGTCGGTCAGTGGAAGCTTGGTCTGATCGGCTTTTTAGCAGGAATATGGAATAGTGATCAATGGTGATTTTAGTTGTGGGGGCCATGTTCACTTCATAACCAAAGAGTAAAACTTATTCACTTTATATCGCTATTTATCAAGTAAAACGATTAAGGAAGCTGAAAATGCTGATCTTAACGGGCTTCGGTATAGGGTATCGAAAAAGAAGGAAAAAGCCTATCAAATCTGGGATTGACAGGCTTAGTTAAAGGCACTATGATTGACCCACAATAACTTATAACTAAATGAATGAGCGGGATCACGGCTTGACAGGGCACTTCGTCTCATCTGACTGAAAGACCTCAGTCAATCCCCCGCGACCTTCAAGCATTGTGTATGTGGCTGACAGCCGCAAAGCGTTCTTAACAAGCCTCCATTCAGGCTGCTTGGGACCTTGTGGTTGGGCCGAGAAAGAGGTGGTTAAGCGAAAAATGATCAGCCGAATGTTACCCAATAGAAAAAGGGACTTGATAAAGAAAGCCTTGAATCAGTGACTTCTCTGGAAAAGAAGAACTGGATCAAGGCTTTTTTGTTTGCCATAAAAATTAGGCTAATGCTTAGTAATGCAGTTTTTGAATCGTTTGAATGACTTGGTCAGGCTGCTTGGGATTGACAGCAATGCGTTGGGGTGTTTGGGCCATTTTATTCGTTTCATTGATGTAAGTTGACTCTGGAATGGCCGAAAAGTCTGGCAGGTCAAAGCGCAAGGGGATATTATAAAGGTTAATCGTCCCATTCTTCCTTGAAGGCAGCCATCGGTCTCTATCAGAAATATGGTTTTGAAGAAATTTTCCAACCGGAAAACTTGATCCATACCACCATGGACCGCTTTTTCTTGAAAGATTTGTCAGATTAGTTACTTGGCTAAGGCACCTTTAAAAATCGAGGCTTTACATGCTATCTCACTGTACTGAGTATTTGTTTGACTTCTTAAAAAGGACCATGCTAAGATGGGCTTAAATAGGGGAGGTTTGTCTGTTACTTCGCTTTGATCTCTAGAGATCGGAAAGGTTAAAGGCGATTATGCGATATAAACCCACTAATGATTTACTATTTAAAAAAACCTTTACTAGTATAGGTAACGAAGCCCTCCTCCAAGCATTGATTCAGGATTTAACCGGGACAAGTTTTGAAGCCGTCGAGGTGACGACGCCCTATAATTTTGAACGCTTTAAACAGGATGCTCAAGAAGAAGCTCAAGCCAACACCCTCATTTACACTGAAGTTGATCTTCGTGCCCGGACTTCAACGGGCGATTTAGTAACGATTGAGATGCAGGTCCGTTTTCCCGATTATTTTATCGAACGTACCCAATATTATGCTTACTCTGCTTATGTAGCAGCTTATGCTGATGAAGTCTCCATGCGTCAAAAACGTAATAAATATTCCAGTATTCACTCTGTTTACGGAATTAATATTTCTGCTTCTAACTTGTATGAGCCACATCATGCCGCTCTGCGTGTCTACGAAATGCAGGATACCCAGATCGGCGAGCCCCTCGCCCAAATGAATGGACGGCAAATTGAAGATGTGAAACTCATTTATTTGGATCTCACCAATACGAACTTGCCAGAAGATTCCGCAGTCTATCATTGGTGGCGGTTTTTCAATGGCTTAGACAGTTTACCCCAAGCACCAGCTTATATTGACCGTGCCTATGATTTGATCGCACTAGACAACATGACGAAAGAGGAGATCACGATGATTAATCAATTAGAGTACCATAAGGCCAACAGTGAGGCGCTATTGGCGACGGCAGAGCGTGTAGGGCGTGAGGCAGGTATAGAGACAGGGCGTAAAGAAGGAATAGAAGTAGGTCGTGAATCGGAACGCAAATCAACGATTCAAAAAATGATCGCTAATGGTATGACTACTGGCCAAATTGCAGTTATTTTAGATCTGCCGATTGAAGAGGTTGAGAAATTCCTAGAGAACCCAGAGGATAGTGGCCGATAGTTTCTGTATTTTGTGAATAGCGGGAAAAGAAACCATGATTGATCCATTAGAATATCGTAAAGCCAACAGTGAGGCCCTATTAGCGACAGCAAAACGTGTGGGTTTTGAAGAAGTTCGTAAGGAAGGTAAAGAGATAGGTCGTAAAGAAGTTCTTCGAGCAGCCGTTCCAAATTTAGTAGCTAACGGGATGACTACTGCTCAAATCGCGGAAGCGCTAGGTGAACCGCTTGAAGAAATTGAGAAGTTTCTAGAAGCTTCCGAAGATAGTAATCAATAGTTTCCTGCCACTTGTTTAGAATTGATAAAAATAGTTTACAAAGGAAAGACACAGAGGTCCCTTAGTGGTTAAAGGGATTCTGTGTCTTTTTTTACTTGAATCCACCCTATAAACAACCAGCTTAGAGATCTTGAGCTGGCTGTTTTTATCTGGCTAAAAAATGAATCCAGAGCGACAAGTAAATGATTGCTTTTGATCGTTTAGGGAAATCGTTTTTAAGGTTGGGGATTTCGATCAAGCAACAGGTTGAGTGAAAAAGCTTGAAATGACAGCTTTTTTGAAAATAAATTCAATGTAGCGAATGTATTTTTACCAGCTTAATAGTAAAAGGCCTAAAAGATCGATTATAGCTGATAGTGAATGGGTATCCTGCTCGTATTGCTAGACAAAGAATAGATATGCTAAACTTCCAAACTAATAACTGAATAGTTATTAATCCAATCCTTGATCAGAAACTTACGAGCCCAGTGCCCGTATTTTTTCTTGACTAGGAATCAAACGAAATGACCTTTGGAGGTATATACATGAAAAAAATTGTCTTGTCTCTTGTTGCAATAGCCATCGTTGCCGCGGGCTTTATCTTTTTTTCTCGACAGCAAGAAGAAAAGAAGGTGGTTCTCGGTGTCAGTGGGCAGAGTGCCGGAATGACTAAATATGTTGAACAAGCCTTGAAGGAAAAAGGCTACAAGCTAGAACTGTCTGTGGCTGAAAGTACCATTGCAAGTAATGAAGGCTTGATGGATGGGTCAGTCGATGTGAATATCATGCAACATGAAGCCTATATGAACCAATTTAATAAAGACCGTGGTGCCAGTTTAGTCAAAGCCGGCAAACCCCTCTTTGAGCAATTTATCGGCGTTTACAGTAGAAAGCATAAATCACTAGACGAACTTCCTGATGGGGCCAAAGTAGCGATTCAAAATGATGCTTCAAATATTCAACGCGCTCTTCGTGTCTTAGAACAGGCCAAATTAATTGAAGTCAAACAAGATATCCCTAAAGGAGAAACCTTAACTCCGCTTGATGTGACCTCTAACCCCCATAATCTGGAGTTTGTGGAATTAGGTGGCGGCACCTTGATCGAGTCTCTTGATGAGGTGGATATTGCCATCTTCAGTGGTTTAGCGGCACATAAGGCCGGCTTTAAGACCGAAGATGCCCTGTACAAATTTGAACCCAAAGATTTAAAGGCCAACGCGCTCATCCTAGCCACCAAGGACGGCAACCAAGATAAAGAGGCGGTCAAGATTATCCATGACGCCTTTGAAACCAAGGAATCCGCTGAACTGGTGAAAGAGGTCAGTGGTGGGACCTGGTTCCCTTACACAGGTGATTAAGATGACCGAGCCCTTAGTAGAAATCAGACACTTACAAAAAAACTACGGTAATTTTCAGGTGCTTTCGGATATCAATCTCACCATCAATGAAGGGGATATCTATGGCCTGGTGGGCAAGAGCGGGGCGGGGAAGTCTACCTTGCTGCGCTGCATTAACGGTTTGGAGAGTTTTGATGGGGGTTCTATTCATGTTCTCGATGAAGATATTCAAACTTTATCGGGCGATTCGCTCAGACACTTGCAGAAAGAAATTGGTATGATTTTTCAGCAGTTTGAGTTAATTAACCGCAAAACGGTCCGTGAGAATGTCGCCTTGCCCCTAAAATTATGGAATATTGAAGAGACTGAGGAGCGTATCCAGAGCTTATTGGATTTAGTGGATATGTCAGCTAAAGCAGACGCCTATCCCAGCAAACTATCCGGGGGCCAAAAACAACGGGTGGGCATTGCCCGAGCCCTGTCTTTGAACCCGAAACTCCTCCTTTCTGATGAAGCCACGTCTGCCCTCGACCCCTCCATTACCCGTTCAATCATCGACCTCTTGCAGAAGATCAACCAAAAATTGAAGCTAACCATTATCGTGGTCACCCATGAAATTGAAGTAGTGAAAAAAATCTGCAATAAGTTAGCCATTCTTGAGAACGGTAAGATTGTGGCAGCCGGGAATACGGTGGATCTCTTCCTTGACCAACCACCAGCTTTAAGACGCCTTATGGGAATTGAAGCTGAGACCGAATCCCAAGTGGCAGCGGGTCGCTTTGAATTTAAATTGGTTCTCCCTGATGTGGACCAGCAAAAGGACCTCTTATCCAAGATATTCTCTGACTTACAGATTTCCTACTCGATCGAGGATGCCCACTATGAGGAAATCAACGACCGGACGACCGCTTATTTTAAAATTCAAATCGATTCACGCCACCAAGCCTTATTGGAAAAATATTTGAAAGACCATCAGATTGAATGGAGGGAATAGAATGGAAGCCAGTTTAGTAAAATTATCAGCCATTTTAGGGCCATCGGTTTTTGACACGGCTTATATGGTGTTTTTTACCATGATCTTGTCGACCGCCTTAGGTTTTGTCATCGCTGTGGCCTTGTACTATACCGATAAAGAAGGGTTAAGACCCAATGCACTCATTTATAGCATTTTAGATGTTTTCATTAATATTGTGCGGTCTTTTCCCTTTATTATCCTGGTCGTAGCCGTCATCCCCTTAACGCGGGGGATTGTTGGCGGGGTGATTGGACGGACTGCGGCCTTGGTCCCCTTAACCATCAGCGGAACCGCTACTGTGGCGCGCTTATTAGAGAATTCCTTCCGGGAGGTGGGCCGGCCCTTGATTGAGGCGATCCGTTCATTTGGAGCTAGTGACTACCAAATCATGAAGGAAGTCGTCTTAGTAGAAGCCGCTCCCCTGGTGATTGTGAACTTAACCGTGGCTATTATCGGGATTATCGGAACCACTTCAGCTGCCGGAACCGTTGGCGCTGGCGGATTAGGTTCAGTGGCGATTAACTACGGCTACAACAGCTTTGACTCAGTGATTATGTACGGGACCGTCCTGGTGATTATCCTCATTGTCCACTGTGCCCAATTTGTCGGCAATTACCTCTATAAACAGTCCTTAAGATAGTAGCCCTTGTAAAATCATGTGATAATGGAGAAAACAAAAATGAGTAAAATTGAATTAATCAAAAAAGTTATTAATAAAGAAGTCACCGACTATGTCCCTTTTTCCTTTAAATCCCACTTGCCTGAAGTCGACCATGACCCGGTTAAATATGCCCAGGCCCTAGCGGAAAAAGTTCACCAGTATGACTTGGATTACGCTGGCCACAGCAGTAACGGGCTCTTCACGGTGGAAGACTATGTGGATGAAGTCGACCATTCCCCGGTTTACAAGGGTGGCGTGTCCATCGTAGTCAAAACCCCCTATAACCAGCCAGCGGATTTGAAGAAGCTACCCCATGACCTCGATATCTCTACTCCTTCTTACCAGCGCGAGTTGAAATCGCTGACTTACCTATTAGACCGCTTAGGTGACCAAGTCCCTGTGACCGTGATTTCCTTCAGTCCCCTAACCATCCTGGACAAGTTGACTAAGGGTCGGGCAGTTGAGTTTATCCGCAGTGAGGAAAATGAACTCATTCACCAAACCCTAGAAAACTTGACCAATGTCCAAGTTCAATATGTTCAGGCAGCCTTGGACTTGGGAGCCGCTGGTGTCTACCTGGCCTCTCAGTTTGTTCGCTATGACCGGGTAACGAAGGAAGAATATTTAGAATTTGGTAAACCTTATGACCTAAAGATTTTAGAAGCAGCTAAGGCGGGCTGGTTTAACAGCTTCCATGCCCACGGGACTGATATTATGTTTGACCTGATCAAGGATTATCCGATTCAGGTCTTTAACTGGCATGCCTTTGAATCCTTGCCTAGCGTAGAGGAAGTCTTCAAGTATAGCGATTTCGTCCTGAATTGTGGGGTGGACCGCTTTAGTTTTAACGATTTCAACCGTAACCTGATCCGAAACCAAATCTACCAAATCTACAAAGCTACCCAGGGGCAACGCTTATTATTCAGCCCGTCTTGTGGGACCAATAGCTTCTTTGACCCCGAGCTGATCTATTATATTAAAGAAGTGAAAGCGGAGACTGATCGCCTCTTTAATTTGAGGACTGAAGCCTAGTAGCTTAGTGGTGTTTTAAAAAATAGCGTATAGAAAGTAAAAGGCACAGCAGTCCCTTAGTGATTGAAGGGATTGCTGTGTCTTTTTGTGGTTTGAAATTTTGGTGTGGTTAGAATTTCTTAGTCTACCCGGTAAAAGAATTCTTCAGGGTATTCGATCATGTCATAAGTGTGCCCTCCAAGTAAGCGGTCACGACTCTTATCTGAGGCATCGACTAGGTGATCGATAGGGGTATAAACTTCTACTCCAGCCGGAATAATATATAAGGCTGCTCCACCAACACCGCCATTGGATCTAAGGTCTGCCACTAAAAATTGGTCTTCTCTTTTGAAATTATCTAGATTGAGATAACTGCCAGGATCGACGCGCCCGTCTTCATAAAAGACAAACTCTTGCCCTCGACCATTACGCCAGGTTCCAACTAGAGTGGAAAGATCTCCTTGTTGGATTTGATCGATGTCTAGGGCTTGCTGGGAGGTAGTACGAGCGAGATCGCCTGCAATGGTGGGGACTGACGACTCATTGGCTGAACTTTCTGATTCGGTCTCTTTCGCTCGGCTTTCACTTTCAGCTTTTTCTTCCTTGGTAGAGTTCTCTTCTTTTTCTTCTTTGCTGGCTTCCTTTTCCTTGGCTTTAGATTCTTCTTTGCTTGATTCCTTGGCTTTGGATTCTTCCTTAGATGAACTGGCTTCAGAACTTACTGACGCTTGGCTTTGGGAATTGGCGGTGGAGCTCTCAGTGTTGTTTTGACAACCGACAAGGAATAAGGCGAGTAGGGCGGTTAGGGATAGGAGTTTGTGATTTGCTTTATTCATCGTTGTTTCCTCCATTTATTGAATTTTTCTAGGCTTAAGAAACGATTTGGGAGCCTTTTCTTTAATTAAACCCTGTAGGAGGGGGCTTGTCAAGCTGGATGAAGGGGATTTTGCTTTTTTGAATTTAAAAGGGTGAATTGTTCTAGGAGCACTGTCCAGTAATCAATGTTCCACTATAAGTGGACTAAGGCTTATATGGTAAAATGGATCATAATATTAAGCGAGTAAAGTGAGGGGTGAGCGAGTTGGCAGATGATTCTTTAGAGTTTGAAGAATACTTATCTAAAGCTCATGCTATCGCACTCTGGGATAGGAGAGCGCTCCATGAATTTGAAGTGGGGACGATGAAAGGCCTACAGGAAATCCATTATGCTTTATTCCATGGCCTCGAGGGTTTTCAAGCTGGGAAATTACGGGATAAAAATATTTCAAAACAGGGTTTTCGCTTTGCTAGTGCGATTTATTTAAGTAGTGCGGCGCAAGCGATTGAGAAGATGCCTCAGCAGACTTTTGACGAGATTATCGATAAGTATGTTGAAATGAATATTCTCCACCCTTTTATAGAAGGAAATGGGCGGGCAATTCGGATTTGGTTGGACCTTATTTTAAAGCAAGAATTAGCTGTATGTGTCGATTGGCAACAGATTAATAAGACGGATTATCTATCGGCGATGACAATGAGCCCTACTAATCTCCACTTTATCAAATTATTGCTGAAGGAAGCCTTGACGGATGAAATTGATAGCCGCCAAGTTTATATGAAGGGGATTGAACAGTCTTATCTTTATGAGGATTTGAATGCTTATTCGATGGAGGAGATTGATTATAATGGTTCAGTCGAGGGGAATTAGGAAAAATCTAAAATTTAATTTCTATTTATTTCTATAAAAGCGCTTGCAAAGCGGAAGTGGATTCGCTATACTTAAAATAAGATATGGATTGTGACTGTTCAATCAGGCAAGACCTAAATAAAAGTGTAGGGCTAGGTGTGCTAGCTTTAGACTTTTGTTTAGGTCTTTTCTTTTTTAGAAAGTGGGGTGAGAAGATATGAAAATTACTCGAATCTTAAATAATAATGTGGTTCAAGCAGAAACTAAAGATCATAAAGAATACGTCGTTATGGGCAAAGGTATTGGCTTTCAACGGCAACTAGGGGACTCCATCCAAGATGAGCAGATTGAAAAACGTTTTGTCTTAGAAGATGATTCTCTCTTTAGCCAACTTTATCAGGATTTAACGACTAATGAGATTGAATTGATTTTTAAGATTATTAAACAGGCTGAAGAGCGTTTAGGTGTTCGCTTTGAAAATAATCTCTATGTAACCCTAGCTGATCATATTCATTATGCTTTAGCTCGCTACCAAGAGGGAATCCATTTGAAGAATCCCTTGCATTGGCAAGTGAAGCGTTTGTTTAAGTTGGAATATCAAACAGGCTTAGAAGCTGTGGAGATGATTAATCAGATTTTCAATATTAGTTTGCCTGAAGGAGAAGCCTCTTCGATTGCCCTGCATCTGATCAATGCGCAGAAAGAAGGGGATCACCTCGAACAGACCATGGAGCAATTGCGAATGATCGAACGCATTTTATCGCTCATACGTTTACATTATGGAAGGAATTTTGACGAGAATTCAATTTCTTTCCAACGATTTATGACCCATCTACAATATTTTGTTCAACGCCTAACCTCAGAAGATATGTCTGCTGAAGGGGACAGTTTCTTGAATGAGCAAGTTCAAGCTTCTTACCCTAAGGCTTACCAAGCAGCTTTGAAAATTAGAGATTTTATTGATAAACAATACCATCGAGAGGTGGGGATAGAAGAAGTGATCTACTTAACGATCCATATTCAACGGCTAATGAAAGTTTAGGAGGAGAAGAAATGGCAAAAGATTTTCAAGCCTTAGCCCAAGATATTATTGACCACGTGGGTGGGGAGGCTAATATTGTTGATTTGAGACACTGTATTACACGTTTGCGTTTTCGTTTGCGGGATGATGATCTAGCTGACACTGATTATCTGAAAAAACGTGATGGGATTGTGACTGTTGTTCAATCCAGTAACCAATATCAAGTGGTCATTGGAAATGATGTCCCTTATGTTTATGAGGCAATCAGTCAAATTATTCCTTTAGACGAAGAAGGATCGTCAGAAACAAGTGAACAATCCAGTGAGGGCAACTTACTCAATCGTTTTATTGATTTATTATCCGGCTTGTTTCAACCGCTTCTAGGGGCTTTAGCAGCGACAGGAATTATCAAAGGGATTATGGCCCTATTAGTTGCTTTTGGCCTTTCTCAGGAGAGTGGTTTTTACCAAGTAATGAACGCGGTCGGGGATGGCTTCTTCCAATTCTTACCCATGGCTCTAGCGGTAACCGCAGCTCGTCGCTTTAAGCTAAATGTCTTTGTTGCATTAGCTGTGTCAGCAGCCTTTCTACATCCAGCTTTGCCTGGTTTGGTCGAAAGTGAGCCTTTATATACTTTATTTGCAGGAACACCAATCGAATCAGCGGTTCATGCGACTTTCCTAGGTTTGCCAATTATATTACCACCGGCTGGTAACTATTATTCCACCGTTATTCCAATTGTTTTTGCTATTTGGTTAGCTTCTAAAATAAATCATTGGGTGAAATCTTGGATGCCACGAGTGGTTGAGGGTACCTTAGCTCCAGTCGTTACTTTACTGATTGCAACGCCTGTCTCTCTCTTAGTCATTGGGCCGATTGCCACTTGGCTATCAAGTCTAGTCGGTTGGCTCTTTACCAGCTTGGCTACTTTCAGTCCAATCTTATTTGGGGCGCTCTTACTGGGAGCATGGCAATTATTGGTTATCTTTGGCTTACACTGGGGTCTGATCCCGATAGGAATTCTACAGCTTACAGAAGGTGGCGCCTCAGATATTCTAGGGATTACCATCCTCTCAACCTTCTCTGTTTTAGGTTTATTGATAGCTATTGCGATTCGGTCGAAAGAAGAGAAGACGAAGAACCTAGCAGCTTCATCAGCTGTTCCAGCTCTCTTCGGAATTACGGAGCCAGCTGTTTACGGGATTTTACTTCCAATGAAGAAAGTTTTTGCTGTAGCGATTATTCTGAATACCTTGGTAGGGGCAGTGATTGGTTACTTCCGTGCCTATGCCTACACAGCTGGAGGATTGGGTATTTTTGCTCTAGGCCGTTTTATTCATCCAGAAGATGGGATTACACAAAACTTTTGGGTAGCGGCAGTGGCCATGCTAGCCTTGACGCTCTTAGGTTTAATCGCTGGTTTCTTAATTAAGATTCCAAGAATTCAAGAGGAAGAAAATTCATCTGCTGAATTTACTCCTCAAGCTCAGAAAGAATTAGCCAGGGATGCAGCTAAACAAGAGATCTTAGCTAGTCCGGTAACGGGTGCTATCCATCGTTTAGAAGACTTATCTGATGAGGTGTTTTCTAGTGGTGCCATGGGTAAAGGTATTGCTATTGAAGCAGATGAAGGAACCATTTATGCTCCCAGCCGAGCAACTATCACTTCAGTCTTTCCAACTGGTCATGCACTAGGTTTAACCACAGAAAATGGGACTGAATTATTAATCCATGTTGGTTTAGATACGGTAGAATTAAAAGGAGAAGGCTTTGAAAAACTTGTTCAAGAAGGTGACAGTGTTGAAGCTGGCCAAGCTTTACTCCGTTTTGACCGCGAGCTTATCCGTTCACGTGGCTATGAAACTGTGATTCCAATTGTAGTAACCAATAGCCAAGAAATGACCGATGTACTATTAACTTTAGAAGACCATGTTGATAGAGGTGATTATCTCTTAACTGTGCTTCATAACGGCAATTAAGATTTTATATTTTAAATCGAGATCTTTTATTAAACAAGGAGGACTTCATACAATGACACAATTTCCAGAAAGGTTTTTATGGGGCGGCGCGACTGCTGCTAATCAATTTGAAGGAGGTTACCAGGAAGGTGGCCGAGGTTTAGCTAATGTGGATGTGGTTCCTCATGGTGAAGACCGGCCAAGCATCATTGCAGGTGAAAAGAAACATTTAAATTTTGATGCAGATCATTATTATCCGGCTAAGGAAGGTGTTGATTTTTATAATCACTATAAGGAAGATATTGCTCTTTTAGCAGAGATGGGCTTTAAAACCTTTCGTTTAAGCATTGCTTGGTCACGTATTTTTCCTAAAGGGGACGAAACTGAGCCCAATGAAGAGGGATTGGCTTTCTACGAAGATGTCTTCCGTGAACTCCATAAGAACGGTATTGAACCGCTTGTAACCATTACCCACTTCGATATGCCTATTCACTTGATTGAGACTTATGGGGGCTGGCGTAACCGAAAAGTTGTTACTTTCTATGAACGCTTGGTTAGAACCCTCTTTACTCGTTACAAAGATTTGGTTAAATATTGGATTACTTTTAATGAAATTAATATGATCATGCACGCTCCCTTTATGGGTGCAGGTTTGGTCTTTGAAGAAGGAGAGAACCACCGCCAAGCCCAGTACCAGGCTGTTCACCATGAATTAGTTGCTAGTGCTCTTGCTACTAAGATCGCCCATGAAATTAATCCAGATAACCAAGTAGGCTGTATGTTGGCAGCTGGACTCTATTATCCAGCTAGTCCTGATCCTAAAGATGTTCGCCAGGCTCAGATTGATAACCAAGGTAATTACTTCTTTGTCGATGTTCAATCCCGGGGCTACTATCCTAATTACGCTTTGAAGAGCTTAGAACGTGAAGGAATTGAATTACCTATTGAAGAAGGCGACTTGGACCTGCTCGCCCAAAATACAGTCGATTTTATTTCCTTCTCTTACTATTCGAGCCGTGTATCGGCACACCCGGATAATCTGGACAAATATGATCAAACCGCTGGCAATATCTTTAAGTCCATCCAGAATCCTTATCTAGAAAAATCAGAATGGGGCTGGCAAATTGACCCCTTGGGCTTCCGTACTACAATGAATGAGCTTTATGACCGCTATCAAAAACCACTCTTTGTGGTAGAAAATGGCTTAGGCGCTAAGGACGAGCTAACAGATGATGGTAAAATCCACGATGATTATCGGATTGACTATCTCCAAGCCCACATAGAGGCTTTAAGAGACACCATTACAGAAGATGGCGTCCCTGTTATCGGTTATACTTCTTGGGGATGTATCGACCTTGTTTCAGCTTCATCAGGTGAAATGGCTAAACGCTATGGCTTTATCTATGTTGATCGTCATAATGACGGAACAGGATCCTTTGAACGCAAGAAGAAAGATTCCTTCGATTGGTATAAACAAGTGATTTCAAGTAATGGGGAAGACCTGTCTTGGGAAAGTAGAGCGTAATGCTGTTAAAAAGTAAATAATTATTGAAAAAGCAAGCTACCACGATTAGTAGCTTGCTTTTCTATTTTTTATGAGTTGGGCAGGTTATCGATATTTCACTAACATAGGTCCTGAGGAGAATAGGAGAAGATAGTTTGCAGTTAATTTTCATGTTTTTAATTTCCTAGATTATTGATCATTGGTATGTTTTACTTTTAAAACAAAAGTAGCCTTATTCTTTGTTATACTTAAAAAAGATACAGATTTTAAAGGAATTAGGTGTAATTATGGACGGTAGTATTCAAAATTTAGCTAACTTTCTGAAGCGATCTTCAAAGATTATTATCCCTGTTTACCAACGGAACTATGATTGGAAACTGGATAACTGTAAACGATTATTTTCGGATTTAATGAATATTCATGAGGAAAAGCGCAGGACACATTTCTTCGGTTCCATCGTCGTAAAGCCAGGTACCCTTATAGATGAAACTATTGTGATCGACGGCCAACAGCGGATCACGACGGTTTCTCTCTTGTTTCTCGCTTTATGCAATTGGATGTACGATAATAATGTCAGCGACGGCTCCTTCACCAGTGAAAATATTCGCGATGAATACTTGGTGAACCGCCTATCTAATGAAGGCGATAAATATAAATTACATTTGAATATAGAAGACGATAAAATTTATAAGCTATTACTGACCGATCCTAAACATGCAGACCGGGCAGTAGACGTGGGGAATACCAATGTCCTGGATAATTATAATTATTTCTACCAACAAGTTGACCAGACTTCTCTGTCGATTGTTGATCTCATCCAAGTGATTTCCCGGCTTGAAGTCATGGGAGTGAATTTAAGTTCGCCTGATGATGATGCCCAACTCATCTTCGAAAGCCTCAATTCCACTGGGGTAGACCTAACCGAAGCGGATAAGATACGTAACTTTCTGTTGATGAATGAAAACCAGGAAGATCAAAACCGCTATTTTATCACTTATTGGCATCCAATTGAAAAACGGACCCAATATGATTTAAGTTTATTTTTCTGGTACTACATGGCCATTAAGCAAGGTAAGTATCCAGTAAAGGCCCGCTTATATGAAGATTTTAAACGATTTTATGAGAAAAATTTTACTGACAAGGAAATCTTCTTTAAAGAAATCAATGATTATTCCTATGCCTTTCAGGAAGTGATTGCGGCGAATACAGGGAATCTAGCCATTGATGATATTCTGTTCCGACTAAATCAAATCGATCTCACCGTGATGCGACCTTTCCTGATGTCCTTAGTCCTAGCCTATAATAAGGGCGATTTATTAGAGGATGAGGTTGTCGCTATGCTAGAATTGATCGAATCCTTTACTGCCCGCCACATCATCATTAAATCTTCAACCAGCCTGTTCAACAAATTTTATGCCTCGCTATACCGCTATTTTAAACGCCTCTATCAAAAGGCTAAGGAAGAGGGGCAAGACATTGAAAAAGTCGAAGTCCTGGCAGCGATACTGGTCAATAAGTCGAATAACCTGGCCTTCCCTAAAGATGAAGAGGTGTTGGCTGACTTACGCATGAGAGATTTCTATAATATTCGTCCTAATTATCGTACCTATCTCTTTGAACGTTTGGAAAATTATAATCACCATGAAATTTTGAATATTTATCAGGGGATTGAAGAAGGGAATTATTCGATTGAGCATATCATGCCGCAAAAGTTAAGTAAGGATTGGATAAAAGAACTAGGTCCTAATTATGAGGAGATTCATGAAAGTTACTTAAATCGTTTAGGAAATCTAACCATTACTGGCTATAATTCCAAATATAGTAACAAGTCCTTCCAAACCAAGAAGACCATGGACAAGGGCTTTAATGAGAGCCATTTCGTTTATCTTAATGCCCTGCCTAGGGAAGTGGACCATTGGAATGAGGAAACCATTAAGGAAAGAACACGACGCTTAGCGGATAAAGCCTTGGAAGTATGGCCCTATCCGGAGGTAGATTTTGAAATTAAAACCGAAAACCAAGATGGCTTAGAAACTTATGATGGAGAAAAAGACTTTAATAGCTATCAGATCAAGGGCTATATCTTTCGGGACCAAGAATATCGGTCGGTCAAAAATTGGACAATCTTACTGATTGAAGTTTTACAAGAACTTGCCTATCTTGATTATCAAACCCTTTATCAAATAGCAGAGGAAGAAAAATCACGGGGTTGGCAAACCCGTTTGTCAACGAGTAAAGGCGATTCGCGTGATCAGATAACAAAAAACATTTATATCGATACTGGTCTCAATAATTGGAATAAGATGAATATTATTCGCCATCTTTTCGATATCTATGGTATTGAATATAGTGAATTGCAGGTAGACGTGCGTCCGCCTAAAAAATAGGTTATAACAGGAAATAAAGGCTGAGACGGTTGTCAAAGCCTTTTTTGGCTGAGCGGAAATTTTTATTGCGTCAAGGATATTTTCAGAAGTTTTTACTGATTTACAGTATAATTAAAATTAAAAACTTTTTATTATTTGAAGGTGGAGTGACTATTAATGTCTGAACAAGTAACGACAATTCAACAGGCCCTTTGGAATTCGGCGAACGTGCTGCGTTCAAAGATGGATGCCAACGAATATAAGAACTATACATTAGGAATTATTTTTTATAAGTTTCTATCCGACCAATTACTAGAGAAGACCTGTGATCTAATGGGGAAAGATTTCGTCGACCTCACTCAAGCACAAGCCTTATATGAAGAAACTTATCACGATGAAGAGGACGGAGAAGACCTCCTCAATGAGTTACGATATACCTACTCTTACACCATTCACCCTGACTATACCTTTACCAAGTTCATGGAAAAGATTAATGATAATAACTTTATGTTGGAAGACTTAGCGCAGGGCTTCCGTGATATTGAACGTTCACATCCTGATTTTGAGAACTTATTTGAAGATGTTGACCTGATGTCACGCCGTTTAGGTCCCACGCCACAGAAGCGTAACCAAACCATCACAGCCGTGATGAAGGAATTAGCGGGGTTAAACTTTGCTAAGAATTCCGATTTATTAGGGGATGCCTATGAATTCTTACTGGGTCAATTTGCCTCTGAATCGGGAAAAAAAGCCGGCGAATTCTATACCCCACAACCTGTTTCAGAATTAATGACTCGAATTGCCATTCAAGGCAAGGAAGATAAACTCGGATTAACCGCCTATGACCCAACTATGGGGTTTCGTGTCATAATAGTGATAGAGGCAAATAGTTATGTAAATATAAGGAGTTCAAGACTTCTACCAAATTTTAAAACTCAAAAAATAAATAGTTGGTGTGCTGCTTAGAGTAATTATTATATAATAATTATTGTAAAGAGTACATCAACATAAGGAGGTAGTTAGATGCCAAGAAAAGGGGTAACCATATATGATTTATTAATATCTTGTCCAGGCGATGTTACAGATTTTTTAGAAATAATAAAAGAAAGTGTTGAAAGCTTTAATAGAACTTTTGGTGATTTAAATAATATCGAAGTAGTTACTAAACACTGGTCTACAAATAGTTATCCTGAATCAGGTGATAAACCACAAGAATTATTAAACAAACAATTTGTTAGAAATTGTGATGCTGCAGTTGCAGTTTTTTGGACAAGATTTGGTACACCAACTGATAAGTATGGATCTGGTACAGAAGAGGAAATAGAAGAGATGCTTTTAGCTAATAAGCAAGTATTTATGTATTTTTTGAATGCTCCTATTAATCCTTCCGAATTCAATCAAGAACAATATCAAAAAGTGTTAGAATTTAGAGGAAAATATAAGGATAAAGGAATATACGCAATAGTTGATGATAAATTTGATTTTCAGCGACAATTTACCAATCATTTATCATTATATTTTTTATCATTAATTTCGGATTCAGGAAACTTGAAAAGTGAAATATTAAATCCTATATTAAAAATAAGAGATTTAAATACATTTTCAGAAGAATATTGTTCAATAAGTATGAATAAGTTGTTAGAGTCAAAATTTATTAACAATCAAAAAGATAAAATAATAGAGAGTATTGAAACTTTAAATAACTTTATTTTGCCAGAACGTAGTAAAGATATAAGTTCAGAAAAATATAATTTTAACGAATTAACTAATATTACCAAATCATATGGACAAATTAGTAAACTTAGTGGGATAAATAATTATGTAGAAATTAGTGACGAATGGATAAAAGCTATTAATGATTTTGCTAATAAAAATCAAATTAACATTGAAGAAAATTTTTGGAATTTGGGAAACTTAAAGAGTTATAGTTCTCAGCTACAGCTTCCATTTGGGAGTAGTGGACCTTCGTATTATGGAACTGATGAGGAGAAAAAACGCTATTCGTTGTTAAAAAAACTTTATATTAGTATAAAAGAATACAATGAATATAACGAGTATTTTGGATATATAGATAATGTTAAAGTTATTAAATTAATGATTTCAAATTTAGGTAATACATTTGATGAAGATATTGATATTAAATTGATTATACCAAAAGGATACATTCTTAAACATAAAGATTTACCTGATCCAGGCATGAATATTATAGAAGACTTACTTGACATGAAACTTTTTGATTTCATATTTTCAATTAAAGAGAGTGATACTGTTAATAGATATGAAGATTCAAAAGTGGATAATTTAAATTTTAGACATGTTAATAGACTTAGTCCAATTTTAACAAAAAGCATTGATGATGAATATGAAGATAACAAATATGATTATCGAGATTTATTAGATGACATATTTTCATATAAGCAATTTGAAAACTCAGATTCTGATATCTTGATTTTTGATATAAAGTATTTAAAACACAACTCTTCAATGGCATTTCCTTCTATTTTAATGTTTAAAAACCTTCCAGAATCAATAGAATATGAGATTACATCAAAACATATACCTGAAATTATAAAAGGGAAAATATATATTAAAGACAATATTAGTGGATGAAAAAGAGTTTTTAAGGTTATCTAATGATGAAAATTTAACATGTAAATCTTAGACGATAGAAAGCAATAATTCTGTCGTCTTTTTTATTTCAAAGAAAGGAGGTAGGGATGAATTTTGATTATTTTTATAATAGGCAATCTGAGATGTATAACTTCATTAGGTTACCTATGGTATTGATGGAAGATGAGATTTTTGAGAGCATTTCTATTGAAGCTAAAGTTTTGTATTCATATATGCTTAATCGAATGGGTCTTTCGTATAAAAATGGCTGGATAGATGAAGATGGAAAAGTCTTTATTTACTACACAATTGAAAGTATAAAAGATCAATTTAATTGTGCAAGCGAAAAAGCAAATAAATTAATAGCTGAACTTGATATTAAATCAGGAATAGGACTGATTGAAAAGAAAAGGCAAGGACTTGGAAAGCCTAACAGAATTTATGTTAAAGACTTTATGAGCATATTTAATAATATGGAATTAAAAAATCAAGAAGTTCGAAAAACAAAATTCCAGAAGTTCGATAATCGAAATTCAAGAGATTCGAATATCGAAAATCAAGATTTTCGAAAATCAGAAGGTAACTATAACAATATTAGTAATAATGAGTTAAGAAATAATGATTTTAGTAAAGGGCAAAAGCCTTATGGGATATATAAAAACATATTTTTGACTGATGAAGAATATAAGGACTTAACAAATGAGTTAGGAAGCAGGATTAGTGAGTATATTGATAGGTTGTCGTCATATATGAAAGCAAATAACAGAGTGTATCAAGACCACAAGGCAACGATAATCAATTGGTATCTTAATGATCAGGCGAAAAGCATTAATGACAAATCAATAAGAAAAATGAATTACGATATAGGGGAGAGTTTATGAAAAACTTAAAAGATTTTGTATTAAGAGAAAATGATATTGAAAGAAATGGACATATCTATTGCAAGGTATGTGGTAAAAGAGTAGATGGAGAATTACTTGACCTTGGCTTTACAAAGTTTATTCCCAGAATTAAATGTGAATGTGAAATAAAGAGAGATAAGGAAAATGCAGAAAGAGAAATATTAACGAGAATATCATCATTGAAAAGAGATTGCTTCTCATCGCCGCTCCAGCACCAATATACTTTTGAGAAATTCTTAAATGAAAAAGGTCAAGCCTACAAGGTTGCCTTTAATTACGCTAAAAGTTTTGAACAAATGAAGAAAGACAATGTTGGACTGTTATTTTATGGAGATGTTGGTAGTGGAAAGACTTACCTTGCTTGTTCAATTGCAAATGAATTAATCGAAAGAAAGCAAGTTAAAGTTAAGATTATGAATTTATCTCAGGTTATAAATCAAATACAAAAATCAGCATTTAAGCTAGATTCAAATGAAATTATAGATAACCTATCAAACATTCCGTTGTTAATTTTAGATGATCTTGGAATTGAAAGGGATACATCTTATGCAAGAGAACAAGTATATAACATTATAAACTCAAGATACTTAAAAGGTAGGCCGACAATTTTTACTACAAACTTATCATTGGAAATTATTCAAAATCCTAATATTGAACTTGAGTATCAGAGGATATATTCAAGAATACTTGAAATGACAATACCAGTTAAAGTTACGGGAGAAGATTTTAGAAGAAAAATCCATCAAGAGAAGTTAAGAAAATACAAAGAGTTACTTTTATATGGAGGTGGAATAGATGATTAATGAAGAAGTATCTAGGTCGAGTCTTAACCTTGAAGTAAGGCTTGCAAAAGCAACAAGTAAAGCAATTCTTGATGCCTTAAAGAAAGTTCACAAGCAAATAGAAGATCAAGGAGGCTTGAAAAATGTAATAAAAAATAATGGAGAAGAAGTAAAACTAAAAGATATGGTTAAAAAGGGACAGTTAGAAGAAATTAATCTAAAAGATCCTGAGTTAAAAGAATTAAAGAAAATTTTAAACAAACACGGAGTGAAGTTTTCTGTTATGAAAGATAAGGAAACTGGTAACCACTCTGTGTTTTTTCAATCTAAGGATATAAAAGTAATGGAACATGCCTTTAAAAAAGCAGTTAAGGCTTCTGAAAGAAAGGCCGATAGGAAAGATTCAATAACAAAGACTATAAATAAGTTTAAAAATATGGCTAAGGACACCATTAGCAAAGATAAAGTTAAAAATAAACATAAGGAGCAAAGCTTATGATAAGTAATTTAAAAACATTTGAAAATAAGAATTTTGGGAAACTCACTGTTATAGAAAAAGACGGTGAGTTTTTCTTTATAGCTAATGAAGTAGCAACTATGTTGGGATATGTCAATCCAAGAAAAGCTGTTTATGACCATGTAGATGAGGAAGATAAGGGTGTAACGAAATGGAACACCCCTGGAGGAATACAGAATATTTCAATAATTAACGAATCAGGATTGTATTCACTCATCCTCTCATCAAAACTACCACAAGCAAAAATATTCAAAGCTTGGGTAACTAGAGAAGTCTTACCAAGTATTAGAAAGAATGGAGGATATATATCAGGGCAAGAAAAGAAAACTAATGAAGATCTCCTTGCAGATGCAATTTTAGTAGCCAATAGAATTATTGCCGAGAGAGAAGAAGAAATTGAAGAATTAAGACCAAAGGCAGACTATTATGACAAATTAGTAGATTATAACCTACTTACAAATTTTAGAAATACTGCCAAAGAGTTAGGAATACCACAAAATCAGTTTATAAGTTTTCTAATGGATAAGGGATTAATTTATAGAGATAAGAAAAAGAAACTCTTACCTTATGCAGATAAGAACAAGGGATATTTTGAAGTAAAAGAATGGGTTGATCCACTGGGTACACTTGTAGGAATACAAACATTTATAACACCAAAGGGAAGACACTACCTACTAATTTTATTAGATAGCGAAGGTTTCTACGATGAATAAGGTATTAGAAGCCATTCTTTCTGATATTAAAAACTTAATTAAAATAGACAACCCAAAGAAATTTATATTATCAAACATTCCTTATCTATCATTCTTCTACATTGGAAATATTTTTTCTAAGCACATAAATTCTTATGTTGGAGGAGATATTATTGATAGAATAATGGTGGGAATTTCTGATATAGGAACTTTATCTTATATACCAAGCCTTAATCCAAGGGACTTGTTAGTAGGTATTTCAGTTGCTGGTCTTGTTAAGCTAATTGTTTATAGCAAAGGAAAAAATAAAAAGAAATATAGGCAAGGTAAAGAGTATGGATCTGCAAGATGGGGAGAAAGTAAGGATATTGCTCCATACATTGACCCTAAGTTTGAAAACAATGTACTAATGACTAATACCGAAAGACTAACAATGAACTCAAGACCTAAAAACCCTAAATACGCTAGAAATAAAAACGTATTAGTAATAGGTGGTTCTGGATCAGGTAAAACAAGATTTTATGTAAAGCCAAATCTAATGCAAATGCACTCTTCCTATGTAGTAACAGACCCTAAAGGAACACTTGTGTTAGAATGTGGAAAAATGCTCTATGAAAATGGATATGATATAAAGATATTAAATACAATAAACTTCAAAAAGTCCATGAAATACAATCCATTTGCTTATTTGAGAAGTGAAAAAGATATTTTAAAACTTGTCCAAACAATTATCGCCAACACCAAGGGAGATGGAGAAAAGGCAGGAGAAGATTTCTGGGTAAAGGCTGAAAAGTTATATTACACTGCCCTTATCGGTTATATATATTATGAAGCACCTGAAGAAGAAAAGAACTTTAAGACACTTTTGGATATGATTGATGCAAGTGAGGTTAGAGAAGATGACGAAACCTATATGAACCCAATTGATAGGCTTTTTGAAGCTCTTGAAAAGAAAGACCCAAGTCATTTTGCAGTTAAGCAATATAAGAAATATAAGCTGGCAGCTGGAAAAACTGCCAAGTCAATTCTAATATCTTGTGGAGCAAGACTTGCACCTTTTGATATAAGAGAGCTTAGAGAACTAATGAGCGAAGATGAATTAGAGCTTGATAAAATTGGAGATAGAAAAACTGCTTTATTCGTAATAATATCAGATACAGATGATACCTTTAACTTTGTAGTTTCAATAATGTATTCTCAACTATTTAATCTTCTATGTGATAAGGCAGATGATGTGTATGGTGGAAGACTTCCAGTTCATGTTAGGTGTCTACTTGATGAGTTTGCAAATATAGGATTAATTCCTAAATTTGAAAAATTGATTGCAACAATTCGTTCAAGAGAAATATCGGCAAGCATAATACTGCAAGCACAATCTCAATTAAAAGCAATCTATAAAGACCATGCAGATACAATAGTTGGTAACTGCGACTCTACACTCTTTTTAGGAGGAAAAGAAAAAACAACAGTAAAAGAATTATCTGAAACCTTAGGAAAAGAAACCATAGACCTATATAACACATCAGAAACAAGATCCAATCAAAAATCTTTTGGTCTAAATTACCAAAAAACTGGCAAGGAACTTATGAGTCAAGATGAAATAACTGTAATGGATGGCGGTAAGTGTATTTATCAGTTAAGAGGAGTAAGACCTTTTCTATCTGATAAATTCGATATTACAAAGCATAAGAATTACAAGTTGTTGGAAGATTATGATAAGAAAAACTTGTTTGATGTGGAAGAGTATTTAACAAATAGAGATAAAATAAAAATAAACAGGAACAGTTTGATTACAAGATTATGAATTAAGCCTAGGATAAAAATATTTTTGGTATAATATCTATATAAACCATGGAGGTAGGCATATGAGGTCTTATGAAAGTAAGGAAGAATTAAAAAATGAGATAAAGAAAACTTTTGGAAAATATATTTCAGAGTTTGATAATATCCCAGAAGAATTAAAAGATAAAAGAGTAGATCAAGTTGATAGGACACCAGCTGAAAATCTTGCCTATCAAGTAGGTTGGACAACTTTAGTTTTGAAATGGGAAGAAGATGAAAAAAAGGGAATTGAGGTTAAAACGCCATCTGACAAATTTAAGTGGAATCAACTTGGAGAATTGTATCAATGGTTTACAGATACCTATGCTCATAAATCGTTAAAGGAATTAAAAGAACAACTATCACAGAATATAGAAGATATTTACTCTTTGATAGATAATCTTACAGAGGAAGAATTATTTAAACCACATATGAGAAAATGGGCAGATGAAGCAACAAAAACTGCAACTTGGGAAGTATATAAATTTATCCATGTAAATACAGTAGCACCATTTGGAACATTTAGGACTAAGATTAGAAAATGGAAAAAACTTAATAATTTTGTGAATGTAATTAAATAATAAGGTTGGTGCTTTAATTGAATTATGAAAAATTTAAAAAAATAATAAATAGAAAAACCTCTATAATAGTATTAGATACAAATGTAATACTTGACTTAGCTCGATATTCATTATACAGTAGCAAAAACATATTAGAAATTTTCAAGGAGTGTAAGGATTTAATATGGATTCCGAATCAAGTGTATAAAGAATTTAATAAAAATAAATATAGCGTATTCGGACAATTGAAAAAAAAGTATCAAAATTTTGAAAAAGATTTACTAAGAGTAATTGAAAGGAGTCAAAAAAATTTAGAGAGTGTCTTGATTAAATCATCTAAATATAATTATTTTGGAAGAAAAAATTTGGAGAATGATTTAAATAACAAGTTAGTTGAATTAAAACAAATAATCAAATCTTATAAAAATAGTGTTGGTATTGAATATGATGAAATAACAACAGATTCTCCTGAAATAATTAAAGATATAGATAATCTTATTTCATATTTAGAAAAAAATAATAGGATAGGTAATAGGATAAGGTTTAGTGAACAATTAAAAATTATTAGAGAGGGTGAACTTAGGTATAAATATAAAATTCCGCCTGGATATGAGGACATTAATAAAGATGGAGTTGAAAAATTTGGAGATTTATTTGTTTGGAAAGAGATATTAGATTTACCAGTTGAAAAATCAGTAAAAGATATTATTTTTATTACGAATGATATAAAAGAAGACTGGTGGAGTAAGGATAGTCAAGATAATTTAGTAGTTCACGATAAATTATTAAGTGAATTTAAAGAAAAAAATCCAAATGTAAATATTGAATTTTTAACAACAGGAATGTTTCAGAATTTCGCTTCAAAAGTATATGATAGATATGATTTTAATGTTTATGTAGATTTAAATAGAAAAGATGTGTCATATGTAGAAAGAGTAAAACAAGATATTTCTAATGATATAGTTGACAGTATTTATAATAACAACTATTATTATCTAGAATCGTATGTTATTGGAAGTGAGGGTATTGAAGAATTAGATATAAATAATTGTGAATTCAATGAGATATTAGATACTTATGAAGAGTTTACAGACGAGATTGTTAGTATAACTTATGAGCTAGAATATTTAATAAATTTAAGTTGTGTATCCTTTGATTATTGGGGACGTGATGATGATACAAAAGAAGTCATACAATCACCACCAATAGAACAAGAATTTAGTGGAAGTGTCATAGTTAATGTCACAAGATTAATTAATAAAGATGATATCGAAGAAGATTCTTTTTATATTAATAATGATAAAGAATATACAGATATTGAAATAATTGAAATTCAGATAGATCAAGATTCTATAAACAAAAATGAAGAAGACTACGATGACTCTTATTTAGAAGAGGAGAATTACAATAATGATTATGCATTTATTTGCTCTAAATGTGGAAAGGGATTTAAGGATAGGCGAGAAGATGTAGGTGGTATTTGTCGAGATTGTTCATTTAATGATTAATAATATAGGATATTTTATTAAAGCAGTAATTATAAAGTTTACTGCTTTTTTTATACTCAAAATTAGGAGGTTAAGATGTTAAGGATAAGAGCTCCTACTTAGAACAATTTAATAAGGAATAATGTATAGCGATTGGAAATAAATAGATCCAGTCGCTTTTTTAATTGAAATTTATAGATTAAGGAGAAGAAATTAATGGATAGAGAAATGATAAATATTAATGCAAATTTAGTTAAAGAAGTGGAATTATCAGAATTTGAAAGAGATGGAGAAAAAGTAGATGTAGCAAATTTTACTCTCATTAAAAAATATGGTAAAGGAAAAGAATATATAAATTGTTCAGTCTACGGAGAAAAAAGCGAACGTGCAAAAGAATTAGATAAAGGAGATCTAATCCATGTCTTTGGATATTTCAAAGAAAACAAAAAAGGAGATAAGGTCTACAAGAATTTTATAGTTAAATCACTAAATAAAATAGAAAATAAGAAAGAAAACGAGGAGGAATAATATGGAATTTTTTACAGCTGGAGTTGGAGTTTTAAAGACACTTGTAACTGCAATTGGTGCAGGTTTAGGAGCATGGGGAGTTATTAACTTAATGGAAGGTTATGGTAATGATAACCCTGGTGCTAAATCTCAAGGTATTAAGCAGCTTATGGCTGGTGGGGGAATTGTACTAATCGGTATTAAATTAATTCCACTACTTGCAAATGCTTTAAAATAGGAGAAAGTCTATGTTTGGTATCTTTGACAAGCTAACTGAATTTTTTAAGGATATGCTACTCGGAGGTATCAAAGCAAATCTTGAGTCCATGTTCTTAGATATAAATGACAAGGTAGGAGTTATTGCAACTGATGTTGGGAAGACACCAATGGGTTGGAATGGAGAAGTGTATAACTTCATAAAAAACATTAATGATAATGTGATCGTTCCAATAGCAGGTCTTATCATAACAGCAGTTTTATGTATTGAACTCATAAATATGGTTATGCAAAAGAATAATATGCACGATACAGATACTTTTGAGTTTTTCAAATACATTATAAAGATGTTTATAGCAGTCTACCTTGCAAGCCATGCCTTTGAATTTTCAATGGCAGTCTTTGATGTGGCACAAAATCTTGTAAACAAAGCGGCAGGGGTAATCACTACTTCTGCCACTGTTTCAGGAGATCAGATAGTTGCAATGGTTGATACATTAAAAGAAAAAGAAATAGGTGAGCTTTTAATGATATTAGTTGAAACAAGCCTTGTAAGGATTGCAATTCAATGTATATCTTTAACTATTACCTTAATAGTATATGGGCGTATGTTTGAAATATATGTCTACTCATCAGTATCATCCATACCATTTGCGACTATGGGAAATAAAGAATGGGGTCAGATTGGAACAAATTATATCAAGGGACTTTTTGCCTTGGGACTACAAGGTTTGTTTTTGATGGTATGTTTAGGTATCTACACCGTTTTAATAAGAACGGTACAGATTACAGATATTCACGCAAGCTTGTTTAGTATATTAGGATATGCTCTACTACTTGGACTTATGATGTTTAAGAGTGGAACAGTTGCAAAAAGTATTATGAATACGCACTAGGAGGAATAAATGTTAAAAAAGAAAAATTGTGCTTTATTGGGACTTGGAATTTTATTAGGAGGAACTTATGAAATCTTAAAAGAGGAAAAAAGAAATGAAGAGATTAGAAACTTAAAGAGGAGAATAAATAGACTCGGAAGATGTCACAATGAATTTGTTATGTATCAAGGCGAATACAATGACAGAAATGAAGAAAAACAAGAAGAATTAGAAGAAAGAATTAGCTACCTAGAAGAAGAAACAATATCTAATTATGACCATATACTTGAACTTTCCAAAGAAGAAGTAGAGGGAGATTAAAATGGCGTATGTACCAATACCAAAAGATTTGGACAAGATTAAAACAAAGGTTGCCTTTAACTTAACTAAAAGACAACTTATAGGTTTTTCTGTGGCAGGACTAATTGGCATACCAACCTATTTATTTATTAAGAAATATCTACCTAATGATGTTTCAATTATTGTAATGCTAATAGTAACCCTTCCAATCTTTTTTATAACCTTATATGAAAAAGACACCTTAACTTTTGAAAAATATTTTAAATTTTTCTATCTTCATAAGTTTTATCAACCAACTAAGAGAATAAGAAAGGAGGCATACCTTGAAGCAAAGAAAAAAGCAAATCAGCGACTTAAATCTAAGGGAAAAACAATTAAAAAAAGACCGAAAGGAAGTAAGAAGGCTAAAAACAAAGAAAGATCCGACAAATAGTCTTCTAAGTGTACTTTTAAAGAAAGAGAAAAAGAGATTTACAGTTGAGGATACTATTCCATATATAAGAATGTTACCAGAGGGCATTTGCCAGTTAGATGAAAAAAATTATTCAAAGACAATTTCATTTCAAGATATAAATTACCAGTTGGCATTGGAAGAAGATAGAGATTTAATCTTTAACCAATTTGCCAACTTTTTAAATTCTTTTGATCCAAGTGTCCACATTGAACTTTCATATGTAAATCAATTAGGAAGAAATAGAGACCTACAAGATGCAATTAAAATTGCTGATAAAGGAGACTTCTATGACGATGTAAGAAAAGAGTTTAGGGAAATGTTAAAGCTTCAACTTGCAAAGGGCAATAACGGACTTAAAAAGATGAAGTATATAACCTTTACAACAGAAGCCGATAATCTAGAGCAAGCAAGAGCAAAGTTAAATAGACTTGAAGTAGATATTTTATCTAACTTTAAATCTATGGGGGTAAGAGCAGAAAGTCTTGATGGCGAAGAAAGATTAAGACTTGTTCACGATATGTTAAATCCAGACAAAAACTTTGATTTTTCATATAAAGATTTGAAGAAAAAAGAGTCTACAAAATCACATATAACTCCCAATATCTTTAATTTTGTACCAGCAAATAATTTTAAGTTTGGCAAATATATTGGAGCAGTAAGTCATTTTCAAATACTTGCAAGTGAGTTATCAGACAGAATGTTATCTGAGTTTTTAGATATTGATGACAATATTTATGTAGCTTTTCATATAGATGTAGTTGAACAAGCAGAAGCCATTAAACTCATTAAGAGAAAAAACACAGACCTGGATAGAATGAAAATTGAAGAACAAAAGAAAGCAGTTCGTGCTGGGTATGATATGGATATTATTCCATCAGATATAAATACTTTTGGGGCTGATGTTAAGTCCATGTTATCTGACTTACAAAATAGAGATGAAAGGCTCTTTGTAGTTACCATAGTAATGATGAATTTTGCTAGGACTAATCAAAAATTAGAAAATACCATTGCTCAAATTTCATCAATTGCTAACAGACATAATTGTCAGGTAAAAAGATTATCTCATCAACAAGAACAAGGACTTGTTTCTGTCTTAACTTTAGGAGTTAATCAAGTCGAAATAAAAAGATTTTTAACTTCGTCATCAACGGCAGTATTTATGCCTTTTACAACAGAAGAGCTATTTATTGATTCGGCAAATTCCTTGTATTATGGCTTAAATGCCCTTAGTCAAAACTTGATTATGGCAGATAGGAAGAAACTAAAGAACCCTAATGGACTAATATTAGGAACACCAGGTTCTGGTAAATCTTTCTCGGCAAAGAGAGAGATGGCAAATGCAATTCTTGTCACAGATGATGATGTAATTATTTGTGATCCTGAGGGCGAGTATTCAAACCTTGTAAAACAATTTAATGGAGAAGTTATTAAAGTTTCAGCAAAGTCAAAGGACTATCTAAATCCACTAGATATAAATATGAACTATGGAGATGGGGACGCACCTTTAAAGGATAAGGCAAATTTCATAATGTCTATGCTTGAACTTGTAGTAGGAGGATCTGGTCTTACTGCTGCAGAAAAATCAGTTATAGATAGGTGCTTACCAAAGATATATCAAAAATATTTTGAAGACCCAAAACCAGAAAATATGCCGATATTAGGAGATTTATACGATATGCTCCTATCTCAAGAAGAGGGAGTCGGTAGGAAGCTCGCAACAGAAATGGAAATTTATGTTAAGGGAAGTCTTAATGTATTTAATAATAGGTCAAATGTTGACCTAAATAGGCAACTGCTCTGTTTTGATATAAAAGAGCTAGGAACACAACTTAAAAAAATAGGTATGCTTGTAATTCAAGACCAAGTTTGGAACAAGGTTTCCCTAAATAGAGGAAGCAAGTCTACAAGATACTATATAGATGAGTTCCACCTTTTATTAAAAGATCCACAAACTGCTTCATATTCAGTAGAAATCTGGAAAAGATTTAGAAAATGGGGAGGTATTCCAACAGGCATAACTCAAAACGTAAAAGACCTTTTAACAAGTCAGGAAATTGAAAATATCTTTGACAATACAGACTTTGTTCTAATGTTAAATCAAGCATCTGGGGATAGAGATATTCTTGCTAAGAAATTAAAAATATCGCCTTATCAGTTAAACTATATTACTAATTCAAATGCAGGTGAAGGACTCTTATTCTTCGGAAATACTATTGTTCCATTTATAGATAAATTCCCTAAAGACACCATGCTATATAAGCTAATGACAACAAAACCAGAAGAAGCTAAGTAGGTGTGATATGGATAAAAAATTAAAAAAAGATTTTCAAAAGAAAATTATACGAAATAGGGACGCTCCTGAAAAGAATATGGATAGTAAACTTGTTCATTCAGATGATTATACCAATAAGATTATTAAGAATAAGGATAGGTTCGGAGATAAAATTTCAGAAAAAGAATCTAAACTTATTCATGAGAATGTATTAGCTAAAGATCAAAAACAAGATAAACTAAAAGATTTTCAGAAGGCTAAAAACAAGGAAAGAATCAGAAAAGAAGTTTTAGATAATAAGGATAAGGTTGAAGAAACAAAACAAACTAATCTTGAAATAAGGACAGATGAAAGCATTAAACTTGATGAAGACTTAGATGTAGACTTCAAAAAAGTAAATTTTGATAGTGAAAACAGTAGAAATATTAATTCTAATAAATTAACAACAGATGATATTTCAGCTAACGCTCAACCAATAAGCAATAAGAAGGCATCAAGTAAAAGAAAAGTTCTTAAAAATTATGAGGATAAACTTATCCATAGTAAGGATAAATTCCAAGACAAAATCAACGAGAAAGAGTCTAAGCGAATCCAGACAAGTGAAGATAAACCTATCGAAGCAGAGAAAAGCAAGAGAATATATAGAAAAGATAAGCTTGTTAAAGATGAAGTGAGCAAGAACGACAGTAATGCTAATATCGATAAAAAGCGAAAACAGAAACTTTATCAAGAAAAGAAGTTTAGAGATAAGGAGAAAATTTCTAAAGAAAAAGATAAAGAAAATAAGCTAAACGAAGTTGATACAGATAAAACTTTTGATAATCCTGAGTTTAAAGACAATAATCAAGAATTTATAAAAGATGAAAAAGAAACAAGCCTTAAACCTTCAGAACAAAAGAAAGTTAATAAAAAGAAGACTTACTACAAGAGAAAAAATTATGAAAGTGATAAATTTACTCGAAAGAAAATCGATGACTTAAAAAATGAATCTAAGAAAGTTACACCGAAAGATTCTAAGAAGGCACAAGATGTTAAAGACTTTATATCAGATAAAAAGATTGGAGAGCTTGAAAAGTCTAAAAGCAAGCTAAAGGATAATATTTTAAAGAATAAAACTAAAGGAAGTCTATCTTCTGGGGTTTTATTATCTGGAGCTAAGTCATCAGAGTTAGTGAGAGATTATTTAAGTTCAGGATCTGATAATACTGGTGTAGAATCTGGAGAAAAGGCCGCTAATGTAAGCTCTAAACTTCAGCATGGAATAAGGAAGTATAAGTTAGACAAAAAGAAAAAGTCATTAAAAAAGCTATCTACACTTGATAAGAAAATAAGAAATAGAAAAAGCAAGTTGGAGTTTAAAAGTGGCTTGGAAGATTTAAAAAAGTCAGACTCCTATATAAAGAAAAATAGATTTAAGAAGTTTTACCAAAGAAAACAAATGAAAAGCATGATAGCTAAAAAGCACGAAACAAGACTGGTAGATAGAGTTAAAAAAGCTATTTTAAGTTTAGGTAAGGCTTCTAAAGAGCTAATCGTAAGAAAAAGTAAGATGGTTCTATTTCTAGTAATAGGACTAGGTCTTATGCTATCAATCATGATTGGTGGTGGAAGTGTTGGTATGAGTGGATTAAGTAACTCTGTTAACTCAGTAATGACAACAACATACCTATCACAAGATACAGTTCTAAGTGAAGTTAATCAAGAATTTTCATCAATGGTGTATGACCTACAATCACAAATCGAAAGTGTAAAAACAAGTCATCCTGGATATGACGAATATATTATAAATAAAGATGGAGAAATTGGTCATAATACCCATGAACTTTTATCCTATATAACTTCAAGATGTGGTGAAGTAAAATCAGCATCTGAAGTAAAAGGAATTTTAAAAGAGCTTTTCGATAAAATGTATAAGCTTGATTTTAAGGAAGAAATCGAAATTAGAACAAGAACAGTAGAAAGAACTAGATATGATAGTCGTGGTAATCCCTATACTAGCTATGAAAAAGAAGAGTACGAATATAAAAAGTTAATTGTAACTTTAAAGAAAAGAGAAATGGATGAAGTTGTTAGGGAAATATTTAAAGATTATCCAGACAATGTAGTTCATTATGAAGCTCTTCTTGAAGCTAAGGGAAATATGGGAGATGTTTTTGGATCAGGTAATGGGGACTTAGGAGAAATAGTAGATAATCCAAACTTTGGAAATCCTGGTCTTGCTTTTGATTCAGCTACTGCCAAAGCCTTATTTAATGAAGCAGAAAAACATATAGGCAAAAGATATGTGTTTGGAGCAAGTGGACCATCTAACTTTGACTGCTCAGGTTTTGTATGTTGGTCATTTACAAAGTCTGGTGTAAAGAGAATGCCAAGAACAACTGCATGGAGAATATACAAAGACTATTGTAACCCAGTCAGTCCAAGTGAAGCTCAACCTGGAGATATTATATTTTTCCATTCAACATATAACAGTGGAACACCAATATCTCACGTAGGAATATACGCAGGTAATGGAATGATGATTCACGCAGGAGATCCAATTCAATACACATCAATAAATTCAAAATATTGGAAATCACACTTTTATGGTTTTGGAAGACCTAGATAGAAGGGAGATATTATGTGAACAGGAAGCTTATAAGTATTAGAAACAAAAAGAAAAAAATAGAAGAGAAATTGAAAGATTTAAATGCAAAATACAAGGAAATTTGCGATGAAGAAATACAGGTTGAAAATGAAGAAATAATTGTAACTCTTAGGAGGAACAATATTAGCTTGGAAGAATTAATGGAGAAAATCAATGATAGAAAAAGAGAAGAGAAATTAAAAGAAAAGGAGAACATTCATAATGAAGAAATTTAATACGAACAGACTAAGAGCCTTTTTTATGGCTCTTTTATTAGTTTTAACATCAACTGTGCATACAAGTGCATTTGCAAAGTCTGATGTTACTTGGACGGAAGATGATTTTATGTATTCCTCTGAGGGAAATATAATCGCTTTTAGTGATAAGGGCTTAGAAAAGAAAGAAAAGACAAATATTCTAGTATTTCCTGAAGAAACGAAGTCTATAAATGGAAATTATTCTTTAAGTCATTCAAACGATGAACTTAGATATAAAAGAGAATTTGGGCGTGGCAAACATTGGGATAAAGTAATTATTCCTGATTCTGTTAAGCATTTAGGTTATGCTGCCTTTTACGAAGCAAGTATAGATGAAGTAAAACTATCAAATAGTCTAACTTATCTTGGTGGTTTAGCATTTTTCAATTGTGGACTTAGAGAAGTAACTTTACCTAATACTTTGGTAAATATTGAACATAATGCTTTTGAAAGAAATAACCTTCAAGAAATAACTATACCGAAGTCTGTGAAGACAATTGAACAGTATGCTTTTTCAAGAAATAAACTACACACTGTAAAAGTTTTAGGCAATCCAAACATTAACAGTAAGGGAGTATTCCATAATCAAGAAGTTGAGTATAGACCAAAACAAAATCCATTTTACGAAAATCATTTTGGTTTCAACGGAAATCAAGGATTCAAATCTATTCCTAATGGATTAAGGTTTGAAAATGGAGAGTTTGTCTTTGATAAGAACGTAGATAGTGTAGAACTTGAATTTGATTATAACAATGATTTGTATCAAGGAAAGATGACTATATACAATCCAAATAAATATTCCATTGATACTCAAACAGATTTAACAGGGCAAGATATTGATGAAAAGGACAATAAGATTGATGATTTAACTAAAAATATTAAGGACTTGGAAAATCAGATCAAAGACTTAAATGATAAGAAACAAGAAGACCAAACAAAGATAGATGAATTAAAGGAAAAGTTAGAATCTTGCAAAGATAATGGAGAGAAACTAAAACAAGAAAAAGCTAAGCTAGAAGAAGAAATTAGAGATAAAGATAATAAGATTGCTCAATTGAATAAAGAAATTGAGGAACTTAAAAATTCTAACAATGATGAACTAATAGCAGAAATTACTCAGCTTAAAGATGAATTAAAAAGATTACAAGATGAAAATGCAAAACTAAAAGAAGATTATTCATCTACAAAATGGGAGTTAGAAGCTGAGAAAGAAAAGACAGATAAAAACGAAAATAAAATCAAAGAAATGCAAGAAAAGCTTGAGTCTTTAGAAGGGGAACTTGCAAAGAAGACTAAAGAAATTGAAGATAAAGATAATAGAATTAAGGACTTAGAAAAAGCTCTTGATGAAAAAGATGCTAAGATAAGAGACTTAGAGTCTAAAAAGAAAGAGACAGAAAATTCTAAGTCAGAATGCTGTAAGAAAATTGAAGAGCTTCAAAAGGCTATTGATAGTTTAAAAGTATCTTCTGAAAATACAAAAAAAGAATTAGAAGATAAGATTAAAGTACTAGAAGAAAAACAAAAAGCTTCTGAAGAAGAAATTAAAAAGCTAAAAGAAGAATTAGATAAGAAAATCGAAGAAGCAAAGAAGTTAATCGAGGAAGCAAATAAAAAAGCAAAAGAAGAACTTGAGAAACAAGCTAAAGATGAAAAAGATAAAAATCTAAACCAAGACCTATCTAAAAAATTAGATGAACTTCTAAAACTCCAAAAAGAAAACAAAGAAAAGAAAGAAGATAAGAAATCTCAAGATAAGAAGTGGGATGAACTTTTGAAAGCTGATGACAAGAACATCCTAAATCAATTTGATCTTAACAAGATGAAAAAGCAAGAGGAACAACAATACAAAAAACAAGTTAAAGATGAAAAAGAATTTGCAGTTTTCCAAGTTGACAAAAACTTTTATAACATTATCAACAAAGATGGTAAGACAACAGTCTATATGGATGTAAAAACTTATGTGGATCAAGGAAGAACTATGATTCCAGTAAGATATATCGCTTATACTCTAGGTTTTAATGTTGAGTATGACAACTCTACTCGTGAAGCTATTTTCTCCAATAAAGAGAATAATATCCTAGCTAAAAAGACATTAAGACTAAATATTGATACTGGTGTTATGAAAGATTCAGATGGTAAAGTCTACAATTCAGATGTTAAGCCAGTTATTATAAATGGAAGAATCCATGCTTCAATTTCAAACATTGCTAAAGCTTTTGGAGCAAGTAATGGAGATATTAAAGATGGTAAAAACCAAACAATAGAATGGGACAATGCTAGAAAAGCAGTCTATGTATTTAAAAATGTAAAATAAGAAAGGATAGAAAAATGAATAAGAGTATTAAACGAGGAGTAGCCATAGCGTTACTCCTTTTTACATTTACAGTACCAGCAACTACATTTGCAATGACAAATGAAGGGCAAATAGAAAGTCAAAACGAATCAATCTATGAACCACAAAAAGAAGAATTTGAAAAAATGTTGAAAGATGATGTTTTTACACCGTCAAAAGAAGAAATTCCTTATCAAGATGTTCCAAGAATACCAGGAAATACAAGTGAAGCAAATAAGCCTTCAAATAATCCTCCAAAGAAAACCCCACTTGTAAAAGGTGGTAATACAAAGGCAGTAAATAATCTTGCGACACAAGAAAATAAGGCAAGAGGTTCAGTAATTGAAAATGTAGATAGGAATGGAAAAGATATAACACCAAGTGGAGATACAGAAAAAGATAAAGAAAATCCAGTAGATGTGAGACAATTTTTAACATTTCAAACTAAAAGTGGAAAAACTATGCACCTAATAGTGGATCACTCATCAAATCAAGATAATGTAAGGCTATTGACAGAAGTAGGAGAGAAAGACCTACTTAATATGATTGAATCAGAAGACAAAAATACTATAAAGGTTGAAGAGCCTAAGAAAGAAGAAGTAAAAAAAGAAGAACCTAAGACTGTTCCAGTAAAAGAAGAAAAGAAAAGTGGAATAGGTTCATTTCTAATTATTGCACTTGTAATTGGAGGAGTTATAGGAGCAGGATACTATTTTAAGGTAGTCAAAGCTAAGGAAGATAAAATGTTGGAAGACTTTGAAGAAGATGATAAGGATTATATTAGTGAGTCAGAAGATGAATCTGACAATGAAGAAAGTAATGAAGAATCTTTAGATGAAGACGATGAAGATGAACTATTATAATAATTTTTAAAAGTTTGAGCGAGAGAGAAATCTTTCGCTCTTTTTTTATTTATGGAGGTATTAATGAAATTAGTAATAGCAGAAAAGCCAAGCGTAGCAGTTACAATTGCAAAAGTAATTGGAGCAAGAACAAGAAAAAACGGATATTATGAGGGGAATGGATACATTGTTTCTTGGTGTGTCGGTCATTTAATTCAAATGGCAAGTCCAGAAAGACACGACGAAAAATGGAAGAAATGGACAATAGAAAATCTTCCTATAATTCCAGAAGAATATATTTATGAAGTATCTAAAAGCACTAAAAAACAATATGGAGTTTTAAAGAAACTTTTAAACGATAAGAATATCGACACAGTTATAAATGCTTGTGATGCTGGAAGAGAGGGAGAACTTATTTTTAGGCTTGTATATAATCAAGCTAAATGTAAGAAGAAAATTCAAAGACTTTGGATATCTTCAATGGAAAACAAAGCTATTGAAGATGGTTTTAGAAATCTTAAAGACGGAGAAAAATTTGAAGACTTATATGGATCGGCAAGTGCAAGAGCTACCTCTGATTGGCTGGTAGGAATGAATTTAAGTAGGCTTTATTCTTGCATTTACAAGGAAACATATTCAGTTGGTAGAGTACAAACACCAACTCTATATTTAATAGCTAAAAGGGATAGTGAAATAAATCTATTTAAGAAGCAAAAATATTATACAGTTGACCTATCTTATAAAGGATTGAAACTTGTATCAGATAGGATTGATAAAATCGAAGTGGCAGAGCAACTTTTAAACTTGATAGAAGATGAAATAGTTATTACAGAGGTAGAGGATAAAGAAATAAGCACAAAACCAGATAAGCCTTATGATCTCACTACCTTACAGAGAGAAGCAAATAAATATTTTGGATATTCAGCAAATGACACTTTAAATATGGCACAAGGTCTGTATGAAAAAAAGCTAATCACATACCCAAGAACAGATAGCAGGTATTTAACCGATGATATGGTTACTACTATGAAAGAATTATTAGAAGGACTTGAAGAAGGTTTTAAAATCAACGAATCAAACTTTAAGTCTATTTTTAATTCATCTAAGGTTACAGACCACTATGCGATTATTCCTACTATATCAGGTATTGGAAAAGTTAAAGATTTATCTGATAAAGAAAGCAAAGTCTATAATCTAATTAAGGATAAACTACTTGCTTCATGTTCGGATAACTTAAAGGAATCTAGTAGAAAAATCAGATATGAATATGATAAATTTAACTTCAATGCAAGTGGAAAGACTATAATCGATGAAGGTTATACCAAGTATCTAAAGGCTTATGGAAAAGAAAAGCAAGAAAATGAATTACCAGATGTAAAGACTGGAGATAAAATTAAGCTAACTTCTAAAAATATATCGGAGAAATTTACAAAAGCTCCAAGTCATTATAATGAAGATACACTTTTAAAGGCTATGGAGAATGCAGGGATTGAATCACTGGATAAAGATATAGAAGTGGAGAGAAAAGGCTTAGGAACACCAGCTACAAGAGCAGGAATTATTGAAAATCTTATCCATAAGGACCTTATAAGAAGAGATAAGAAAAATCTACTTGTAACAGAAAAAGGCAATAGACTTGTATCAATTGTAGAGGATAAGTTTAAGTCAGCTAAAACAACATCTGAATGGGAAATGAAACTTGCAAAGATTAGCTCTGGTGAAGTAGATAAAGAAGACTTTTTAAGAGAAATAGAAGATAGTATAAGGGAGCTTGTAGATAGGTACAAGAATAATCTAAATGAATAAGGTAAAAATATTGGAGCTTTTCGGTGGCATAGGTGCTATTAGAAAGGCTTTTATTAATTTAAAGATATCTTATGAAGTAGTTGATTATGTAGAAATAGATAAGGCTTGTGTTAAATCATACAACGCACTTTATGGAGAGGCTTATAAGCCAAAATCAGTAGTAGGATATAAAGCTCCTAATGAGAAGATAGACTTAATTATGCATGGAAGTCCTTGCCAAGACTTTTCAAGAATAGGGAAAAAGCAAGGAGGAGTAAAGAATTCAGGAACTAGATCAAGCTTACTATTTGAAACAATTAGAATAATCAAAGAAATGAAAGATAAACCTAAATGGATAATTTGGGAAAATGTAAAAGGAGTCCTTGATAGAAATATGAGGGACTCCTTGTTTATTTATCTAAAGGAGTTAGAAGACCTTGGATATGAAAGTAAGTATGAAATTTTAAATGCAATGGACTTTGGGATACCTCAAAAAAGGGAGAGGATATTTGTTGTTTCATGTCTAGGAGCAAATAACTTTTCTTTTAATAAATTGGAGAGGAAAGAAACTAGACCACTAAGTGAATTTTTAGAAAAGGATGTAAGTGAACTTTATACAATGACCCAACCCTATATGCTGAAATTTTTAAATAAAAGCATAGATAACAGTTTTAGAGGGCGACTCAAAGTGATTAAAGATTTTTCTTATACTATTTCTACAAAACAAATGAGAGTACCTAATTCTGGAATAATAGATATTGGAAATGGTAGGTATAGGTATTTAACAGAAAGAGAATGCCTAAGACTCATGGGTTTTGATGATAGTGATATAGACAAATTAGAGGAAGTGCATTCAAGAAGAAAAAATTGCACTTCAAGCAAACTATATAAGCAGGCCGGCAATTCTATTGTGGTTGATGTTTTAATGTGCATTATTAGTTCAATAATGCATGTTAGTGCAAACTTATTATTGTGAATGATATAATAAAATAAAAGACAGGAGGATATGATATGGATATTCTAGAATGTAAATTAAAGAATTGTTAAGGAATAGATGAGTTTAACCATGAATTTGATTTTACAAATACAAATGTGATTACAGTATATGCAAAAAATGGATTGATGAAAACTTCTTTTGCAAAAACTTTTAAGAAAATTCAAGATGGTAAAGCTGACGAAATACGTGATGAAATATTCGATATAAAAGCAGAAGTTAATGTGAGCATAGATGGACAAGATATAAGAAAAGAGCAAGTGTTTGTAATAAAAAGCTTTGAGAATTATTATGAATCTAGTAGTGTAGCAGATTTATTAGTAGACGAAAAAACAAAAAAATCTATCACAACTTTATTAAAGCAAAAAAATAATTTTTTAAAAAAGTTAGTGCAATATTCAGGATTAAAAATTGAAAAAACACAACAAGGAAGAAAAATTTATGAATTAGAGCCTACAGTAGTTTCTGACATGAATTTAAGTGAAAAAAGTTTTTTATTAAGCTTGAAAGAATTATGTGAAGCTGAAAATAAAACGTATTTACCTAATGTTAAATACTCTACAATTTTTGATGATAGTGTAATTAAAAAAATAAAAGACAGTAGTTTTCAAAATAAAATAAAAGAGTTTTGTGAAGCTGCTGAAACTATATACAGTAGTTATACTTTTTTTGAAAAAGGTCAATTCACATTTCCAAAATTGAAGAATGTTGCAAAAAATTTAGATTCAGATAATTTTTTTGTAAGAGATAATAAACTTAATTTAAATAATAGCATAGTAATTGGTAATAATGATGAACTACAAGAGAAAATATATGAAATAGAGGGGAAAATTAAAGATATTCCAGAATTTCAACAGATAGAAAAGTTACTAAGTGATACAAAAGGCATATTATTAAGAGATACAATAGAAAACAATCCTGAACTAATAGAGTTTTTGAAAATAGAAAATTTAGATAATTTAAAAAAAGAATTATGGACTTCATATATAAAGAAAGAAAAGAAATCTTTTGATGATTTATTAGAGATATATAAAGAATTAGAGGAGAATATTAAAAATCTCAATATAGACAATACATTGTGGAATCGTTCTTTAGAAATATTTGAAGATAGGTTCACTGTTCCATATAAGATGAAAATATCAAATTTAAAGGGAGCGATAATAGGAGAAAACCTACCACGTGTGGAGTTTATATTTGAAAAGGGTGAAAATCAAGCAAGTTTAGATAGATCAAATTTAGAAAAATTAGACGTGTTAAGTCAAGGAGAGAAAAGATCTTTATATTTGTTAAATATAATATTTGACATAGAAAAAATAAAAAAAGAAAGCAATGAAGTCCTATTTATAGTAGACGATATAGCAGATTCTTTTGATTATAAAAATAAGTATGCTATTGTAGAATATTTGTATGAAATGGCAACAATTGATAATTTTAGAATGATAATTTTATCTCATAATTTTGATTTTTATAGAACAATTTCTTCTAGACTAAATGTACCTCGTACATCTAGATTTATCGTTGAAAACAAACAAGATTTAAATTTGATAGAAGAGAAATATCAAAAACAACCTTTTATAACATGGAAAACTAAACCAGATAAATATTCCTTATTTGCACTTATACCATTTGTTAGGAATCTAATTGAATATAGTTTTGATAAATCTGTTAATGATTCAAGTTATTATGATAGCGATTATGAGCTATTAACTAATTTACTACACAAAAAAGAAAATTCAGGAACTATTAATTTTAAAACTTTAGGGAAAGTATATAAAGAATATATAGGGAGATTTGATATACCAAGTGAGTTTAAAGAGGATGATCTGGTTATAGAAAAGCTTTATGAAACTACTGAAAACTTAACTAGTAACTTAAATTTGCTCGAGCATAAAGTTTTATTATCAATGGCTTGTAGACTTAAAGCTGAGGAAATAATGTTAGATAAAATTAATAATTATAATGGTATGCTAAATTGGAAAGTGAAAAATAATTTGAAAACAGGAGATAAAGCGGAATTTCTGAATCATGTAGATAAAACTAATAATATGACCAGGGTATTATTTGATGCATATAAGCAGATTGCGAATGAAGAACAAATTAATATAGTTAATGAAGTTAATATAATGACTCCAGAAAATATTCATATAAACTCTTTTATGTATGAGCCTATAATGGATATGGATATTAACGAATTATTGAACTTATATGGAAAACTTAAAGAATTAATATAGGTCATTTAATTATATTACATTATAGACGGTAGATTATTTAAAATCTATCGTCTTTTTTATTACTCAAAAAAGGAGGTAGGAAATGCAAGTAAATGATTTTAAGAACATACAAGAAGCAATAAAGTATGAAGTTTTACAAGATGAAAAAGAATATTTAAAACTCTTAAAAGTTATAGGTAACAATCAGAAATATGATTTTTCTAGCCAACTAAGTATATACAACAAAGAACCTGAAGCTAGAGCTTGTGCGACATTTGATATGTGGAAGAAATATTTTGGTCGAGTTGTTATGAGAGGTCAAAAGGGTATTCCAATTTTAGTTGGAAGTGATGTAAATCAAAGAATTTCATATATTTTCGATATTAGTCAAACCACATCAATGGATAGGAATATTAATGAGGTTAGCTTATGGCAGTTTGACCACGAAAACCATAACGAGGCTTTAAAAGAAATAATAAGAGATTCTTCATTTGAAGCTAGTGATTCACTAAACGAAAATATATTTTCTTTAAGTCGAATTTATGGAGATGAATATATTAATTTGGCTATTGCTGATTTGAGAATAGATGTAGAGGATAGACTGAGTTTTGAAAAGTTTATGAGAGACTCAATATCCTATGCGATAGCTAATAGGTTTAATACAGCCTATCCTATGGATATGGAAAATTTAAAAAATAATTTTTCTAGGATTAATACAATTTCTTTAGAACAGATAGGTCTTGTAATATCAAGAGTTAGCGAAGATATTATAGATAGCACAATAGAAAAATCTAAGGAAATGGATCGAGCTAGGCTGCTGACAGAAAGGGCCGCTGCCGACTATAATAGAGATATAGAAAATATAAATGAAGATAGAGGAGGTCAAGATGATTTATATAGACGAGATGATAGGTCAAGAAGTAGAGATGGACGAGTTTTCACAGATGGAAGCGACAGAAGAAATAGCAATGAAGATCGAAGAGAAAACCTTGGACATGATGGAGAAGGATCTGGAATTTATGGAGAGATTTCCGAATCCAACATACGCAGTTCTAAGACTGTCTTACCTGGTAGGGAGCGAAGACATGGAGAACTGGAAGAAACTTCAGAAAATGTACGAGGAGAAAACACTTTTGAACCACCTGAAGGAAATTCAGAATCAGGCAGTGGACTTTATCAAGAGAGAGAAAGTCAAGATGATGAAAGCACAAGGATTGACAGAGAAAATGATGAGAGGGAATCCAGAGGAATACCAAGGACAGATGAACAACTTGATGGCAACAGTGAAGAAAATGGCAATCAAGGAATACGTGGAAGCTTAGAAAATGAAATAAGTCCAGAAAAGGAAGCTGATGAAGCTTCTTTTTTTGATGGCAAAAACACTGAAAATAGAAAAGATTACTGGATTGTAGAATTTAATGAAAATCACGAATTAGTTCCCGATTATAGTGGGCAGATAGTAACTAAAGACTTAATCAATATCCTAAGACAAAAGGATATTGATATTAAAGACCATAATCAAACTCATGGAGAAAATGAATTTGGAGAAATGACTGATGATTATATCGGATATTTCAAATTCTATTTTGATCACTATGTAGACGGCGAAGTTGTCGAACATTATAGAATTGACCTTGGAGATGGTGAAGAAGTTAATGAGCGTGAATTTTCATATTTAGAAGAGCAAGTTGCACTAAGTGAGGAAAAAGCTTCACAAGAAGAAGTTAAGGAAAAGATAGAGCCTAAGTTTAAGATAGGTGATCAGGTTAGATATAAAGATAAGGACTTTACCATTACAGATTTTGATGAACTAAGTGGAGGACTTAAAACTGTAACCATTAGAGATAATATGGAGTATATGGGAGGTATGATTAGGGGTTCGGAAGTAATTCCATATAGAAACGATTCATACCTTGAAGAAATCTTTGAAAATCTAACTCAAACATCAGAAAAATTAGCAGTAAAGGTTGGAAAAGAATTTATTTTAGAAGATAAGAATACCTTTGATGGAATTAACTTAATTGAAGCTGGAACTAAGGTAGAAGTTAATGGGGAAGAATTCCCTTTATATAAAGGTGAAACATTTGAAGAAAGTAGAAAGATTGATGACCTTTTAGATAGTGGAAATTATGAGATATACAAATTATCTGAGCATGAAAAACAAATTGAAAGACAAGTAGAGCAAGAAAGCTTTATAGATAACCACAATCTTGAAATTGACCAAATGATGGATAGATACAATGTTCCAAGAGAAGCAGCCGAAAACTTATTGAGGGGTAAAGAGGATTTAAAAAATCTAGGCTATGAACCTAATAAGGAAAGGCTAAGTTTTGCTAGAAATTATGACTTGAAAAATCATATCTACTCAGAATACCTAACACCATCAGAAAAGCTAGATAAAAATATAAAAGCTATTAAGATGCTCAAAAGACTTGAAAATGAAAATAGGAGTCCAAGAGAGTATGAACAAGCCTATCTTGCTGATTATCTAGGATGGGGTGGTCTTGCCGATGTCTTTGATGAAGAAAAGGGAGGACAATGGCTTGAAGCAAGAAATATTTTAAAAGAAAATCTAACAAATGATGAGTATTTGAATGCTAAAGAGTCTACTCTAACATCATTTTATACACCTAGAGAGGTAATGGATGGAATATATAAGACCATAACAGATATGGGTTTTAAGACTGGGAATATCCTTGAACCATCTGCAGGAGTCGGTAATTTTATTGGAAGTATGCCAAGTGAAATACAAAGCTCTAAAGTCTATGGAGTAGAAAAAGATAGTCTAAGCGGAAGAATAGCAAGGGAACTTTATCCTGAAGCTAACATTCAAATTAAAGGCTTTGAAGAAACAAACTTTTCAAACAATTTCTTTGATTTAGTTATAGGAAATGTTCCCTTTGGAGATTTTAAAGTTAACGATCGTGAATATAACAGAAATAACTTTCTGATTCACGATTATTTTTTTGCAAAGTCTATAGATAAGGTTAGGAATGGAGGAATTATTGCCTTCATAACATCATCTGGAACTATGGATAAAAAAGATGAATCTGTTAGAAAATATATTAATGCAAGATGTAAGTTTTTAGGAGCTATGAGGCTTCCTAATACAACATTTAAAGGACTTGCTGGTACAGAAGTTACATCAGATATTATTTTCTTAAAGAAGAGAGATTCAGTTATAGAAAGAGATGACGATTGGATACACCTAGCAACTGATAAAAAGGGTTTGACTTATAATAAATACTTTGTAGATAATCCTCAAATGGTATTAGGGGATATGAAAGAAGTATCTGGAAGATTTGGAAATACTATTACTTGTGATGAAAAAGAAGACGAAAATCTAAAAGATTTAATGGATCTTGCAAGTAAGGAAATATCTTCAAATTCAAAATATGAAGAAGTTGAACTATTGGAATATGAAGAATTAAGTCTTCCAGCAACAGACGATGTTAAAAACTTTTCTTACACTATTATTGATGAAGAGGTCTACCTAAGAGAAAACTCAGTCTTAATTAAGCAGAATATATCAGACAAAAGCAAAGAAAAGATAAAAGATTACCTTGATGTAATGAATGCTTTAAAAGATGTAATAGAAAAACAAAAGGACGATTTTTCTGATGAAGAAATAAAAGAGTCACAAGCAAAGTTAAATGAAGTCTATGATAACTTTTCAAAGAAACATGGCTTTATTAACTCCTTATCAAACACTAGAGCCTTAAAGGAAGACTCAAACTTTCCTTTAGTATCATCAATAGAAATACTTGATGATGAGGATAATTTCAAAGCTAAGAGTGATATATTTTCAAAAAGAACAATAACAAAGGCAAAGGTAGTAGATCATGTAGATACTTCCCTTGAAGCCTTAGTCTTATCAGTTTCACAAAAAGGATATGTAGACTTTGAATATATGGAATCTATCACAAGTAAAGATAGGGACACCTTAATTGGTGAGCTAGAAGGCGAGATATTTTTAGATATTAAGGATACAGACCTAATAAATAACAGAATGCCCTTTGAAAACTTTAACAATGACGATCCCTTTCATTTTTCATATGTATCAGCTGATGAATATTTAAGTGGCAATATTAGAGAAAAAATTGGCTACCTCAATTCATATATCGGAGAAATTGAAAATGTAATAGATTTAGCACCTTCTGAAAAGAAAGACACATTATTAAACGAGTTAGGCAAACTCAAATATCAAAGAGAAAAATTACAAGAAGTTATGCCTGAAGAACTAACTGCTTCTGATATAAATGTAAGGTTAGGAGCAACCTGGATACCTCAAAAAGATATAGAAGACTTTACTTTTAATCTTTTAAAAACACCAGGCTATGATAGGTGGAATATAAATGTTAGGTTCTCACCACATACAAGTGAATGGAATATTGAAGGTAAGAGTGTTGACTCAACTAATGACCTTGCTAACATGACTTATGGTACAAGTAGAGTGAATGCCTATAAGCTAATTGAGAACGCTCTTAATTTAAAAGATACAAAAGTATTTGACCAAGTAATAAATGATGATGGGTCTAAGACTTCTGTATTAAATAAAAAAGAAACTATGCTTGCAAGTCAAAAGCAGGAATTGATTAAAGAAGAATTTAAGAATTGGATATTTGAAGATCCTGATAGAAGATATAGGCTAGAGAAGATTTATAATGAAAAATTCAATTCAATTAGAAATAGAGAATTTGATGGTTCTAACTTAACTTTTGATGGAATGAATACTGAAATCAGACTACGAGAACATCAGAAAAACGCCATAGCAAGGACTCTTTATGGTGGAAATACACTACTTGCCCATGTAGTAGGAGCAGGAAAGACTTTTGAAATGGTAGCTTCTGCTATGGAATCTAAAAAGTTAGGACTTGCAAGTAAATCATTATTTGTAGTTCCTAACCATCTAACTACTCAAATTGGTAGGGAGTTTATGCAGTTATATCCGTCAGCAAATATTATGGTGGCCGATAAAAAAGACTTTCAACCCAAAAATAGGAAAAGATTTATTGGTAGGATTGCAACGGGAGAATATGATGCGGTCATCATAGGACACTCTCAATTTGAAAAAATACCGATGTCTAAGGAATACCAGGTAAGACATATACAAGACCAAATTGATGATATAGTTTCCTTTATTGATGAGAATAAAAGAAATAGAGGGGAAAATTTCACAGTAAAACAACTGGAAAAGACAAAGAAGAAACTCTTGGTAAGACTGGAAAAACTAAATGATGACTTTAAAAAAGATGATGTAATAACCTTTGAAGAACTAGGAGTAGATAAGTTATTTATAGACGAAGCTCATAATTACAAAAACTTATTCTTGCATACCAAGATGAGGAATGTTGCGGGTATCGGTCAGAGTGAAGCCTTTAAGTCTTCAGATATGTATATGAAATGTAGGTATATGGATGAAATGACAGATGGAAAGGGAGTTGTATTTGCTACTGGTACACCAATATCAAATTCAATGACAGAGCTTTATACTATGCAAAGATACCTTCAATATGACGATCTAAAGGCAAGAGGATTAGAACATTTTGACGCTTGGGCTTCTACTTTTGGAGAAACAGAAAATACCTTTGAATTATCTCCAGAAGGCACTGGATATAGGCAAAAAACAAGATTTTCAAAGTTTTATAATTTACCAGAATTGATGTCTATGTTTAAAGAAGTAGCAGATATAAAGACTTCAGATATGTTAAATTTGCCAGTACCAGAAGCAAGTTTTGAAGTTATTAAAACAAAACCTACTGAGGAACAAAAAGAAATACTAGAAGCTATTTCAGATAGAGCTGACGCAGTTAGAAATAATCAAGTCGAGCCAACAGAAGATAATATGCTAAAAATTACAAATGATGGTAAAAAACTTGCCCTAGACCAAAGATTAATAAACCCACTACTTCCAGATGATCCTAATTCAAAGGTAAATGTATGCGTTAAAAATATCTTTTCAATCTGGGATAAGACAAAAGAAAGCTCATCAACCCAGTTAGTATTTTCAGATATGTCTACACCAAAAGGAGATGGAGAATTTAATATCTATGATGATATTAGGAATAAGTTAGTGAATATGGGAATACCTAAAGAAGAAATAGCTTTTATCCACGAAGCAGATACAGACAAACAAAAAGATGAATTGTTCTCTAAGGTAAGAAAAGGAGAAGTAAGAGTATTATTAGGTTCTACTCAAAAAATGGGAGCAGGTACAAATGTACAGAATAAATTAATAGCTTTACATGATTTAGACGTCCCTTGGAGACCGTCTGATTTGGAGCAGTTCCAAGTGGGACAAGGAAAAAAACAAGGACTATCTCAATAAATACTAACGTAAGCACAAGTATAAAATAGGCTAAAGTGACTTATCAGTCTATTTATGATATAATATATCTTAACAATAAAACGGATAAGGGGTAATAATATGGCAATTTCTTATAAACCATTATGGCACTTATTGGTAGAAAGAGAAATGAACAAAGAAGACTTAAAAAGAGCTGCAAACATAACAAGCAACATAGTTTCAAGAATGAGCAAAAACTCTTATGTGAACTTAGAGTCATTAGAAAAGATTTGCTTGGCATTGGATTGCAAGATAGAGGAAGTTGTAGAAATAGTAAAAGAAGAGGAAAAGGTCAAATAAGATGGGAATAGCAAAAGAGAATATAAAAAATATTGTCGACTTTATCAATAGTCAGCCCAATTCTATAGTTCAAAACTTGTCCACTGAAAATAATAAATTCAGGTATAAAGGAATAATAGAACATAGGACTATTACAGAATATAAGGATGAAGAGCTTGTAAGAGCATATTTATTAACAAAATTAGTAAATGAATTGGGATATCCTGCTGATAGAATAGAGATTGAAAAACAATATGAAGCAGGAAGACCAAATACAATTACAAGCAGAATAGATGTTATTGTCAAAGATAAAAATGATAATGCATTTTTATTTATTGAAGTAAAAGCACCCGATGAATATGCAAAAGACTCAAAAGATGAAATTATAGAAAAGCAACTATTTAATTTAGGAGCATTAGAAAAAGCACAAGGTCATATTGTAAAATATTTGGTTCTATATACTTTAAATGAAGAAACTCTTGATGATGAATGTATGGTAATTGATTATGAAAAAATACCGACATTTGTAGATTGGGAACAAGTAAGAAACGCTACAAATAAATTACCTGCACGCTATGAAAAAGCACAAAAAGTACCTTATATCAAGGGAAGTGAAAATGATTTAAGAACAAATTTTTCTACTGAATATATTACAACCCTACAAAAAGATCTTCACAATGTTTTATGGGGAGGTGGAGGAACAGACGACAATGAGGTGTTCTCTTCACTTGTGAATTTGATTTTAGCTAAAATTCAAGATGAAGATGAAAAAGAAGATGGAGAAAGATACGATTTTCAATCGTTGATGTTTGAAAAAGCCAGTGATGATGATTTTGAAAGCAATGAAACACTGTTTGAAAGAATAAATAATCTTTATAGAAAAGCTTTAAAAGAGAAGTTGTATGTAATAGATGAAAAGGAATTAAATAAATCCTATGTAGTCGATACTAAAAAATTCTCTTTGTCTAAATTAAAATACACCGTTCAACAGCTTGAAAACTTGTCTTTTGTTGATGGGAAAAATAGCTTAAACGGGAAAGATATTCTCGGAGATTTTTTTGAGGGAATAATAAGAGATGGTTTTAAACAAACTAAAGGTCAATTCTTTACACCAATTAATATTGTTAGATTTATGCTATATGCTTCATCTGCTGATAAATTAGCAATAGATAGAATAAAGAATGATAAGGTAATTCCTTATATGGTCGATCCTTCGGCTGGATCGGGATCACTGCTCTTAAATACTAAGAAGTACGCTGATGAAAACGTGGAAAATTCCATCCGTTACTTTGGGCAAGAAATTAACACCTCCACTTACAACTTAGCTAAGATGAATATGATGCTGCACGGGGTGCCAACTGACCATCAGAAGTTACGGAATGGGGATACCTTGGATGCCGACTGGCCCACAGATGAGCCAACCAACTTTGATATTGTTTTGATGAATCCGCCTTACTCGCAAAAATGGTCAGCCGATAAGGGCTTTTTAGATGACCCGCGTTTTGCTGCTTATGGGGTTCTACCACCTAAATCACGGGCTGACTTTGCCTTTTTGCTCCATGGTTTCTACCACTTGCGGACAGACGGTACCATGTGTATTGTCTTACCTCACGGAGTTCTTTTCCGTGGGGCCTCTGAAGGAAAGTTACGCCAGGCTATGCTTGAAAATGGTTATATTGACACAGTGATTGGTTTGCCGGAAAACCTCTTCTACAACACCAGTATTCCTACCACGATTATTGTTTTGAAGAAGAACCGAACCAGTCGTGATGTCTTCTTTATTGATGCGTCCAAGGAATTCGAAAAGGTGAAGACCCAAAATATCTTAACCGAAGATCACATCAATAAGATTATTGATACTTATAATAAGCGGGAAGATGTGGAGAAATACGCCCATAAAGCAAGCTATGAAGAAATCCAAGAGAATGATTATAACCTCAATATTCCTCGCTATGTGGATACCTTCGAAGAGCCAGAACCCATCGATATTGTCCAAGTCAGCAAGGACATGCAAGAAATCAACCAAGAACTGGAACAAACCACAGCCGAATTCTTAGAAATGGTGGATGACTTGCAGGTGACGGACGAAACCGCAGAACTCATTCAGGCGATAAAGGATGTGTTTAAATAATGGCAGAAGAAAGAAAACAACCTGAGTTAAGGTTCAAGGGGTTCACGGATGATTGGATTCAGTGTGAATTAGGCGAATTGGTTGTTCAAAAAAAGTCATATTCTCTTTCAAGATCTGTTGAAGTAGATGAAGAGACAGGTTATAAATATATTCATTATGGAGATATTCATACCAATAAAGTCAACTTAGTTTCGGATGATAGTATATTGCCGAATATAGGCCCAGGAGATTATGAGTTACTTGAGAAAAATGATTTAATTTTAGCAGATGCTTCCGAAGATTATGAAGGCATCGCATGGCCTTCAGTAATAATTTGCACCCCCCTTAACAAAATAGTTGCAGGCTTACATACTATAGTTTTAAGACCTCACAGAATTTCATCTATCTTTCTTTATTATCATATCCATACCCTTACTTTTAGAAAATTTGGAAGCAAGGTTGGAACAGGAATGAAAGTATTTGGAATCACTGCGAAAAATTTATTAAAATATAAGCTATATATCCCTACCTTTGATGAACAGATAAAAATTGAAAAAACTTTATTGCTATTAGATAGCATTATTACTCTTGAGCAGAAAAAAATTGAGAAGCTAGAGCTGTTAAAACAGTACTTGCTGCAGAATATGTTTGCAGATAAGAGTGGCTACCCTAAAATTAGGTTCACTAATTTCAATAATGAATGGAGTCAAGATAAATTAGAGGATGTTGCTGACGTTAGGGATGGTACACATGACTCTCCTAAATATCTATCAGAAGGAGTTCCATTAATTACCTCTAAGAACGTAGGTAATGGAAAAATAAATTACAATGATATTAACTATATTTCTCTAGATGATTATAAAAAAATCAATAATCGTTCAAAAGTTGATATTAATGATATTCTTATGGGAATGATAGGAACTATTGGTAATTTAGCACTTATTCATACAGAACCTGCTTTCGCAATAAAAAACGTGGCTTTAATCAAAGATACTCAACAGATATTTTATCTCTTTTTATATTATTACCTTCACTGCCCGTTTATAACTAAACAGTTGCGGATTAATTTAGATGGAGGAACTCAAAAATTTATATCATTAAAGAAAATACGCAATTTGCTTATTAGAACAACCAACTCTGTAGAACAAGAAAAGATCGGTAACTGTTTTAATACGTTAGACTCCCTTATTACTCTTGAGAAAACTAAACTAGATAAAATACAGATATTAAAACAAAAATTTCTCTCATCTCTATTCATTTAAATTCAATAAAATCGCCTCTGCTGAGACAACTAGCAGAGGCCTTTTATTAAGTAATGATATTTACAAGATAAGATTTAAATCGAATCGTCTGTAACCTGATAAACTAAACGCTCTTGTCTGGTCAACCATTGCGATCAGTAACCCGATAGATCATATTTAATGACTCTGGCTTACCTAATCCTTATCTAATAAATCGTTTTCTTTCCAGCCGTCACGTTCATTACAGAACGTCACACCAATGATTTTTCATCAGATTTTCTCACCATCATAATCGTCACTATCAATTTTATCCATTGCTTGATATAGATTTTAACGGTTAGCACAACTCGATAGATAAGAGATGCTAAGTCTCCATAAAACAATCAAAATATGATTTGACTATAGTAACAATGTCATTAAATTATTTCATATTTTGTATAAACTCATTGTGATTCGTTACTTCCACCTCGCTTACCTCATCTTTTTTATACAATAAATTGTACAAAATTTTAATTGAAAGCTATAACTGACAAAGAATTTCCATCATCTTATTATTATCCTTGTCTTCTAACTCTTGGATGATATGCAGATAAGTCTTCTGAGTAGTTGCCATATTAGCATGTCCAAGGCGTTTCGCTACACTAGCAATCGAAACGCCCCCATATAGCAACAAAGAAGCGTGAGTGTGGCGCAAGGCATGAATAGTGATTTCTGGAATATCAGCCAGCTGGCATAGCTTAGCCAAGCGCTGGTTGACCGTAGAATTATGGATACGTCCCTGAACAAAGATCGGCATATTCTGAGGAAATCCTTGGATTAACTGTTGAAATTGTAGGGTTAATTGCCAGTCCAAACGAATCTTCCGTACAGAAGAAACATTCTTAGTCGGAACAAACCCACCTTCATCTTTCTTATAGTCCCAGGTCTTATTAATCGACAACATGTGCTGGCTGAAATTGAAGTCTGCGGGAGTGATACCCAAGGCTTCGCTGAAACGTAACCCTGTCTTGGCAACTAAAAGAATGAGCCAGTCATAGGAAATCTCTGTTTGCAAGTGGAGCTGATTCAAGAGCTTGTGAAGCTCATCTTGGTTTAAATATTTAGCCTTCTTAGCCTTTCCTTTAATTCCCTTAATCACCACTTTTCGTGTCGGGTCACGATCAATTAATCCCTCATCATAAGCTTCGAGAATAGCACCTTTCACCAGATGATGAAAGTCTAAAGTCGTTTGCTTCTCATGGCTTTGGGAAAATTGGTTAAGTAAGCCCTGGTAGTTTTTCTTGGTCAGCTGGTCCAAAGTTAAGTCTGGAGCCAGCCGTTGCAAGTGCCGCCAAGTCAAATCATACTTTCTCAGGGTCACATCACGCACAGCCCCTAACTTGTACAACTCAAACCACTCCTTAAAATACTGGTGAAAGAGAACTTTCCGTTTTCTTGCCATAATAAAACCTCCTGATAATATTTGTTCTAACGAACCTTATTATTATCAGGAAGTTTATGGAGATATTAAATAAATAATGATTGGAGGAGTTTGTTTTTGAGGTCTTTGTATTCCATTAATTTTGACTGTTCAAGAGTAATAATGCTATCTAAATTAGTTATGAAATTACTAATTTTTTCTTGCTCCGCTATTTTTGGAATAAGAATATTTACTTTTAGAAAATCTGTAGAATGAATTTTATATTGTCCATATAAAGCCCCCTGCCGATAACTAATAATTTTGTGTAATATTCGAGGTGTCTGTACGATATAAGAAATAACATCTGGATTATTATTTGTTATTGAAAAAATCTCATAAACTACAGATATGCAGGCATTTCCAAATTTATTAAGCCCTATTGCTCCTACATCCAAGTTATTAGAACTATATATCAAATCATTAAATTCTGTCGCTTTATATTTTTTGTTTGAGTTTTTGACCAAAAAACTTCGATCATAACGGTCTCCTTTTTCTTCAATTCCACCAGTCGATGTAAATGACATTAATGGATAGTCAGCATTAGGAATTATTTTTTCATCTCGTTTATCCAGAATTTCACCTAATTCACACTGAATCCACTCTTCATCAAAATTATCAAATCTTAGCTTAGGATTCCCATCATTGTTAGCAAACATATTCTGCAGCAAGTACTGTTTTAACAGCTCTAGCTTCTCAATTTTTTTCTGCTCAAGAGTAATAATTTTATCTAATCTTTTTAAAAATAATGTGATGATATCTTGTTCTTTTCTTGTTGGATATGAAACCAATACATGAGTTAAATCTGAATTTCTTAAATGTGTAATAGTAGCACCCTGTGCTCGTTTTCTTAATTCTTTTTGACTCTTTCCAAATGTTAAAACTACAGCTAAAAAAATAGAGTTGAGCTGAAACGGCGGGAGGACAATATTTAGATCTCCACCAATTATTATATCTTTAGAAGTTATAGCAGAGGCCCGTGCTATCTCGTCAGGGGTTTCTCCTGAAGATGGAACAACTACTTCGTGTCCTTTACTCTTAACAGCGCCAGTATCATCCGAAACATAGGTATTAGTTTCTGAAATTTCTATTTTATAGTTAGTATATAAACTACCATATAGCAAAATTTGAAATCCGCTACTTACAAGATCATTCTTAGAATATCCTTTACCTTTTGAAAAGTTTGCTAAATTCCCCAACTTATCCTGAATCCAATAATTCTTTCTCCATGACCTAATATATCCCCCTTCATACTCCAAGCATCATCTTTTATACACTTATACCGTTCTCCTGTAAAAATTCCACTGAAAGCCTTTGTTTTCTTTGCTATACTGAAAGTATTATCAAGCGATAAAGATAAATGAAATCTTTGTATCAAGTCAAGAAAAGCAATAGGACAAGTGATGATATGGCAAAAATTTTTACTCAAGAGCAGCAAATGGAAGAACGCTTAATCGAACTGTTAACGAAAAGGGAATCGCAGTGGACTTATCGTTCTGATTTAAAGACAGCCGATGATCTTTGGAAGAACTTTTTCCAACAATTAGAAGCGAATAATACCGCCAAGTTAGATGGCGTGCCTTTAACGACCCAAGAAAAGCTATCAATTAAATCGCAATTGGACTTTTCTTCTTTTTATGCGGCTGGAGAGTGGCTTAGTGGGGAGAATGGTGTGGCTCAAGTCGAGCTCCACCGCGAGGATGCATCCCTTGGCTCCTGCCAGTTAATGGTAATTAATGGCAATGAGATTGCTGGGGGGAGCTCCCATTATGAAGTGATTAATCAATTTCGCAGTGAAAAACGCGATTTTCTTGACCAAGATGGGCGTTTTGATGTGACTTTGATGATTAATGGGATTCCCTTAATTCAAATCGAATTGAAGAATCGGTCAGAAGGCTATAAAAAGGCCTTTAATCAGATTGATCGCTATATTAAAACCGGAAAATATCATGGAATTTTTTCCATGTTGCAAATGTTTGTGGTTTCAAATGGGGTGGATACGAAGTATATCGCTGCCAATACGAAGTTGAATGCCAAGTTTTTAACGGGCTGGGTCGATCAAGATAACCAACCAGTAATGAATTTAGAAGATTTTGCGACTTCTGTGCTCTCGATTCCAGAAGCTCATGAAATGATTGCAAATTACTCGGTCTTGGATAAATCTAGTAATTCAGTCATTTTACTACGTCCCTATCAAATTCACGCCATTAAGGCCATTCGCCAAGCCAGTTATCAACAAAAAGGCGGCTATGTGTGGCATACCACAGGTTCAGGGAAGACCTTGACTTCTTTTAAGGTTGCCCGCAACCTGTTAAAAATTGCTTCGATTGATAAGACCATCTTCATTGTGGATCGTAGAGACCTTGACCAACAAACCTTTAATGCCTTCGCCTCCTATGCTGAAGCAGATTTTGTCGATGTGGATGAAACGGCTAATGTCAATGACCTGATCAAACGCTTAACCTCTAAGGATCGATCCTTAGTGATCACCACCATTCAGAAATTAAACCATGTCATGAAGCGCTACGATCAAAATCCTGATAATAAGCGGCTAAATAAGTTAAGGGATTTAAGACTTGCGGTGGTTGTTGATGAATGTCATCGCGCAGTCACACCACAGAAGCAATTTGAACTGGAGAAGTTTTTCAAATATTCTCTTTGGTATGGTTTTACCGGGACGCCGCTTTTTGCGGAGAATGCTCGTGATGCCTTTGGTGATCTTGCTCGGACTACAGAAGAGCAGTACGGTGAATGTTTGCATAAATACACTGTCCAAGAAGCCATGCATGACCAAGCTGTTTTAGGTTTTCAAATTGAGTACAAGCAAACCTTCAGTGACTTTCAACTCGACCAGCTCGTGGCAAACCAGTTTCCTAAGGCTAACCTTGATGCGATTGATAAGAAGGAAAAGGAAGCCCAGTTAGATTCAGCCATATTTGACCATCCCGACCATATGGAAGCGGTGGTGGATTCAATTATTAATAAATCACAAAATAAATTTGGCTTTAATAATGGTGTTGGAAAGACCTATGATGCCATTTTAACGACAACTTCTATTGATAAAGCCATTGCTTATTACCAACTCTTTAAAGAAGTCAAGGCCGGTCAAAATCCGCGAGTTTCCATTAGTGAAATCACTAAACGTGCGGTCTTGGATTTTCCTAAAGTTGCGATTACCTTCTCCATCTCTGATAATGAACACGATTCTCAAGACCGTAAAGAAGCGATGAAAGAGATTTTAACGGATTATAACCAGGAATTTGGCACAAACTTTTCTCTTGAAACTCTAAATGCTTATAATCAAAATCTCAATAATCGTTTAGCGCGTAAGTCAGATACCTATAAAGTGCGTTCTGAACAAGTGGACTTGGTAATTGTGGTCGATCGCTTACTGACAGGTTTTGATGCGCCGTGTCTATCGACATTATTTATGGATCGACCACCGATGAAACCACACCACTTGATTCAAGCCTTCTCTCGGACTAATCGTTTGTTTGATGACCATAAGAAATATGGACAAATTGTCACTTTTCAAACACCAGCCATCTATGAGGAAGCCGTTAAAAAGGCCCTCATACTCTATTCCAATGGTGGGGAAGATCAGATTCAAGCGCCAACTTATGAAGAGTCGAAGGAAGAGCTTGATGAAGCGGTTAAAGAACTAAGAGCGCTAGTGCCTAATGCAGAGAGTTTCAACAATTACACTGAATTAGTTGAAATGAAGCGGGTAGCCAAAGCTTTTCAACGATTCGATACGATTTACCGGACCATTGAGGTTTATAGTGACTTTAGTGAAGCGGAATTTGTCGCTCAATATGGCTTCGACCGGGAAGAATTTGAAGACTACACTGGAGCTTATAAAAATCTTATCGAACGGATTAAAGATGAGATGAACGATGAGGATGAAGTTGATGAGGATGATTCGATCGATATCGAGTATGAGATTGAATCGGTTCGAACGGAACAAATTGATTATGACTATCTAGTGCTTCTCATTGACCGTTACCGTGAATCGACGGCAGAACAAGATAAAGAGAAATTTAAACATGAAGCGGAGAAGACTATCGATGAATTTGGTCGCCGGAAGCCCGAATTAAGTGAAAAAATTCGTGATATTTTCCAAGCTATTATTTCCAGCCCAGATAAGTATAAAAATCAGTCGACTGATGAAATTTTGGCTAATGAAATTAACGGTTATAAGGAACGGGTCTTAGAAGACTATGCCAAGGCAGAATTTATAGATGAAGATTTATTGAAATACGTCGCTGCTAACTATGATGAAGACCGGGAAGGTCCGCAAATTGGTGAAAGTGAAATGATTAATACGGCTGATTTTAACGCTTACAAGGCAAATACTGAGAACCCTAAACCAAAATTGAAGTATATTAAGGAAATACGGAATGGCTATAAAGATCTGATTCGAGAGAAAATTATGCCTTATGATGTGTAGGGGGTTAGGTGAATATTTAAGTTTGTTTGGAGCTTTCGGTGTAAAGGCGAGATGATTTTGAGAAGAAAGGGGCGGGAAATTGAAGAATAAGATAAAAATAAATAAAGCCACTGCTAAGGAGCTTTTAAAAGATATTGATAAGTTAACTTTAAATGACCACAATATTATGAATAATAGTGAATTGGAGTCCCTTTTGAAAGAATGCAGTAAAGAATATAATCACTTGATGCAATCTAAATTATCGGATATTAGTTTTTCAGAGTTAAAGCAAGTGGATTCTTTAAATAAGCAAGGTAATATTTTCTTATTTCCGCCCCTAATGCTACCAGGCATATCTTTAGCCTATGAAACTAATAGACGAAAAATAGCCCATCTTTTATTTAACTTTCAAACAAGACTAAAAGTTGAAAAAGAACACTCAGATTTTATAGAGAGCTTAAGAAAGAACTTAGAATTTGTCATTAATAATGATAGAAATAGCTTTGCTTTATTCTTTATGAATAAGAAAAATAGATCTCAACTTAAAGAAAACAAGGAATGGATTTTGGAAAATTATGAGCATATAGAATTGCTAAAATCTAAATTGAAAGAAGCTATCGATAAAAGCTCAGATAACAAAGATTATTTAATAATTATTCAAGATAATAAAGCGGAGATTGACAAAGTTATAGTTAACAAAACTACTTATTTAGAAAATCGTAAAGATAATCTTCTGTTAGAAATTGAAGAATATTTAGGCCAAGTACAAGCTGCAATTAATCTAATTGATGTTCAGTCTTTAGAAGGTGAGATAAAAAGTCAAATTAACCAAATTAAAGAGAAAAAAGGGTTAACTCAAGCTTTAAATCAACCCCTAAGAGTGTTGAATATTTTTAGTGATGAAAAATTACACCTAAATCGTTTAAAGGATCGTGGTATTACTAACTTAGCCGATCTTCAAACTAAGTTGTGGGATGTTAGACCGCGTTCAGGCTTGACTACAGCTGCTTGCTGGAAGATAGAGACTGAACTAAATAAATATCTTGAATATGCTAAAAAAGATTATTATCCAAGAATGGACCTTCAAAAATTAGATTTAGATGAGATTACTTTATTAAAATTAATTTATCGGTATATACATTTGGCTGAAAATGAAGAAAAAAATCTAGATCTATTAAAAGTGACACTTAAACGAGCTCAAAACAATCTCGATAAAATTTGGGATAGACAATTAAATTCTTACCAGATGACTCAATTAGAAGTCACTAAACAAGAGGAAACAGTTAAACTTTACTATTTATTATTTGATTGTTTTAATCAACTAACTGCTATTCCTAAAAAGCTTTGGCAGGTTCCTAAGCTTAGCAATAGTGAAGCAATTAATGATTTTGAAAGTAATATAGCTAAATACTATGCCGTTATCGATAAAGTAAATGGCGGTGGACGAAAAGATACTAATGATTTACCTAGTTTAGTTGTTGATAAGGTAAATAAATTTCAATTGGATAATAGAAGCTTTAAAGGGATTTTACGTCCATATCAAGAATTTGGGGTAAAGTATGCTTTAACTTTTAAGAAGGTGCTATTAGGCGATGAAATGGGTCTAGGAAAAACAATACAGGCCCTAGCTATAGCTAATCATCTAAGTCAGAAGGGCTACAAGCATCATGTAGTACTGGGGCCGTTGTCAATTTTAATGAATTGGCAACGAGAAATAAAAAAGTGGACAACAATGGAAAGTCTTGTATATAGAAATGCTAATCGTGAAGAGGCATTTGAAAATTGGCAAGACCAAGGAGGAGTATTGTTATTGAACTATGAACAAGCTACCCATTTGGTAGAAAATCAATTTTCAATGTTGCCTAGCTTAGTGATTGTCGATGAAGCGCATTATATTAAAAATCCATGGACAAAAAGATCAAAAAATGCTTATCGATTAGCCCAATTAGCTGATTATAATTTATTTATGACCGGGACTCCTTTAGAAAATCGATTGAAAGAGATGAAGCAACTTCTTTCTGTTTTACAGCCTGATTTAGACTACTTTAAGGACAATGATCAAGGCTTCTTTAATGATTATAATGACAATCCCCAAGCCTTTAGAGATGGAATTGCGACTGTTTACTTACGTCGAAAACGTGAGGATGTTCTTAGAGACTTGCCAGAAATTGAAATGGTTGAAATGTGGTCTAGTTTTTCTGAGGAAGAACAAGACTATTATAATGAAGCTGTTATGAGAGGTATTTCTGGATTGCAGATGATGAGACGTGCAGCTTTTTCTGGTAGAGATAGGAAGCACTCAGAAAAAATTGCAAACGCATGTGATATTTGTCAGGAAGCTATGGAAAACGGCGACAAAATAATAATTTTCTCCTTCTTCAAACTGGTTTTAAATAAATTGAAGGATTTCCTAGGTGATAATGTTATCGGAATGATATCTGGCGATGTTTCTACAGCGGAACGTCAGGAACTCATTGACCAATTAGAGAATTCTGGTAAAGGTTCTATTTTACTAGCTCAAATTGATGCTGGTGGGGTAGGCTTGAATATTCAAGCTGCTAATATTGTCATTTTATGTGAACCTCAATGGAAACCGTCTACAGAACAACAAGCGATTGGACGGGTTTACCGAATGGGACAAGCCAAGAATGTGATTGTTTATCGCTTATTAACAGAAGATAGTATAGATGAATCAATGCTGGAACTATTAGGCGAAAAAACAGACTTATTTAATGATTATGCCAATGATTCGGTCGTATCTGATGCATATGATCGTACTGAAGCAGATCCTATAAATGAAAAAGAATTGCAAACTAAGGTATTAGAAATTGAAAGAGAACGTTTAAAAGCGAGTGTATAAGACTACTAAATATGTAATTCTATATTTTAGTAAGAAAAAATAAAGCCACACCCACCTCTATAATAATATAGAGCATGGATGAGGCTTTTTTGAATATAAATCTATTTGTTGCTTTTAAGCAAAAGAGCAGCTGCTTTTTCTCTACGACTGGACAGTTTAGAATATTGAGTTCCATTATGTTCAGGGTTAGTTTCTTCTAAACGATTAAGTCCCTCATTTAAAATAGCAATTTCATTTTCATAATCCTTTAATTTGCGATAAGCTAGGGCGTAAGATTCATATAATGCAGGTGCGTCGTAGCCAAGAAATCTTGCTTCATCGAACAGAGCAATAGCTTCTTTTATCTGTCCCTGTTTCCTGATTTTATCACCTTTTTCCCATAGTGGGAATCCTTCTTTAAAGCCTTTGTCAGGACTATTTTTATTTTTGATTTGATTTAAGGAAACTAGATTATGGATAGGTTTTAATTCAAGTTCTTCAATGTTTATATTTATTTCATCAGGAAGATTTAAATTAATTTCCTGAATCGATTTTTTACCTTGTCCTTGACTAAGAAGTTTTATAGTTTCTGTATCGGTAAGCTGATAACCTAAGGAATAGTATTCATCGATTTGTTTATCAAAAATATCTCGTTAAATACTCTACAATTTTTGATGATAGTGTAATTAAAAAAATAAAAGACAGTAGTTTTCAAAATAAAATAAAAGAGTTTTGTGAAGCTGCTGAAACTATATACAGTAGTTATACTTTTTTTGAAAAAGGTCAATTCACATTTCCAAAATTGAAGAATGTTGCAAAAAATTTAGATTCAGATAATTTTTTTGTAAGAGATAATAAACTTAATTTAAATAATAGCATAGTAATTGGTAATAATGATGAACTACAAGAGAAAATATATGAAATAGAGGGGAAAATTAAAGATATTCCAGAATTTCAACAGATAGAAAAGTTACTAAGTGATACAAAAGGCATATTATTAAGAGATACAATAGAAAACAATCCTGAACTAATAGAGTTTTTGAAAATAGAAAATTTAGATAATTTAAAAAAAGAATTATGGACTTCATATATAAAGAAAGAAAAGAAATCTTTTGATGATTTATTAGAGATATATAAAGAATTAGAGGAGAATATTAAAAATCTCAATATAGACAATACATTGTGGAATCGTTCTTTAGAAATATTTGAAGATAGGTTCACTGTTCCATATAAGATGAAAATATCAAATTTAAAGGGAGCGATAATAGGAGAAAACCTACCACGTGTGGAGTTTATATTTGAAAAGGGTGAAAATCAAGCAAGTTTAGATAGATCAAATTTAGAAAAATTAGACGTGTTAAGTCAAGGAGAGAAAAGATCTTTATATTTGTTAAATATAATATTTGACATAGAAAAAATAAAAAAAGAAAGCAATGAAGTCCTATTTATAGTAGACGATATAGCAGATTCTTTTGATTATAAAAATAAGTATGCTATTGTAGAATATTTGTATGAAATGGCAACAATTGATAATTTTAGAATGATAATTTTATCTCATAATTTTGATTTTTATAGAACAATTTCTTCTAGACTAAATGTACCTCGTACATCTAGATTTATCGTTGAAAACAAACAAGATTTAAATTTGATAGAAGAGAAATATCAAAAACAACCTTTTATAACATGGAAAACTAAACCAGATAAATATTCCTTATTTGCACTTATACCATTTGTTAGGAATCTAATTGAATATAGTTTTGATAAATCTGTTAATGATTCAAGTTATTATGATAGCGATTATGAGCTATTAACTAATTTACTACACAAAAAAGAAAATTCAGGAACTATTAATTTTAAAACTTTAGGGAAAGTATATAAAGAATATATAGGGAGATTTGATATACCAAGTGAGTTTAAAGAGGATGATCTGGTTATAGAAAAGCTTTATGAAACTACTGAAAACTTAACTAGTAACTTAAATTTGCTCGAGCATAAAGTTTTATTATCAATGGCTTGTAGACTTAAAGCTGAGGAAATAATGTTAGATAAAATTAATAATTATAATGGTATGCTAAATTGGAAAGTGAAAAATAATTTGAAAACAGGAGATAAAGCGGAATTTCTGAATCATGTAGATAAAACTAATAATATGACCAGGGTATTATTTGATGCATATAAGCAGATTGCGAATGAAGAACAAATTAATATAGTTAATGAAGTTAATATAATGACTCCAGAAAATATTCATATAAACTCTTTTATGTATGAGCCTATAATGGATATGGATATTAACGAATTATTGAACTTATATGGAAAACTTAAAGAATTAATATAGGTCATTTAATTATATTACATTATAGACGGTAGATTATTTAAAATCTATCGTCTTTTTTATTACTCAAAAAAGGAGGTAGGAAATGCAAGTAAATGATTTTAAGAACATACAAGAAGCAATAAAGTATGAAGTTTTACAAGATGAAAAAGAATATTTAAAACTCTTAAAAGTTATAGGTAACAATCAGAAATATGATTTTTCTAGCCAACTAAGTATATACAACAAAGAACCTGAAGCTAGAGCTTGTGCGACATTTGATATGTGGAAGAAATATTTTGGTCGAGTTGTTATGAGAGGTCAAAAGGGTATTCCAATTTTAGTTGGAAGTGATGTAAATCAAAGAATTTCATATATTTTCGATATTAGTCAAACCACATCAATGGATAGGAATATTAATGAGGTTAGCTTATGGCAGTTTGACCACGAAAACCATAACGAGGCTTTAAAAGAAATAATAAGAGATTCTTCATTTGAAGCTAGTGATTCACTAAACGAAAATATATTTTCTTTAAGTCGAATTTATGGAGATGAATATATTAATTTGGCTATTGCTGATTTGAGAATAGATGTAGAGGATAGACTGAGTTTTGAAAAGTTTATGAGAGACTCAATATCCTATGCGATAGCTAATAGGTTTAATACAGCCTATCCTATGGATATGGAAAATTTAAAAAATAATTTTTCTAGGATTAATACAATTTCTTTAGAACAGATAGGTCTTGTAATATCAAGAGTTAGCGAAGATATTATAGATAGCACAATAGAAAAATCTAAGGAAATGGATCGAGCTAGGCTGCTGACAGAAAGGGCCGCTGCCGACTATAATAGAGATATAGAAAATATAAATGAAGATAGAGGAGGTCAAGATGATTTATATAGACGAGATGATAGGTCAAGAAGTAGAGATGGACGAGTTTTCACAGATGGAAGCGACAGAAGAAATAGCAATGAAGATCGAAGAGAAAACCTTGGACATGATGGAGAAGGATCTGGAATTTATGGAGAGATTTCCGAATCCAACATACGCAGTTCTAAGACTGTCTTACCTGGTAGGGAGCGAAGACATGGAGAACTGGAAGAAACTTCAGAAAATGTACGAGGAGAAAACACTTTTGAACCACCTGAAGGAAATTCAGAATCAGGCAGTGGACTTTATCAAGAGAGAGAAAGTCAAGATGATGAAAGCACAAGGATTGACAGAGAAAATGATGAGAGGGAATCCAGAGGAATACCAAGGACAGATGAACAACTTGATGGCAACAGTGAAGAAAATGGCAATCAAGGAATACGTGGAAGCTTAGAAAATGAAATAAGTCCAGAAAAGGAAGCTGATGAAGCTTCTTTTTTTGATGGCAAAAACACTGAAAATAGAAAAGATTACTGGATTGTAGAATTTAATGAAAATCACGAATTAGTTCCCGATTATAGTGGGCAGATAGTAACTAAAGACTTAATCAATATCCTAAGACAAAAGGATATTGATATTAAAGACCATAATCAAACTCATGGAGAAAATGAATTTGGAGAAATGACTGATGATTATATCGGATATTTCAAATTCTATTTTGATCACTATGTAGACGGCGAAGTTGTCGAACATTATAGAATTGACCTTGGAGATGGTGAAGAAGTTAATGAGCGTGAATTTTCATATTTAGAAGAGCAAGTTGCACTAAGTGAGGAAAAAGCTTCACAAGAAGAAGTTAAGGAAAAGATAGAGCCTAAGTTTAAGATAGGTGATCAGGTTAGATATAAAGATAAGGACTTTACCATTACAGATTTTGATGAACTAAGTGGAGGACTTAAAACTGTAACCATTAGAGATAATATGGAGTATATGGGAGGTATGATTAGGGGTTCGGAAGTAATTCCATATAGAAACGATTCATACCTTGAAGAAATCTTTGAAAATCTAACTCAAACATCAGAAAAATTAGCAGTAAAGGTTGGAAAAGAATTTATTTTAGAAGATAAGAATACCTTTGATGGAATTAACTTAATTGAAGCTGGAACTAAGGTAGAAGTTAATGGGGAAGAATTCCCTTTATATAAAGGTGAAACATTTGAAGAAAGTAGAAAGATTGATGACCTTTTAGATAGTGGAAATTATGAGATATACAAATTATCTGAGCATGAAAAACAAATTGAAAGACAAGTAGAGCAAGAAAGCTTTATAGATAACCACAATCTTGAAATTGACCAAATGATGGATAGATACAATGTTCCAAGAGAAGCAGCCGAAAACTTATTGAGGGGTAAAGAGGATTTAAAAAATCTAGGCTATGAACCTAATAAGGAAAGGCTAAGTTTTGCTAGAAATTATGACTTGAAAAATCATATCTACTCAGAATACCTAACACCATCAGAAAAGCTAGATAAAAATATAAAAGCTATTAAGATGCTCAAAAGACTTGAAAATGAAAATAGGAGTCCAAGAGAGTATGAACAAGCCTATCTTGCTGATTATCTAGGATGGGGTGGTCTTGCCGATGTCTTTGATGAAGAAAAGGGAGGACAATGGCTTGAAGCAAGAAATATTTTAAAAGAAAATCTAACAAATGATGAGTATTTGAATGCTAAAGAGTCTACTCTAACATCATTTTATACACCTAGAGAGGTAATGGATGGAATATATAAGACCATAACAGATATGGGTTTTAAGACTGGGAATATCCTTGAACCATCTGCAGGAGTCGGTAATTTTATTGGAAGTATGCCAAGTGAAATACAAAGCTCTAAAGTCTATGGAGTAGAAAAAGATAGTCTAAGCGGAAGAATAGCAAGGGAACTTTATCCTGAAGCTAACATTCAAATTAAAGGCTTTGAAGAAACAAACTTTTCAAACAATTTCTTTGATTTAGTTATAGGAAATGTTCCCTTTGGAGATTTTAAAGTTAACGATCGTGAATATAACAGAAATAACTTTCTGATTCACGATTATTTTTTTGCAAAGTCTATAGATAAGGTTAGGAATGGAGGAATTATTGCCTTCATAACATCATCTGGAACTATGGATAAAAAAGATGAATCTGTTAGAAAATATATTAATGCAAGATGTAAGTTTTTAGGAGCTATGAGGCTTCCTAATACAACATTTAAAGGACTTGCTGGTACAGAAGTTACATCAGATATTATTTTCTTAAAGAAGAGAGATTCAGTTATAGAAAGAGATGACGATTGGATACACCTAGCAACTGATAAAAAGGGTTTGACTTATAATAAATACTTTGTAGATAATCCTCAAATGGTATTAGGGGATATGAAAGAAGTATCTGGAAGATTTGGAAATACTATTACTTGTGATGAAAAAGAAGACGAAAATCTAAAAGATTTAATGGATCTTGCAAGTAAGGAAATATCTTCAAATTCAAAATATGAAGAAGTTGAACTATTGGAATATGAAGAATTAAGTCTTCCAGCAACAGACGATGTTAAAAACTTTTCTTACACTATTATTGATGAAGAGGTCTACCTAAGAGAAAACTCAGTCTTAATTAAGCAGAATATATCAGACAAAAGCAAAGAAAAGATAAAAGATTACCTTGATGTAATGAATGCTTTAAAAGATGTAATAGAAAAACAAAAGGACGATTTTTCTGATGAAGAAATAAAAGAGTCACAAGCAAAGTTAAATGAAGTCTATGATAACTTTTCAAAGAAACATGGCTTTATTAACTCCTTATCAAACACTAGAGCCTTAAAGGAAGACTCAAACTTTCCTTTAGTATCATCAATAGAAATACTTGATGATGAGGATAATTTCAAAGCTAAGAGTGATATATTTTCAAAAAGAACAATAACAAAGGCAAAGGTAGTAGATCATGTAGATACTTCCCTTGAAGCCTTAGTCTTATCAGTTTCACAAAAAGGATATGTAGACTTTGAATATATGGAATCTATCACAAGTAAAGATAGGGACACCTTAATTGGTGAGCTAGAAGGCGAGATATTTTTAGATATTAAGGATACAGACCTAATAAATAACAGAATGCCCTTTGAAAACTTTAACAATGACGATCCCTTTCATTTTTCATATGTATCAGCTGATGAATATTTAAGTGGCAATATTAGAGAAAAAATTGGCTACCTCAATTCATATATCGGAGAAATTGAAAATGTAATAGATTTAGCACCTTCTGAAAAGAAAGACACATTATTAAACGAGTTAGGCAAACTCAAATATCAAAGAGAAAAATTACAAGAAGTTATGCCTGAAGAACTAACTGCTTCTGATATAAATGTAAGGTTAGGAGCAACCTGGATACCTCAAAAAGATATAGAAGACTTTACTTTTAATCTTTTAAAAACACCAGGCTATGATAGGTGGAATATAAATGTTAGGTTCTCACCACATACAAGTGAATGGAATATTGAAGGTAAGAGTGTTGACTCAACTAATGACCTTGCTAACATGACTTATGGTACAAGTAGAGTGAATGCCTATAAGCTAATTGAGAACGCTCTTAATTTAAAAGATACAAAAGTATTTGACCAAGTAATAAATGATGATGGGTCTAAGACTTCTGTATTAAATAAAAAAGAAACTATGCTTGCAAGTCAAAAGCAGGAATTGATTAAAGAAGAATTTAAGAATTGGATATTTGAAGATCCTGATAGAAGATATAGGCTAGAGAAGATTTATAATGAAAAATTCAATTCAATTAGAAATAGAGAATTTGATGGTTCTAACTTAACTTTTGATGGAATGAATACTGAAATCAGACTACGAGAACATCAGAAAAACGCCATAGCAAGGACTCTTTATGGTGGAAATACACTACTTGCCCATGTAGTAGGAGCAGGAAAGACTTTTGAAATGGTAGCTTCTGCTATGGAATCTAAAAAGTTAGGACTTGCAAGTAAATCATTATTTGTAGTTCCTAACCATCTAACTACTCAAATTGGTAGGGAGTTTATGCAGTTATATCCGTCAGCAAATATTATGGTGGCCGATAAAAAAGACTTTCAACCCAAAAATAGGAAAAGATTTATTGGTAGGATTGCAACGGGAGAATATGATGCGGTCATCATAGGACACTCTCAATTTGAAAAAATACCGATGTCTAAGGAATACCAGGTAAGACATATACAAGACCAAATTGATGATATAGTTTCCTTTATTGATGAGAATAAAAGAAATAGAGGGGAAAATTTCACAGTAAAACAACTGGAAAAGACAAAGAAGAAACTCTTGGTAAGACTGGAAAAACTAAATGATGACTTTAAAAAAGATGATGTAATAACCTTTGAAGAACTAGGAGTAGATAAGTTATTTATAGACGAAGCTCATAATTACAAAAACTTATTCTTGCATACCAAGATGAGGAATGTTGCGGGTATCGGTCAGAGTGAAGCCTTTAAGTCTTCAGATATGTATATGAAATGTAGGTATATGGATGAAATGACAGATGGAAAGGGAGTTGTATTTGCTACTGGTACACCAATATCAAATTCAATGACAGAGCTTTATACTATGCAAAGATACCTTCAATATGACGATCTAAAGGCAAGAGGATTAGAACATTTTGACGCTTGGGCTTCTACTTTTGGAGAAACAGAAAATACCTTTGAATTATCTCCAGAAGGCACTGGATATAGGCAAAAAACAAGATTTTCAAAGTTTTATAATTTACCAGAATTGATGTCTATGTTTAAAGAAGTAGCAGATATAAAGACTTCAGATATGTTAAATTTGCCAGTACCAGAAGCAAGTTTTGAAGTTATTAAAACAAAACCTACTGAGGAACAAAAAGAAATACTAGAAGCTATTTCAGATAGAGCTGACGCAGTTAGAAATAATCAAGTCGAGCCAACAGAAGATAATATGCTAAAAATTACAAATGATGGTAAAAAACTTGCCCTAGACCAAAGATTAATAAACCCACTACTTCCAGATGATCCTAATTCAAAGGTAAATGTATGCGTTAAAAATATCTTTTCAATCTGGGATAAGACAAAAGAAAGCTCATCAACCCAGTTAGTATTTTCAGATATGTCTACACCAAAAGGAGATGGAGAATTTAATATCTATGATGATATTAGGAATAAGTTAGTGAATATGGGAATACCTAAAGAAGAAATAGCTTTTATCCACGAAGCAGATACAGACAAACAAAAAGATGAATTGTTCTCTAAGGTAAGAAAAGGAGAAGTAAGAGTATTATTAGGTTCTACTCAAAAAATGGGAGCAGGTACAAATGTACAGAATAAATTAATAGCTTTACATGATTTAGACGTCCCTTGGAGACCGTCTGATTTGGAGCAGTTCCAAGTGGGACAAGGAAAAAAACAAGGACTATCTCAATAAATACTAACGTAAGCACAAGTATAAAATAGGCTAAAGTGACTTATCAGTCTATTTATGATATAATATATCTTAACAATAAAACGGATAAGGGGTAATAATATGGCAATTTCTTATAAACCATTATGGCACTTATTGGTAGAAAGAGAAATGAACAAAGAAGACTTAAAAAGAGCTGCAAACATAACAAGCAACATAGTTTCAAGAATGAGCAAAAACTCTTATGTGAACTTAGAGTCATTAGAAAAGATTTGCTTGGCATTGGATTGCAAGATAGAGGAAGTTGTAGAAATAGTAAAAGAAGAGGAAAAGGTCAAATAAGATGGGAATAGCAAAAGAGAATATAAAAAATATTGTCGACTTTATCAATAGTCAGCCCAATTCTATAGTTCAAAACTTGTCCACTGAAAATAATAAATTCAGGTATAAAGGAATAATAGAACATAGGACTATTACAGAATATAAGGATGAAGAGCTTGTAAGAGCATATTTATTAACAAAATTAGTAAATGAATTGGGATATCCTGCTGATAGAATAGAGATTGAAAAACAATATGAAGCAGGAAGACCAAATACAATTACAAGCAGAATAGATGTTATTGTCAAAGATAAAAATGATAATGCATTTTTATTTATTGAAGTAAAAGCACCCGATGAATATGCAAAAGACTCAAAAGATGAAATTATAGAAAAGCAACTATTTAATTTAGGAGCATTAGAAAAAGCACAAGGTCATATTGTAAAATATTTGGTTCTATATACTTTAAATGAAGAAACTCTTGATGATGAATGTATGGTAATTGATTATGAAAAAATACCGACATTTGTAGATTGGGAACAAGTAAGAAACGCTACAAATAAATTACCTGCACGCTATGAAAAAGCACAAAAAGTACCTTATATCAAGGGAAGTGAAAATGATTTAAGAACAAATTTTTCTACTGAATATATTACAACCCTACAAAAAGATCTTCACAATGTTTTATGGGGAGGTGGAGGAACAGACGACAATGAGGTGTTCTCTTCACTTGTGAATTTGATTTTAGCTAAAATTCAAGATGAAGATGAAAAAGAAGATGGAGAAAGATACGATTTTCAATCGTTGATGTTTGAAAAAGCCAGTGATGATGATTTTGAAAGCAATGAAACACTGTTTGAAAGAATAAATAATCTTTATAGAAAAGCTTTAAAAGAGAAGTTGTATGTAATAGATGAAAAGGAATTAAATAAATCCTATGTAGTCGATACTAAAAAATTCTCTTTGTCTAAATTAAAATACACCGTTCAACAGCTTGAAAACTTGTCTTTTGTTGATGGGAAAAATAGCTTAAACGGGAAAGATATTCTCGGAGATTTTTTTGAGGGAATAATAAGAGATGGTTTTAAACAAACTAAAGGTCAATTCTTTACACCAATTAATATTGTTAGATTTATGCTATATGCTTCATCTGCTGATAAATTAGCAATAGATAGAATAAAGAATGATAAGGTAATTCCTTATATGGTCGATCCTTCGGCTGGATCGGGATCACTGCTCTTAAATACTAAGAAGTACGCTGATGAAAACGTGGAAAATTCCATCCGTTACTTTGGGCAAGAAATTAACACCTCCACTTACAACTTAGCTAAGATGAATATGATGCTGCACGGGGTGCCAACTGACCATCAGAAGTTACGGAATGGGGATACCTTGGATGCCGACTGGCCCACAGATGAGCCAACCAACTTTGATATTGTTTTGATGAATCCGCCTTACTCGCAAAAATGGTCAGCCGATAAGGGCTTTTTAGATGACCCGCGTTTTGCTGCTTATGGGGTTCTACCACCTAAATCACGGGCTGACTTTGCCTTTTTGCTCCATGGTTTCTACCACTTGCGGACAGACGGTACCATGTGTATTGTCTTACCTCACGGAGTTCTTTTCCGTGGGGCCTCTGAAGGAAAGTTACGCCAGGCTATGCTTGAAAATGGTTATATTGACACAGTGATTGGTTTGCCGGAAAACCTCTTCTACAACACCAGTATTCCTACCACGATTATTGTTTTGAAGAAGAACCGAACCAGTCGTGATGTCTTCTTTATTGATGCGTCCAAGGAATTCGAAAAGGTGAAGACCCAAAATATCTTAACCGAAGATCACATCAATAAGATTATTGATACTTATAATAAGCGGGAAGATGTGGAGAAATACGCCCATAAAGCAAGCTATGAAGAAATCCAAGAGAATGATTATAACCTCAATATTCCTCGCTATGTGGATACCTTCGAAGAGCCAGAACCCATCGATATTGTCCAAGTCAGCAAGGACATGCAAGAAATCAACCAAGAACTGGAACAAACCACAGCCGAATTCTTAGAAATGGTGGATGACTTGCAGGTGACGGACGAAACCGCAGAACTCATTCAGGCGATAAAGGATGTGTTTAAATAATGGCAGAAGAAAGAAAACAACCTGAGTTAAGGTTCAAGGGGTTCACGGATGATTGGATTCAGTGTGAATTAGGCGAATTGGTTGTTCAAAAAAAGTCATATTCTCTTTCAAGATCTGTTGAAGTAGATGAAGAGACAGGTTATAAATATATTCATTATGGAGATATTCATACCAATAAAGTCAACTTAGTTTCGGATGATAGTATATTGCCGAATATAGGCCCAGGAGATTATGAGTTACTTGAGAAAAATGATTTAATTTTAGCAGATGCTTCCGAAGATTATGAAGGCATCGCATGGCCTTCAGTAATAATTTGCACCCCCCTTAACAAAATAGTTGCAGGCTTACATACTATAGTTTTAAGACCTCACAGAATTTCATCTATCTTTCTTTATTATCATATCCATACCCTTACTTTTAGAAAATTTGGAAGCAAGGTTGGAACAGGAATGAAAGTATTTGGAATCACTGCGAAAAATTTATTAAAATATAAGCTATATATCCCTACCTTTGATGAACAGATAAAAATTGAAAAAACTTTATTGCTATTAGATAGCATTATTACTCTTGAGCAGAAAAAAATTGAGAAGCTAGAGCTGTTAAAACAGTACTTGCTGCAGAATATGTTTGCTAACAATGATGGGAATCCTAAGCTAAGATTTGATAATTTTGATGAAGAGTGGATTCAGTGTGAATTAGGTGAAATTCTGGATAAACGAGATGAAAAAATAATTCCTAATGCTGACTATCCATTAATGTCATTTACATCGACTGGTGGAATTGAAGAAAAAGGAGACCGTTATGATCGAAGTTTTTTGGTCAAAAACTCAAACAAAAAATATAAAGCGACAGAATTTAATGATTTGATATATAGTTCTAATAACTTGGATGTAGGAGCAATAGGGCTTAATAAATTTGGAAATGCCTGCATATCTGTAGTTTATGAGATTTTTTCAATAACAAATAATAATCCAGATGTTATTTCTTATATCGTACAGACACCTCGAATATTACACAAAATTATTAGTTATCGGCAGGGGGCTTTATATGGACAATATAAAATTCATTCTACAGATTTTCTAAAAGTAAATATTCTTATTCCAAAAATAGCGGAGCAAGAAAAAATTAGTAATTTCATAACTAATTTAGATAGCATTATTACTCTTGAACAGTCAAAATTAATGGAATACAAAGACCTCAAAAACAAACTCCTCCAATCATTATTTATTTAATATCTCCATAAACTTCCTGATAATAATAAGGTTCGTTAGAACAAATATTATCAGGAGGTTTTATTATGGCAAGAAAACGGAAAGTTCTCTTTCACCAGTATTTTAAGGAGTGGTTTGAGTTGTACAAGTTAGGGGCTGTGCGTGATGTGACCCTGAGAAAGTATGATTTGACTTGGCGGCACTTGCAACGGCTGGCTCCAGACTTAACTTTGGACCAGCTGACCAAGAAAAACTACCAGGGCTTACTTAACCAATTTTCCCAAAGCCATGAGAAGCAAACGACTTTAGACTTTCATCATCTGGTGAAAGGTGCTATTCTCGAAGCTTATGATGAGGGATTAATTGATCGTGACCCGACACGAAAAGTGGTGATTAAGGGAATTAAAGGAAAGGCTAAGAAGGCTAAATATTTAAACCAAGATGAGCTTCACAAGCTCTTGAATCAGCTCCACTTGCAAACAGAGATTTCCTATGACTGGCTCATTCTTTTAGTTGCCAAGACAGGGTTACGTTTCAGCGAAGCCTTGGGTATCACTCCCGCAGACTTCAATTTCAGCCAGCACATGTTGTCGATTAATAAGACCTGGGACTATAAGAAAGATGAAGGTGGGTTTGTTCCGACTAAGAATGTTTCTTCTGTACGGAAGATTCGTTTGGACTGGCAATTAACCCTACAATTTCAACAGTTAATCCAAGGATTTCCTCAGAATATGCCGATCTTTGTTCAGGGACGTATCCATAATTCTACGGTCAACCAGCGCTTGGCTAAGCTATGCCAGCTGGCTGATATTCCAGAAATCACTATTCATGCCTTGCGCCACACTCACGCTTCTTTGTTGCTATATGGGGGCGTTTCGATTGCTAGTGTAGCGAAACGCCTTGGACATGCTAATATGGCAACTACTCAGAAGACTTATCTGCATATCATCCAAGAGTTAGAAGACAAGGATAATAATAAGATGATGGAAATTCTTTGTCAGTTATAGCTTTCAATTAAAATTTTGTACAATTTATTGTATAAAAAAGATGAGGTAAGCGAGGTGGAAGTAACGAATCACAATGAGTTTATACAAAATATGAAATAATTTAATGACATTGTTACTATAGTCAAATCATATTTTGATTGTTTTATGGAGACTTAGCATCTCTTATCTATCGAGTTGTGCTAACCGTTAAAATCTATATCAAGCAATGGATAAAATTGATAGTGACGATTATGATGGTGAGAAAATCTGATGAAAAATCATTGGTGTGACGTTCTGTAATGAACGTGACGGCTGGAAAGAAAACGATTTATTAGATAAGGATTAGGTAAGCCAGAGTCATTAAATATGATCTATCGGGTTACTGATCGCAATGGTTGACCAGACAAGAGCGTTTAGTTTATCAGGTTACAGACGATTCGATTTAAATCTTATCTTGTAAATATCATTACTTAATAAAAGGCCTCTGCTAGTTGTCTCAGCAGAGGCGATTTTATTGAATTTAAATGAATAGAGATGAGAGAAATTTTTGTTTTAATATCTGTATTTTATCTAGTTTAGTTTTCTCAAGAGTAATAAGGGAGTCTAACGTATTAAAACAGTTACCGATCTTTTCTTGTTCTACAGAGTTGGTTGTTCTAATAAGCAAATTGCGTATTTTCTTTAATGATATAAATTTTTGAGTTCCTCCATCTAAATTAATCCGCAACTGTTTAGTTATAAACGGGCAGTGAAGGTAATAATATAAAAAGAGATAAAATATCTGTTGAGTATCTTTGATTAAAGCCACGTTTTTTATTGCGAAAGCAGGTTCTGTATGAATAAGTGCTAAATTACCAATAGTTCCTATCATTCCCATAAGAATATCATTAATATCAACTTTTGAACGATTATTGATTTTTTTATAATCATCTAGAGAAATATAGTTAATATCATTGTAATTTATTTTTCCATTACCTACGTTCTTAGAGGTAATTAATGGAACTCCTTCTGATAGATATTTAGGAGAGTCATGTGTACCATCCCTAACGTCAGCAACATCCTCTAATTTATCTTGACTCCATTCATTATTGAAATTAGTGAACCTAATTTTAGGGTAGCCACTCTTATCTGCAAACATATTCTGCAGCAAGTACTGTTTTAACAGCTCTAGCTTCTCAATTTTTTTCTGCTCAAGAGTAATAATTTTATCTAATCTTTTTAAAAATAATGTGATGATATCTTGTTCTTTTCTTGTTGGATATGAAACCAATACATGAGTTAAATCTGAATTTCTTAAATGTGTAATAGTAGCACCCTGTGCTCGTTTTCTTAATTCTTTTTGACTCTTTCCAAATGTTAAAACTACAGCTAAAAAAATAGAGTTGAGCTGAAACGGCGGGAGGACAATATTTAGATCTCCACCAATTATTATATCTTTAGAAGTTATAGCAGAGGCCCGTGCTATCTCGTCAGGGGTTTCTCCTGAAGATGGAACAACTACTTCGTGTCCTTTACTCTTAACAGCGCCAGTATCATCCGAAACATAGGTATTAGTTTCTGAAATTTCTATTTTATAGTTAGTATATAAACTACCATATAGCAAAATTTGAAATCCGCTACTTACAAGATCATTCTTAGAATATCCTTTACCTTTTGAAAAGTTTGCTAAATTCCCCAACTTATCCTGAATCCAATAATTCTTTCTCCATGACCTAATATATCCCCCTTCATACTCCAAGCATCATCTTTTATACACTTATACCGTTCTCCTGTAAAAATTCCACTGAAAGCCTTTGTTTTCTTTGCTATACTGAAAGTATTATCAAGCGATAAAGATAAATGAAATCTTTGTATCAAGTCAAGAAAAGCAATAGGACAAGTGATGATATGGCAAAAATTTTTACTCAAGAGCAGCAAATGGAAGAACGCTTAATCGAACTGTTAACGAAAAGGGAATCGCAGTGGACTTATCGTTCTGATTTAAAGACAGCCGATGATCTTTGGAAGAACTTTTTCCAACAATTAGAAGCGAATAATACCGCCAAGTTAGATGGCGTGCCTTTAACGACCCAAGAAAAGCTATCAATTAAATCGCAATTGGACTTTTCTTCTTTTTATGCGGCTGGAGAGTGGCTTAGTGGGGAGAATGGTGTGGCTCAAGTCGAGCTCCACCGCGAGGATGCATCCCTTGGCTCCTGCCAGTTAATGGTAATTAATGGCAATGAGATTGCTGGGGGGAGCTCCCATTATGAAGTGATTAATCAATTTCGCAGTGAAAAACGCGATTTTCTTGACCAAGATGGGCGTTTTGATGTGACTTTGATGATTAATGGGATTCCCTTAATTCAAATCGAATTGAAGAATCGGTCAGAAGGCTATAAAAAGGCCTTTAATCAGATTGATCGCTATATTAAAACCGGAAAATATCATGGAATTTTTTCCATGTTGCAAATGTTTGTGGTTTCAAATGGGGTGGATACGAAGTATATCGCTGCCAATACGAAGTTGAATGCCAAGTTTTTAACGGGCTGGGTCGATCAAGATAACCAACCAGTAATGAATTTAGAAGATTTTGCGACTTCTGTGCTCTCGATTCCAGAAGCTCATGAAATGATTGCAAATTACTCGGTCTTGGATAAATCTAGTAATTCAGTCATTTTACTACGTCCCTATCAAATTCACGCCATTAAGGCCATTCGCCAAGCCAGTTATCAACAAAAAGGCGGCTATGTGTGGCATACCACAGGTTCAGGGAAGACCTTGACTTCTTTTAAGGTTGCCCGCAACCTGTTAAAAATTGCTTCGATTGATAAGACCATCTTCATTGTGGATCGTAGAGACCTTGACCAACAAACCTTTAATGCCTTCGCCTCCTATGCTGAAGCAGATTTTGTCGATGTGGATGAAACGGCTAATGTCAATGACCTGATCAAACGCTTAACCTCTAAGGATCGATCCTTAGTGATCACCACCATTCAGAAATTAAACCATGTCATGAAGCGCTACGATCAAAATCCTGATAATAAGCGGCTAAATAAGTTAAGGGATTTAAGACTTGCGGTGGTTGTTGATGAATGTCATCGCGCAGTCACACCACAGAAGCAATTTGAACTGGAGAAGTTTTTCAAATATTCTCTTTGGTATGGTTTTACCGGGACGCCGCTTTTTGCGGAGAATGCTCGTGATGCCTTTGGTGATCTTGCTCGGACTACAGAAGAGCAGTACGGTGAATGTTTGCATAAATACACTGTCCAAGAAGCCATGCATGACCAAGCTGTTTTAGGTTTTCAAATTGAGTACAAGCAAACCTTCAGTGACTTTCAACTCGACCAGCTCGTGGCAAACCAGTTTCCTAAGGCTAACCTTGATGCGATTGATAAGAAGGAAAAGGAAGCCCAGTTAGATTCAGCCATATTTGACCATCCCGACCATATGGAAGCGGTGGTGGATTCAATTATTAATAAATCACAAAATAAATTTGGCTTTAATAATGGTGTTGGAAAGACCTATGATGCCATTTTAACGACAACTTCTATTGATAAAGCCATTGCTTATTACCAACTCTTTAAAGAAGTCAAGGCCGGTCAAAATCCGCGAGTTTCCATTAGTGAAATCACTAAACGTGCGGTCTTGGATTTTCCTAAAGTTGCGATTACCTTCTCCATCTCTGATAATGAACACGATTCTCAAGACCGTAAAGAAGCGATGAAAGAGATTTTAACGGATTATAACCAGGAATTTGGCACAAACTTTTCTCTTGAAACTCTAAATGCTTATAATCAAAATCTCAATAATCGTTTAGCGCGTAAGTCAGATACCTATAAAGTGCGTTCTGAACAAGTGGACTTGGTAATTGTGGTCGATCGCTTACTGACAGGTTTTGATGCGCCGTGTCTATCGACATTATTTATGGATCGACCACCGATGAAACCACACCACTTGATTCAAGCCTTCTCTCGGACTAATCGTTTGTTTGATGACCATAAGAAATATGGACAAATTGTCACTTTTCAAACACCAGCCATCTATGAGGAAGCCGTTAAAAAGGCCCTCATACTCTATTCCAATGGTGGGGAAGATCAGATTCAAGCGCCAACTTATGAAGAGTCGAAGGAAGAGCTTGATGAAGCGGTTAAAGAACTAAGAGCGCTAGTGCCTAATGCAGAGAGTTTCAACAATTACACTGAATTAGTTGAAATGAAGCGGGTAGCCAAAGCTTTTCAACGATTCGATACGATTTACCGGACCATTGAGGTTTATAGTGACTTTAGTGAAGCGGAATTTGTCGCTCAATATGGCTTCGACCGGGAAGAATTTGAAGACTACACTGGAGCTTATAAAAATCTTATCGAACGGATTAAAGATGAGATGAACGATGAGGATGAAGTTGATGAGGATGATTCGATCGATATCGAGTATGAGATTGAATCGGTTCGAACGGAACAAATTGATTATGACTATCTAGTGCTTCTCATTGACCGTTACCGTGAATCGACGGCAGAACAAGATAAAGAGAAATTTAAACATGAAGCGGAGAAGACTATCGATGAATTTGGTCGCCGGAAGCCCGAATTAAGTGAAAAAATTCGTGATATTTTCCAAGCTATTATTTCCAGCCCAGATAAGTATAAAAATCAGTCGACTGATGAAATTTTGGCTAATGAAATTAACGGTTATAAGGAACGGGTCTTAGAAGACTATGCCAAGGCAGAATTTATAGATGAAGATTTATTGAAATACGTCGCTGCTAACTATGATGAAGACCGGGAAGGTCCGCAAATTGGTGAAAGTGAAATGATTAATACGGCTGATTTTAACGCTTACAAGGCAAATACTGAGAACCCTAAACCAAAATTGAAGTATATTAAGGAAATACGGAATGGCTATAAAGATCTGATTCGAGAGAAAATTATGCCTTATGATGTGTAGGGGGTTAGGTGAATATTTAAGTTTGTTTGGAGCTTTCGGTGTAAAGGCGAGATGATTTTGAGAAGAAAGGGGCGGGAAATTGAAGAATAAGATAAAAATAAATAAAGCCACTGCTAAGGAGCTTTTAAAAGATATTGATAAGTTAACTTTAAATGACCACAATATTATGAATAATAGTGAATTGGAGTCCCTTTTGAAAGAATGCAGTAAAGAATATAATCACTTGATGCAATCTAAATTATCGGATATTAGTTTTTCAGAGTTAAAGCAAGTGGATTCTTTAAATAAGCAAGGTAATATTTTCTTATTTCCGCCCCTAATGCTACCAGGCATATCTTTAGCCTATGAAACTAATAGACGAAAAATAGCCCATCTTTTATTTAACTTTCAAACAAGACTAAAAGTTGAAAAAGAACACTCAGATTTTATAGAGAGCTTAAGAAAGAACTTAGAATTTGTCATTAATAATGATAGAAATAGCTTTGCTTTATTCTTTATGAATAAGAAAAATAGATCTCAACTTAAAGAAAACAAGGAATGGATTTTGGAAAATTATGAGCATATAGAATTGCTAAAATCTAAATTGAAAGAAGCTATCGATAAAAGCTCAGATAACAAAGATTATTTAATAATTATTCAAGATAATAAAGCGGAGATTGACAAAGTTATAGTTAACAAAACTACTTATTTAGAAAATCGTAAAGATAATCTTCTGTTAGAAATTGAAGAATATTTAGGCCAAGTACAAGCTGCAATTAATCTAATTGATGTTCAGTCTTTAGAAGGTGAGATAAAAAGTCAAATTAACCAAATTAAAGAGAAAAAAGGGTTAACTCAAGCTTTAAATCAACCCCTAAGAGTGTTGAATATTTTTAGTGATGAAAAATTACACCTAAATCGTTTAAAGGATCGTGGTATTACTAACTTAGCCGATCTTCAAACTAAGTTGTGGGATGTTAGACCGCGTTCAGGCTTGACTACAGCTGCTTGCTGGAAGATAGAGACTGAACTAAATAAATATCTTGAATATGCTAAAAAAGATTATTATCCAAGAATGGACCTTCAAAAATTAGATTTAGATGAGATTACTTTATTAAAATTAATTTATCGGTATATACATTTGGCTGAAAATGAAGAAAAAAATCTAGATCTATTAAAAGTGACACTTAAACGAGCTCAAAACAATCTCGATAAAATTTGGGATAGACAATTAAATTCTTACCAGATGACTCAATTAGAAGTCACTAAACAAGAGGAAACAGTTAAACTTTACTATTTATTATTTGATTGTTTTAATCAACTAACTGCTATTCCTAAAAAGCTTTGGCAGGTTCCTAAGCTTAGCAATAGTGAAGCAATTAATGATTTTGAAAGTAATATAGCTAAATACTATGCCGTTATCGATAAAGTAAATGGCGGTGGACGAAAAGATACTAATGATTTACCTAGTTTAGTTGTTGATAAGGTAAATAAATTTCAATTGGATAATAGAAGCTTTAAAGGGATTTTACGTCCATATCAAGAATTTGGGGTAAAGTATGCTTTAACTTTTAAGAAGGTGCTATTAGGCGATGAAATGGGTCTAGGAAAAACAATACAGGCCCTAGCTATAGCTAATCATCTAAGTCAGAAGGGCTACAAGCATCATGTAGTACTGGGGCCGTTGTCAATTTTAATGAATTGGCAACGAGAAATAAAAAAGTGGACAACAATGGAAAGTCTTGTATATAGAAATGCTAATCGTGAAGAGGCATTTGAAAATTGGCAAGACCAAGGAGGAGTATTGTTATTGAACTATGAACAAGCTACCCATTTGGTAGAAAATCAATTTTCAATGTTGCCTAGCTTAGTGATTGTCGATGAAGCGCATTATATTAAAAATCCATGGACAAAAAGATCAAAAAATGCTTATCGATTAGCCCAATTAGCTGATTATAATTTATTTATGACCGGGACTCCTTTAGAAAATCGATTGAAAGAGATGAAGCAACTTCTTTCTGTTTTACAGCCTGATTTAGACTACTTTAAGGACAATGATCAAGGCTTCTTTAATGATTATAATGACAATCCCCAAGCCTTTAGAGATGGAATTGCGACTGTTTACTTACGTCGAAAACGTGAGGATGTTCTTAGAGACTTGCCAGAAATTGAAATGGTTGAAATGTGGTCTAGTTTTTCTGAGGAAGAACAAGACTATTATAATGAAGCTGTTATGAGAGGTATTTCTGGATTGCAGATGATGAGACGTGCAGCTTTTTCTGGTAGAGATAGGAAGCACTCAGAAAAAATTGCAAACGCATGTGATATTTGTCAGGAAGCTATGGAAAACGGCGACAAAATAATAATTTTCTCCTTCTTCAAACTGGTTTTAAATAAATTGAAGGATTTCCTAGGTGATAATGTTATCGGAATGATATCTGGCGATGTTTCTACAGCGGAACGTCAGGAACTCATTGACCAATTAGAGAATTCTGGTAAAGGTTCTATTTTACTAGCTCAAATTGATGCTGGTGGGGTAGGCTTGAATATTCAAGCTGCTAATATTGTCATTTTATGTGAACCTCAATGGAAACCGTCTACAGAACAACAAGCGATTGGACGGGTTTACCGAATGGGACAAGCCAAGAATGTGATTGTTTATCGCTTATTAACAGAAGATAGTATAGATGAATCAATGCTGGAACTATTAGGCGAAAAAACAGACTTATTTAATGATTATGCCAATGATTCGGTCGTATCTGATGCATATGATCGTACTGAAGCAGATCCTATAAATGAAAAAGAATTGCAAACTAAGGTATTAGAAATTGAAAGAGAACGTTTAAAAGCGAGTGTATAAGACTACTAAATATGTAATTCTATATTTTAGTAAGAAAAAATAAAGCCACACCCACCTCTATAATAATATAGAGCATGGATGAGGCTTTTTTGAATATAAATCTATTTGTTGCTTTTAAGCAAAAGAGCAGCTGCTTTTTCTCTACGACTGGACAGTTTAGAATATTGAGTTCCATTATGTTCAGGGTTAGTTTCTTCTAAACGATTAAGTCCCTCATTTAAAATAGCAATTTCATTTTCATAATCCTTTAATTTGCGATAAGCTAGGGCGTAAGATTCATATAATGCAGGTGCGTCGTAGCCAAGAAATCTTGCTTCATCGAACAGAGCAATAGCTTCTTTTATCTGTCCCTGTTTCCTGATTTTATCACCTTTTTCCCATAGTGGGAATCCTTCTTTAAAGCCTTTGTCAGGACTATTTTTATTTTTGATTTGATTTAAGGAAACTAGATTATGGATAGGTTTTAATTCAAGTTCTTCAATGTTTATATTTATTTCATCAGGAAGATTTAAATTAATTTCCTGAATCGATTTTTTACCTTGTCCTTGACTAAGAAGTTTTATAGTTTCTGTATCGGTAAGCTGATAACCTAAGGAATAGTATTCATCGATTTGTTTATCAAAAATATCTCTATTATCAAAACTATTTTTAAATTCTTCATATTGATCAATAGTTGTTTCGTAAATTGAAATAAAAAAGTTTTTGAAAAGAGCGAGATCTTCATAAGAATTAAAGAAAACGCGTTCATAATGGCTCCCGCCTTCTGACATGGTGGCCTTCATTTTTGGTAGATTAATATCTTTGCTGTATTGGATTGGGACGATAAAATAGTGTCCCTTTTTTGCAAATTTAAATTCAAACATTGTATACAGATAAGAAACAGTAACATAGTTTGAACTATTTTTATAAAACCGAAGTAAATCGATAGGTAGCACATCTTGTTCTACAGTGTGTTGAATAAAAGCACATACCTCTAGCTCTTGTTGAGTAGGAACAGATCCCTCACTTGATTTTCGTTTGTTTGTTTTACCTTTAGAAAATTTGTCAATTAGCTTTAATAAAAGATCACCACAAGCTTTGGCATCTCCTGTGGCGCGATGGGGATCGTTATTTACGATATTTAGGTGTTTTGTCAGAGTTCCAAGTTTGTGATTAGGTGTATCTTTAATTAATTTTCTGGACTCACTTAGGGTATCAATATATTTTATATTTGCTGAAATTCCGTTACGTCTAAGAGCGGCTTTAAGAAGAGAAAGATCAAAACTAGCATTATGTGCACAAATAATACTCTCTCCACTTAAGATAGGCTCTAAAAAAGGATAAGCCATTTTTATAGCGGTATCTTCAGTCGGCGCATGGAGTAGTAACTCATCAGTGATGTTGTTTATTCGTGAAGCAGATGCTGGCATGGAAAAACCAGGATTGATTAGTGTATGAAATTGATCAGCCACGTAACCATTGACATACTTTATAATAGCTAATTCTACAATGCGGTCTGAATAAGAATTAAGCCCAGTAGTCTCAATATCAAAAGCAAAAAATTCGTTTTTAAGAATTTTGGTAGTTTTAGAAGTCAATATAAATTTTTTATTTATTATAGTTACTGAATCTATTAATTGTTGCTCTTTATGAGAATCAATATTATCTTGAGGGGATGTTTGATCTATAGAATCATTCACATCGTTTTCATTATTGCTTGTTTCATTACGTGCTTCTTGCTTACCAAATATACTTTCAATAAATTTACGAAACAATTTCACTGTCATTCCTCCTAAAAGTTATCCACTTATTCCAAACCTTTTTCAAGTTCCCTAAACACATCTTCCAAAGGCCGACCTTCTTTGGCCAAAAATTGGGAATAGCTATGTTCTAATTTATTATCGAATTCTTCTTCAGAGACTGCGATTTCCAAACTTTGAAAAATTCCTTTTTCTGTTTTGATACTTTTTTCACCACTTTGCATATTGGTTGAATCTTTCATGAGAAACACCTCTTCAGAGTTGCTACAAGTTGTTATATGGTCATTACATATATTAAGAGACACAAGTGTGGTATTACTATTGAAGCTTGCTAATTATCTCCATAAAGACTTCCTATGTTAAATCTGGTTACAAAATGATCGTGTATTTCATAAAGTCGAGAGTCATATATGATTCCTAAATTATTTTCGTTATAGGGGTAGCTGTCAAGGTATATCCCTACTTCATCACTTTTGTTAAGTGAGAAACCATCACCTTGTTCTAAAGTTTCCATAAATTCATCAGTGATCGGGTAATTTAAGTCATTTAATATATTTATGACTGAATCATCACCTATATCATAAAAGAATACTTCTAAGACTTTGGTTTCTTGATTATTCACCCAAATTCGCGCTTTATCATTAAAGTTATATTCTTTATAAACTTCACCAAAAAACTCTGTATTAGTAGTAGTCACTTCATCGGCATCAACTTCTAATATTTGGACTAATTTAGCTTGCGTTTCCAAGGGATCATCCGGATCAAATTTAAGATTACCTACAATAAATATTAAGGCCACAGAAATAGCAAATGTAATCGCTGCGAGTCTGGGACAAAAGTCTGCGAACTCTAAAACTAAAAGAGAATCTACAAATTACTTAAGCGTGATTTGTAGATTCTCTTATTTTATTGCTTTTATTTTGTTATATTTTTTCAAATTATTGGCCATGAAGGCCAATCCAACATCAGTTTTAACCCTTGTTTTCCCTCTGAGGTTAAATCGAGTGAACCCTAAAATAGCCTTTATCTGGCCAAAAACTGGTTCAACGTCAATTTTCCGTTTGGAAAAGAGCTTAGATCCTTCTTCAGATAAAAGCTTCTGTGTTTCTATATTCTTTAATTCCTGATAGTTTTTATTATAGTAAAGCGCCTTTTGCGGCGCATTTTTTGGGTCCAAAGGCTTATAAACCTGAATTTCAGAAATATAACCACTCATTTTATTTTTTCGTTTTTGGAGATGACTAAAGAAATAAACCGTGCCGTCAGGATGTGTAAACGTATTACTTTGCTTATCGTAACTCCAATTATCCATATTTTTAGCTGATTTTTTATGTTTCTTTTTCTGCTCTTTATCAAACCGATTATATTTAATCAAATGGTTAATTTTATGGTTATCTAAATAAGTAAGGTTTTCTTCGCTACCATAACCAGCATCAGCTATAATGCATTTCGGGAAATTAGGGAAACTTTCAACAAAGGGTTGTAAAGTCCGCGTGTCCGTCGGATTGTGGAAAATATCATAATGAAGGACAAACTGGTTTTCAGTCGCTACTTGGATATTGTATCCCGCTTTCAATTGCCCATTCATCATATGATCATCTTTCATTCGCATGAACGTAGCATCAGGATCTGTTTTTGAATAGCTGTTTCTTCCGTTAAATGTTTCAAACTGTTTGGCATACTTTTGTTTGCGGGGTAGAAAATCTTTACTCACTTTACGGTAATGTTTTTTCAAACGACGACGTTCTTGTTTACGTTGATCTGGCCCTTTTACAGGAGTTTCCTCAATATCTTCAGTGAGTTTATCGATTTCTTCCTTAAGAACTTTAGATATCTCTTGAAGCATATTTTCTTCTAGATCTAAATTTTCATCATATTGGATGCCAGCATCAACCATCGGTTGAATTTCATTAAAGTAATATTCACGTGAAGTCACTTTTAATTGCTCTGCATATTTTTCAGTTGCCTTTTTCCAAACAAAAGAATATTTATTGGCATTCGCTTCAATTTTAGTTCCATCTATAAAGCAATTTTCTAAATGAATTAATTTCTCTAACTTTAACTGAGTGGTAAACTCAACGAATAAATTTTCTAATAAACATCTACAATTTTCTGAGGAACGGAAGCGATTAATCGTTCGATAGCTAATAACTTGTTGAGCGACTAGCCACTGCATGGGTATATTTTCAACCATTAATTCTTCTATTTTTCTTCCACTAAATACGCCTTTACTATAAGCGTATAAAAGCGCCATAATTAAAGGTTTTGGATGATAGGCAGGACGTCCGTCCTGGGTACTGAAGCTTTCAAAATGTTTTTCATCCAGAGATTCAATAAAATTATAGATTGAAAATACAATATGATCTGGATCGATACATGCAGATAATTCTAGTGGAAGTGTTGTTTGATTCATGTTATATTGTATGTACACAAGAAGCACCCCTTAATCTTTAGTGTGGTTACTAATATTATAGCAGGGTGCTTTTTTTATACCTAATTTTAAGTAAAAGGGATAAGAAATTAGTGAAAACTAACTTCTTATCCCTTTTTATTTCGAGGCTTTTGTCCCAGCCTCTGTTTCTTTACTTTCTTATAAATAGCTATACCTACTAAAATAATCGATATTATAAAAAATAAAAACCAAAGTAATAATTGAAAATCTTTGTTAGACACAGAACCTTCCTCTCTAAAAATCATTTTACTAAACTAAATTCATTAATTAACAAATTTTTCATAAAAGTCCAAAGTAAAGCGTGTTAAAGATAAAATAGCATATAATAAAACAAAAAGCACTAGTTGAGAGCAGAAAAAACACCCCTAAAAGCCACTAACTTCTAGGGGTGTTGTGTTTAGTTATGAACGAACTCCTTCGCTCCACATCTCAGTATAGCATGTATGTTGGAATTTACCATTAACTCGCTTACTTCATGGCAAAGGTTATTAGCATACTGGTCAGTCTTTAATTCCCTATTAATAGCAGAGGGGTTTACATTATTTGAGGGCGAGTATTTCATTTTGTTGGCTAAATGGAATAATTTCTACATCAGCTTCTTTAGCTGCTTTTTTATTTCTTTCAGAAATTGAATCTTTTTCAGAAATAATGACAAATTTTAAGCCGTGTTGAATAAATTGGGGTTCTTCTTTTAAATCCTCGTAGATAAATTTTTGAGACACGATATTATCAAAGCTAGGTTTACTAAAGAATTGAAACATAACATTAGGTCTCCATTTAGTGGCACCAAGACTATAGTCTATCTTGTAGTTAATACTGGATGATCCAATAAAGCTCGGTTCAATATTTCCGCCAAATTCATGTTCATAAAAGAAATCATAGACATCTTCCTTGAACACGCTATGTGTATTCGATTGGTTGAGGTTTAAAAGGTCATACACACTAAGAATGGCCTGTATCATATCATGCTTCTTTTGAGGGAAATCCTTAATCGATATTTTCTTTGTAATAATAGTGTTATTTTTTAATTCTAAAGCATATTTTTTAATAATGTTATCCAGAAGCCCTTGTCGCGTTTCTGTTCTATAATTTAACCCCATCATATCTAATTCATCTAATGTCATGCCATCATCGCTTAATTGTAAAGTGCTATCATTATGCCAAAGGATGAAAAGAGGTATCCTGTCATTTAAATGGTTTGTATAGGGTGTAATGATCTCGTCAGCTTTTTTTAACTGTTTAATTTTAATTTTAGATTTGTACCATTCTAAGTAATCATTGATAAGTAGAGTGGTATTCTTTTTGTCCATAATAGCACCTCCTTTATATCTTATAGTAAAGGAATTTCTAAATTATCCATATCAACATTATTATAAATCAAAAATGCAATAAGGCTATCTCTGAGTTCGTTAACTATTGTATAACTAGAAATATTTTCAAGAGGAACTGCTATAGCTCCATTATTATATTCATCCGAAAAAATATGAACATGCGGTGTTTCTATAGTTGTGATACTTCCGTCTGGATTTCTATTATCATGAGGAGCACCTGAATAATCTAGTCTTACCATTATTTTATATTCTTCAGAATTCATGATGTAAGTTAAATAATCTTCTCGTAAATGTCCCTTTTGATTAATAATTAAAGAGAATTTTTCTTTTTCAGATAACTGATTATATAAATGAAACTTTGATTGATTACCATGGCCAGGGAAATTGATTTTTGTGGTGGTTAAAATTTTAACACAATTTAGTAAATATAAATAAGTTGAATGTTCCATAGTTTCTCCTTAACCAAATAATATTACATAGGCAATGAAATGAGGGTAGAAGGGGATACTGAAAGTTTTTAATGCATAGGCTATAGTGTTAGTCGGTAAGTTAAGAATATAGACAAAAGGAGAAGTAACTTTAACGATATAAAATATAAGAACTGAATGATTAATTGAATACTTTTATCTTTATCAGTTTCCTTAAGGTGCGTCCATTTAAAAATAACTCCATCTGCATCTAAAAATATTCATTTTGTTTATTTATAATTATATTACACAATATAACACATTCAACATGCGAAAGTCATGGTGTATCTAAATACACGTCCTTGGATTAAATGCTTACGAAATGTGAGGGATGGAAATGTGTAAAAGTCTTATACTTTGATTAAATTGTGAATAACTCCCGGCTAAATAATAAAGAAAGTGAAATGTTTAAACAAATATAAAAGGAGAACTATATTATGAACTTAGCTGATATAAAAATAGCTGACCATGACCTTGTATATGCTTGTACCGTTTCGGCTATACCTGAGATCTTTAGAGGGATAGGAAAGCAACAGGCTGCTAAATATATAAAGGAAATGTACCTTAATCCAGAATTCACTGATGGAGTGATCAAACCAACCCAACGCACCACAATAGTTATCATAAGTCGCTTCATTGATTATTTAAGGTATATGGATGATCAAAAGTTTAAATAATTAAAACCATTCAAGTATGAGTTAAAAACAGTGATCAATTTATAAAGTCCTTCCTAGTCAAAATCCTTCATTAAAATTTCCTAATACAAAACTAAAGAAAAGGCGATTAACCCCAAAATCGGTTATAATAAAATAAAAAGCACTAGGTGAGGGCAGAAAAATGGAAGATGAGAAGAAAAGTTCTAAACGTAGTGGTTGCTTGGGTAATGTGTCCTTTTTTTTCGTTATATTCGTACTTACCGCCATGTATTATTTTCTCAATCGGACTTACCGGCAACCGGATTTTCCTGCTGCCAGCCAAGAGTATTACGTGTCGGACTATAGCCAGCGTTTGAATGACTTCACTACCCAGCACATCATGAGTGAGGGCTACAAGTTGGACCAATTAACCCAGGCCAAGCTCGCAGTGGCTGTTTTACCATGGACTGAGAGCTTCAATCGTTCCAAGTATAGCCAGACCCTGGCGGATAAATGGGGGATGACTGATGAGCCTGAAAATGAATGGGCCCTCCTCCTCTTTAAAACCGACGTATCTTATCCCAGAGAAACCAGCGCGGACAGTCCTTACATGCACTTAGAAATCGGTGGGGGCTTAAAAGACGAGCTGACTAACGAAACGACCGAGCAAGTGGTCAAGCGCTATGATGATGATATTTATTATGATCACGATAACTATGACCAGGCCGCCTTTGATAGCTTTAATACCCTGGCTCGGCAAATCTACCAGGCCCACCAGCTGGAAGTTCCCGAGTCACTGACCCAGACTTACGAGGAGGCGGCCCAGGATCCCGCTAACCAAAGTAAGATCAACAGCAATCTCATGCAGGCAGACCTCAAACAAGCTGAGTCCCAAACCTTAAGAAATCCCCAGCCCCTCTACCTCCAGTTGGGCAGAGCTTTCTTTTTTACCGTCTGTACCTTCCTGGCTTTAGCGGTAGTTTGTGTCGTCTGCTTCTTTTTTGCAACAGGTTTTCTGTTACTGGCTAACTTCATCTCCAAAATCTTTCATTGGGATGAGAAATAGGCGAATTTCCGAAAAATGCTTATCTTATAGCTGATAAGATGAGGGTTTTATTAGCCACTTCTCATTCACAGTAAATATTCATTTAAAATATGGAATGAAAAAACAACCTTCTCAGATTGGAAGGTTGTTTTATGATGAGATAAATTTGACTTAAACATTTAATTTATCTAATTCGTTTTTTGCAGTTCACTCTTAGGTAAAGCAAAGAGATAAGACACAATAAAGGTTAAGATAAAGGTGAGGACACCGACAGCGATATAAGTGATAATTTGATAACTATCATAAACATACATCATTGGAGACAGGATAACTGCTAGTCCATAGGAATTGGCTTGAACGCCTAAGAGAGATAAGGCTGCTCCACCTAAAGCAGAACCAGCTAGCATAATAGCCAGAGGACGCATGCCGTAACGTAGGGTAACACCGAATAGAGCAGGTTCACTAACGCCGAGAAGTTGGGTTAATCCGGCACTGGTTGCCACAACTTTGACTGATTTCTTCTTGCTACGTAAACTCACAGCGAAAGCGACTGCGGCATTAGCAAATCCATACATCGCACAGACAGTAATCAGCGGATTAAAACCTGTTGCTGCTAATAGAGTGGTTTCGATCGTGATAAAGAGATGGTGCATACCAACCATGACCGATAAAGGATAGATAAAGCCAATGATCAAACCACCAATCCCTAGAGGCAGATGAATTAAAGATTCAACTAAGGTGATTAACCAGCCTTCAATCACATGAAGGATAGGACCGAGAACAATAAGTCCAAGGATAGTTGTTAGTAAAAGCACAACAAATGGAGTGAACATTAAATCGAGGGCATCGGGCATGTGTTTACGGGTAAAGACTTCAAAGCGCGCACCAATATAACCAACTACCAGGGCAACAAGCACACTTCCTTGATAGCCCATCAGTGGGATACTGCCAAAGAGCATCAGAGGTTCAACACCACTTTGAATATTAGCAATGTCATAGGCATTAGGTAACATTGGCGAGACGAGAATCAATCCAGCAACAAAGCCAAGAATAGGGGTCCCACCAAATTTCTTAAAGGTGGACCAAGTAATTAATGCTGGAAGAAATTGGAAAACAGTATCGGTGAGTACTGAAATTAAAGTAGTAAGTTCGATGGGAATTGCCCCAGCATCGACACCAAAGAAAGCTAGGATAGTTTCGTTAAGGATGACTCCTTTGAGTCCCATGAAGAGACCGGTTGCGACAATAGCTGGAATGATGGGAAGAAAGACGTCAGAAAGACTACGAACAAATCGCTTAATTCCGCTTTCTTGTCGTTCTTTGATATCATCAACAGTACTTTCTTTATCGCTAAGCTGCGGAAAGTCAGCAATAATTGCATCATATACTTTATTAACCGTACCTGTACCTAGAATGATTTGGTATTGACCAGAGTTGAAGAAAACGCCTTTGACTTGGTCGATTTCTTCGATGGCTTCGTCGCTAATAGCCTCACGGTTATTCACTTCTAAACGCAGACGGGTAGCACAGTGGGTAATACTTTGGATGTTATCTAGGTCGACTTGGTCAATGATCGCTTGGCCAATTTTGTGATAGTTACTTGTCATGATGAGTTCCTCCTTTTTGCATGACGATAGCTTGCATTGGTGCTAGTTCCATATTTTTATCTAATTTAGCGGATTGACTGTAATTACTTAAGATGACTTCATAGGATTCAAAAGAATCATCTAAAGCAACAGCTTCGGAGTTGAAGTTAACGAGAACAATGACTGCTTGTTCTTCGACTTGTCGTTGATAGCCCATAACTTGACTAGGTAGTTTATCAAGAAAGGTAATACCACCATAAATTAATACTTGACTTAAATCGGAATTTTGTCTTAAATCAATGAGTTTTTGATAGAAATCATGGACAGGATTATCTTTAGCATTTATTGTGGGATATTCTTCAGTCATAGCTAACCAAGGTTGGTGGTCTGAGAAGCCACCATATTGGCTATCATCCCAAGGGAACGGCGTTCTTCCGTTATCACGACTTCTTTTTTGCACGAAAGTTATAGCTTCCTCGTTACTATAGCCTTCTAGTAGGGCACGTTTATAGTTATCGTGACTAGAGATATCGTTGTAGGTATCGATATCAGACCAGGTAACGTTTCTTAAGCCAAGTTCTTGGCCCTGGTAGATGAATGGCGTTCCTCTTAAGAAGAAGTAAGAACTGGCTAGGGCGGTAGCCCCTATTTCATTTTGATAATTGGGATCTTTAATGAGTTTAGAGAGTGCTCGAGGTTGGTCATGGTTTTCAATAAAGTTTGCTGCCCAGCCGGCCTTTTGCATGGCATATTGAGATCGTTTTACCGCTTCAATATAGTCATCGTAGGTCCACTGACTTTGGCGGAACCATTCGCTACCATTTTCAACGTCGATATCAGCATAGGAAAAATCAAAAATCATATTGAAATACCCCTTGGGGCCGATATACTGGTCGAATTCTTCATAGGGGACTCCAGGGGCTTCACCAACAGTCATCACATTATAACGTTGGAAGGTTTCCTGGTTTAATTCTTGTAAAAAGTCTGCAATACCGGGGCGATTACGGGTTTTATGCTTAATGTTTGATAAGTTATCAGCACCGTCTGCAGGTAAACTTTGGTAGTCTTGGTCTTTTTTTACAAAAGTAATGGAATCAATACGGAATCCGGCGATTCCCTTATCCAACCAGCGATTAATCATCGAGTAGATTTCTTGACGCAAGTCTGGGTTCTCCCAGTTGAGGTCGGGTTGCTTTTTATGGAAAGTATGGAGAAAGTAGCTGTTGTCTTCTCCGTCAACAGCTTCCCAGGCACTCCCGCCAAACAGTGACCGCCAATTATTAGGCGCTTTGCCGTCATGGCCTTGCTTAAAAATATAATAATCACGGTAAGGACTCTTGGGATCTTTCAAGGCTGCTTGAAACCAGGGATGTTCATCTGAAGAATGGTTGACTACTAAGTCAAGGATAATCTTAATATCCAATGCTTCAGCTTCTTGGATTAACGCTTCCAAGTCCTCCATAGAGCCAAAAATTGGATTAATCCCTTCGTAATCTGCGATATCATAACCGTTATCAGCTAGGGGAGAAGTGAAAATTGGTGAAATCCAGAGACAAGTAATTCCTAAGTTTTTTAGATAAGGCAACTTTTCCCGAATACCGTTTAAGTCGCCAATGCCGTCGTGGTTAGAATCTTTAAAGCTCTGGGGATAGATTTGATAGACGACTTCTTCTTTCCACCAGTCTTTGGCTAAATTTTGAGTTAACATAGGTCCTCCTTTATTATTTATGGTAACGATACCATATTTTCTGAAAATGAAAGCATGCTTAGCATGCTGATCATTTTATTGAGTAACGAACATTTTATGTCGAAGCACGTTCAATGAGACGCAGCTTCAATTTATCTTGATTGACTTGGTAATCTGTGCCTTTGATTAAGGCGAGCATTTTTTTCAAAGCTTCCTGCCCTAGAGAGACGATTGGTTGTTCAATAGTGGTTATGGGAGTTGCTACTAGGGCGCTATAAACCTGGTTGTCGAATCCCATGATGGCCAAGTCTTTAGGAACATCAATATGGTGTTCTTGGCAGATTGAAAGAATTCCAATAGCAACTTCGTCACTGTTAGAAAAAACAACTTCTGGCTGCTCTTTCAGAGTGAATAGTTTTTCTCCCACATCTTGGCCATCTTTAATCGTATGGGTTGACGGGAAGATCCACTCGCGTTTGACAGTGAAATTAAAATCAACAATTGCTCGTTCAAAGGCTCGGGTTCTTAAGTCTCCGTGGCCTTGACTTTCCAAAGAGCCACCGGTACAGTAGGCAATCTTTCGATACCCTTTATCTGCTAGGTAAGCAAGGGCCGCATAAGTTCCAGTTTCCTGGTTGGTGTAGACCTGAGGAAGATTAGACTCCCTAGCTTCGTGGTTACACAAGAGAATGGGACCATATTGTGTATATTTCTCTAAGCTAGCCACATCGGACTCAACGGCACATAGAATTAGTCCCGCCAAAAGCCCTTGTTGGAGCAAGGTCAACATGTGCGCTTCAACTTCTTTATCGTCATAGCTTTGCATAACGATCAGGTAATAGCCTGCCTGGCGTGCTTCGTGCTCGATAGTGTCCACTAATTCGGTAAAGAAAGGATTGCTTAAACGAGAAACGACCAAACCAATAAAATTTGACTTTTTAGACCGCAATTGGGTGGCTGCAGAGTTTTGAACATAATTCAGTTCCTTCATAGCCGCTCGAATTGCATTTTGCTTTTCTTCAGAGATGTAGGGATGATGGTTCAGGTAACGAGAGACCGTGGTCACCGAAACCCCTGCCTGACGCGCTACATCTTTAATTGTAGCCATAGCATTCTCCTTTATGGTAACGATTTCATATTTAGAATAGCTAAATTTATTTAACTTGTCAACTCTAAATAAAAATTTAACTTACTAGTCCGTTAATTGGTAGAAAAAAATAATGATAGATAATCCACACAAAAACACCGTTCCACTGGTTTTTATCCAGCTGAAACGGTGTTTTTCTTATACTCTACCTAAATGCGCAAAGACTCTCCCCAAGACTTCAAAGTCTTCGCTATCCTTGACTTCATTTTTGTCTCCTAGAGGCAGATAGAGGGGCAGGTCTTGGTAGACTTGGTAGCGGGCTAACTCCAATTGACCGGAATCCTTGTCGGCCAGACACAGGATGTCGCCTTCCTTGATATCGGCTAGGGGATCCACCAGGGCGTAGTCCTTTTTGCTGATGAGGGACTGGATAGCAGGATTATTGATCTTAACCGCAAAGATTTCCTCATTAGGCAGTCCCATGGAGGCCAATTCAAAGAAGTGCTTCTTCTTAGCGGCTTTGAGCTTGCCTTTTTTGTATTTCTTATAGACTGGCACCTCAATGACATCGGCGCTCTTCATGTCGGAAAAGCCCCGCAAGTGGAGTTCGGAGACCCCGTAGAGATTGGCTAGCTTGGTCAAGGTTTCTTGGTTAACTTCAGATTTCCCTTGTTCGTAGCGCCAGACGGTTGAGACCGACTTGCCGATTTTTTCACTGACTGCTTCAATAGTCAGTCCGGCCGCTTCACGGGCGGCTTTGAGGCGTTGGGCGAGGGTAGGCATGGTCATTCCTCCTTGGTTTACTGACTGATCATGAGAGTTTTCTCACTTTGAAAAGTGTAATCACCTTTCCCAAGGTCATGAAACAGTCGAGTTCTTGAAAACGCATTTTTAACTTTCATATATTATACCGAAAAAGCGGCGGAAATACTCGTATAAATTGTTAAGTTGGAAGTTTAACAACTTTTTGTTGTTAAATTCGCAACCACAAAGCGCATAAAGCCAGCCTCTTGTATACTACTCTTAGTAGAAGGATTAGAAAATATTTTACTCAGCGTATAATTTAAAAATGTTAACAAAATATGAATATATCATATGAATAGAATTTATGCAAAATAATAAAAAATCGCTTGCTTTTTTATATTGGATATAATATGTTTAAAAATGAAAAGAGAAATTCAACTCTTTTCAATGGCTCCAGTCCGGGGTGTATCAAGGCAAAGGAGGGGCTTTTATCGAAAAAATTATTAAAGATTAGTATAGCGGACAGAAAGTGTCACTTTTTGCATAGTCGGTGAAGTAAGTGTTAAACAGAAAATCCCTAGCCAGAATTTTAGGACCTAAGATCAAAACCTTAAGCCCTTCTTTTTGCGTGGAAATTTTCTGACTCAGTTAACAACAAGTTAAAAAGATACAATCACAAGGAGGTTATGATGACAGTAAGACGTGTGGTGCCGACGAGCTTTTGGCGGTCGCTAGAAGCTTTGGACCATTATAGCCAGGAGGAACGTTATTTTGCCTTATACTTGATGACTAATCCCAAGTGTAGCCAGGTGGGGATTTATAGTTTGCCCAAGCGGCTGATTGCCTTTGAGACGGGCTTGAGTTTGGAACAAGTAGACAGGCTGCTGGATCGTTTTAGTCAGGATTTTAAGAAGATTGCCTATTCGCACATCCACCAGGAAGTGACCCTCTTACACTCCCTATCCTACTCCATCTTTGTCGGTGGGCGGCCGGTGATGGATTTATTGGAGAAGGAATTGTCCCTGGTTCAAGATACGGACCTGATTGAGGCCACCTTTGAAGCCATGCGCGACTTTTGGTTGAAGTCCAGTCGGCGGGTGGACCAGGCCATTATGCAACTCTTCGTCAAGGAGATCAAAAAACGCCGCTATGTGGCCGGGGACGATGAAAAAGAGGAAGTGGACGAGAGTGATAAAGAGGATGGGGATGAAAATGACAATGACAATGAAGAGTCGGCCAGCGAGTCGTCACTGCCCCTGAAACTCCAAAGGGCTCCCTACCAAGATGACTATGAAAACCAGGTGATGAACGGGATCACTAATCGCTATCAGATTCTCTTCAATGAAGCCATGCCTGAAGCGGACCAGGAGAAATTAAAATCCTATTGCCTGCTCTTTGAAAGCAAGCTCTTGGAAGAAGCCCTCTACCGGGCCAAGGCAGCTAAGTATCCCTTGTCCTATTACTTCAAAATTCTGGAGCGCTGGGATAAGGACCATATCTACCGGCTGGAAGACTTACCGCCTGCCAGTGAAGAAGACAAAAAGCCCAAGTTTCCCAAAATGTCGGGCTACCAGGAGATTGTCCCAGCTTGGGCTAAGAGCCAGGTGAACTGATCAACGTCCTAGTGGAGCGGGGAGCGGATAGACTCTGACTGGCAAAGCTCACCCGACTTCTCATTGTTTCTCAATACCAATGGATAACATTTTAATAGAAGGAGTAACCATGACTTTAAGCAATAGTATACATTTAATTGAACACTACAACCGTCTCTATGGTTTCGATTTGTTGGATGCTTACGACCACTGTGTCTTGGTCTTGACCAAGTTCGCCCTCCTAAACCAGGCTAAGGGCCAAGACGCCCGCCAAGTTCAAGTAGCCCTGGCGGATGCCTATATTGCCCTAGTGATGATGGCGGACTCCTATGCCCGGGTGGAAGGCTTAGGCGGAAAAGTCCGGATTCGGGAAGACTTACCGTCGCTCACCCAAGCTTTTACCACTTTGGCTTTAGATGTGAGTTTTGACCGTGATTTGACGCCTGCCCTAAGCGACTTAGTGGCCCACTTATGGCAGGAGGCAGAAAACTTAGGCTATGATTTAGATCAATGTTTGATCCAGCGAGTGACTGACTTATTAAATACGGAGGAGATGGATTATGCGGCAATGGGTTAAGGATTTTATTGTGGCGGTTTTAGCGATTCTACTCTTTCAACTACGGGGCTTTTTGGTCTCCTTTGGGATGATTATCCCCTTACTCCTATGCGCGACTCTAGCGGTTTTGGTGATGGCCCTCTATGAAAGTGTTAAGGATTAAAAGTGGAGAGCGCGCTTTCCTTCATCTTATGATGCAGCCTGTTTTAGTAAAGAAGAAAGGAAGACAGTATGACTCTAGACAAATTATTTGCCGACCGCTTGTTGCGCGAATTTGAAGCCTTGATTCATAAGACCCTATCGGACTTAAATATTAGAAAGTGCCACGGCGACTACCAGGACTATGCCCAAGAGTTACGGCTCAAGCTCCTAGACCTGGCTGAGCGTTTCGATGGCAACCCCCTGGGCCAAGACCGCTACCGCTTTGTGGCCTATGCTGGCCGTTACTTGCGCTGGTGCTTACTGGACCTCCTGCGCCAGACTAGCCGCTTGCCCCAACTGACCTTGTCTGAGAACCAGGACTTGATGACTGACTCTGCGGAAACAGAAGCTTTTGATTTTGGGATTGCTGACTTCCTCCAGGCCGCCCAAGACACCCTGTCTGAGCGGGATTACCAATTAACTTTAGCTTTAGCAGAAAGAGATTTTTCTATTGCTGACCTTGCCCGGACATTTGGCGTGGCCAGAAAAACCATTTATCAATGGAAGAACCGTTTAGCCCAGCTTCTCCTACCCTTTAAGGATTTACTAGAAGACTAGGCCTTAATGATCATGTTTTTACATTAGCTCACCTGAGGGTGGGCTTTTTTACTGGACTTTTTAAAAAGATTCAATTTTTAGGTAACACTTGGCCTCTTTCAATTCGTTTATAGGGTGTAGCTAGCTACTAAAGCAAAAAAGGAGTGATTGGAATGCAAGAATTTATCGATAACAAGTTAGTGGTCAAGGTGACCAACTTTGAGACCGACAAGGAAATTAAAACCACCTTCAATGATCTGGTGGAGCATCCCGCCATTGAAGCGGTATACGCGGTTCGTGACGCGGTGGCTAGTCTGGCTAAGGACCCGGTAACCGAAGTGGAAAGCGTCTGCCGCCATGTCTATGTTTAGTCAAGCGCTAGAAGAGTAAGGAGGAAAAATGATGCCAAGCCAAGAAAATTTCAATTTAGAGCTCTTATTCAAGACTGAAGAGGGCAAGACTAAGAAAGTAACCATTAAAGAACCTAAAGAAGATGTTTCTAGTGAAGTGGCTCAAGCGGCCTTAGCGGCTATTGTGGACGCTGATATCTTCGTCAATGAAGACGGCCTTGACCCCTATGCCCAAGCCACTGGCGCCCGCTATGTCCGTCGCAGCGTGACCGATATCTATCAAGTCGAAGCCTAAGTTAGGGATTGACCTCCCAAGCCCTGCCTAGCGGGGCTTTTTTTATGAAGAAGTACTGAGGGAAAGATGAGAAAAAGGAAATAAAGAAAGGAGTGGAGGGCATGACAGTGATTGAAATGGGTGGGCTGGCCTCTGCCTTTGTAGCCATCATCACCCTGGTTAGTAAGATTATCCAGTTAATTACTGCCATCCAGCGCTTGATCACTCGCCTGGACGTGATGGCTACCGAATTGGATCAACAAAAGACGGCACAAAAACGTCTCGATGAGCGCATCCAAGTGGTGGAAAACACTTTAATGGAGACCGCCTTTCGCTTTCAGGCGGTGGAGTCTAAGTTGACGCATTTAGTCGAAAGAGTAAAGGAGATGATGGCAGAATGCCTTTAAGTAATCAGACGTATGACCGGCTCAAGTGGCTGGCCTTGGTCTTTATGCCGGCTTTGAGTGTTTTAGTCAAGGGACTGGGGGAAGCTTATGGATTTGTCGGGACCGATTTAGCGGTCGTGACCTTGAATTTACTGGCGGTCTTCTTGGGATCGGTCTTGCAGTTGTCTAGCGAGGATTATCACAAGGGAGGTGGGGGCTATGGTTACCGCCCAGCAAGTGATTAAAACGGCGCAAAAATACCTAGGGATGACTATGGGGTCGGTGGCCCACCGTGACATGGTGGATCGCTATAACCGGGTTCTGCCGCGTCCGGTGGGATACTTGGCCAAGTATAGTGATGACTGGTGTGATCTCTTTGTGACTGCAGTTAGTGATGAAGCGGGAGCGACGGACTTGATTGGGCGTGAGTGTGGGGTCCAGCGTCATATCCATGTCTTTGCCGGACTTGGAATTTGGCTGGGTCGGGTTTATCCCCAGGCCGGAGACATTGTCTGCTTTGACTGGGACGGTGGTGGCTTTGCCGACCATATCGGTTTTGTCGAGGCTGTGACGGGGTCAACTATTACTACCATTGAGGGCAATGCCAGTCGCCGGGTGGCTCGCAACCGCTTTGCCTGGAATGATTGGCGGATTAAGGGCTATGCCCGGCCTAAGTACGGGAGTCAGGCTAGTCGAAGAGATAAGACCATGGATCAGTTGGCCCGGGAAGTTTTGGACCGCAAGTGGGGGAACGGGGCCGACCGGATCCGGCGCTTAGCGGCAGCGGGCTATGACTACCGGCTGGTTCAAGACCGGGTCAACCGCTTGGTGGCTGAGCGTGATAAAGATGGTGCAGGAGCTGATCCGGTGGCTGTGGGAGCTTCGGTCCGGGTGGCAGACTGGGCGACCCACTGGCAGACGGGTCAGCGGATAGCGGACTGGGTTAAAGGCCAGGTCTTTGCCGTGATGGAGCGGAAAGAGATCGACCACCCGCAAAGTGATTGGGCTTACTTGTTGAGTAACCGAGGGATTGCGATTGGGTGGTTGTTAGACCAGGATGTTGGTAAATAGGAGAGTAGAGATGGTGAAAGCAGCCTTTGGAAGGGCTGCTTTTTTTAACGATAAAGGCTATGTGTAAAAACTGTTGTAATCGCTTTCTGGAAGAGTTTTCTTTATAATGAATTTGTGACTAATGTTTTGAATGGAGGAATGTAGATGTTTGATTTATCCAATCGTGTGGCTGTGGTGACTGGTGGCGGGACCGGTATTGGTAAGCAATTCGCGACTGCTCTAGCTGGTCAAGGGGCTAAAGTAGCGATCTTATCCCGTCGCCAAGAAGTGCTCGACGAAGCGGCTAAAGAAATTGAAGAAAAAACCGGGTCAGAGGTCTTTCCGATTTCAACCGATGTTACCGATCCTGAATCGATCAAGGAAACCCACCAAGCTATCTTAGACAAGTTTGGTAAGGTAGATATCTTAGTCAACAATGCGGGTGGCGGGAATAACGCGCCCCTGACTGAAATTACCGATGAAGCTTGGCACAAGACTTTTAACTTGGATGTTGACGGGATGATGTATATGACCCGTGAATTTGGGGCCAAGATGGTGGAAAATGGTTACGGCCGTGTGATCAACATTGCCTCCATTCTCGGCTTCGGTGGCTTACCAGAGCTGCCAATCATCGACTATGCTGCCGCTAAGGGTGCGGTGATTAACTTTACTCGGGCCGCAGCAACCGAATGGGCAACTACCGGCGTAACGGTCAATGCTATCGCGCCTGGTTTCTTCGCCTCCGAAGCCAATAATCCTGAGGCTATGGAAGCTATGAATGACTTCATCGAACTAAGAACGCCGATGAAACGCCCAGGGAAACCGGGTGAATTAGCTAGTGTAGTAGTCTTTTTAGCCGCTGATGAGTCGACTTATGTGACCGGACAAATTGTCGGTGTTGATGGCGGTTGGACTGCGATTTAGTTATCGTTAGAAACTGATAGATAATATAAGAAATGGGAATGCTAGTAGGGCTTAAGAAAGGCTCTGCTGGCTTTTTTTATTTGTATTCTGCAAGTTAAATTTACATATTGTTTTGTATCACTATGTAATTTATTTTCTGCATTTACCATCTCTATTTGAAATTTATTTCCATAAGCATATAATTAGAAATGTAAGCGCTTTTGAAAGATAGGAGAAAAGATGTTTGGGTTTTCTGTTTATTTAAATAGTGATTTAAGTCATGAAGATAGAGCATATATTGGAAACATGAAACAGGGAGGTTTTCAAGGAGTTTTTACTTCGATACAGATTCCAGAGGAGAATCAAGAAAAGTATTTCAAACGGCTGCAAGATTTAGCTAGCCTTTGTAAAACGCTACAGCTTAGTTTAATGGTAGATATGTCATTAGCTTCATTAGAGAAGATTGGCATCAGTTTGGACAAGGTTGAAGTTTTAACTCAATGGGGAATTACTGGCATACGATTAGATGATGGGTTTTCTAACGAATTAATTGCCAAATTGAGTCACAAAATTCAATTAGGGATAAATGCTTCAACTATTGAAGAAAATGATATTAAGGAAATTATTGCCAATGGAGCAGATAAAGAGAATATCGCTGCTTGGCATAATTACTATCCTCGTCCTTATACCGGACTCGGTGAAGATTACTTTATGCAAAAAAATCACCTATTTCATCAGTATGGTTTAAAGGTGCAAGCCTTCGTTTCTGGAGATCAACCCTATCGCGGACCGGTATACCAGGGTTTACCTACCCTTGAAAAGTTAAGAGGGAAGAAACCTTTTATGGCTAGTTTAACTATGCTCAAAGAATATCATGTTGACCAGGTTTATCTAAGCGATCCTTATTTATCAAATCAAAGTTTAGAACAATTTTCCTATTATATAAATAATGGAATTATTCTCTTACATGGTTCTTATGATGATAATTATAAAAGCGCTAAGGACTCCTACTTTCAAGAGATTCAGATGTGTCGTCCAGATATTAGTGAATATGTAGTCAGGAGCCAATATGCTAGAGGAAAAATCACAGAGACAATTGCCCCCTCCAACCAAACCTTTCGAAACAAGGGGAGCATCACGGTCGATAACAACTTAGCTGGTAGGTATGAAGGGGAATTTGAAATTGTAAAGAAAGATCTACCTAGTGACCCTTCCGTTAATGTGATCGGATTGATTGCTTCGGAAGATATTCCCCTAATCCAATTTATCGGCAGTAAGCAAAAGTATTTAATCCAATGGAGATGATTTCATGTCTAAGGAAGATTTAGCAAAATTAACTACAGAAACAAGAAATAAGTCTACTTTTAGTCTTGATAAGTTATCTGTGTTAGAAGTATTAAAAATTATGAACGCGGAAAATGATAATGTTCAGAGCGCCATAAGCAAGGTCTTACCCAAGATTGAAGCAGCTATTCAAATGATTGTTGATTCCTTTAATCATGATGGACGCTTAATCTATATGGGAGCTGGGACGAGTGGACGGCTTGGGGTTTTAGATGCGGCAGAATGTGTCCCTACCTTTGGAACCTCTCCTGATATGGTGGTTGGTCTCATTGCTGGGGGCGAACGAGCAATGACAAAAGCTGTTGAAGGAGCCGAAGATGATGAAAAGTTAGGAAAAAATGATTTAAAGGATATTAAGCTAAGTCCGCTAGACACTGTAGTAGGGGTCAGTGCCAGTGGAAGAACGCCCTATGTTATGGGCGGTTTAGAGTATGCCAATCAGCTTGGCGCTAAGACGATTGCACTCTCTTGCAATGATGAATCAGCAATTTCTTCACTAGCTAAAATAAGTATTGAAGTAATCGTTGGACCAGAAATATTAACCGGATCTACTCGACTCAAAGCAGGAACAGCACAGAAATTGGTCTTGAACATGTTATCTACTGTTTCAATGATACAAATTGGTAAGGTTTACCAGAATTTAATGATCGATATTAATGTCACCAATGAAAAATTAGAAGACCGGGCGACAAGAATTATCAGTAATATTACTGAAGCTTCTTATGAGCAAGCACATGAGGCATTAGTAGCTAGTCATTTTAATGTGAAGAATGCGGTCGTGATGCTAGCAGAAAAAGTTTCATTTGAAGAATCTCAAAATTTACTCCAAAAAGCAGATGGATTTATCTATAAGATTATCGAAGGCGAGGCTAGAAAAAATGAGTAAAGAAGAACACTTAGCGAAGAATATTTTTGAACATATCGGCGGCAAGCAAAACACAAATAAAATCTATAATTGTATGACGCGGATTCGGATTGATATTAAAGATTTCCAAGCAGTGAACCTATCAGCCTTAGAAAAAGTTGAGGGCGTTTTAGGGGTTGTCAAGGATGGAAATACTTTGCAAATCGTTGTTGGCCCGGGCACTTCACAAAAAGTAGCCGATAAAATGAACGAACTAAGTGGTATTTCACATACGGAAAGGGTTGATGAAAATTTAGATCCTCAATTGACCAGTAATCGTTCTCGAGCACAAGAAATTGCTGATCAAAATAAGAAAACCTATAAAGAAAAAAATAAACCTTCGTATTTTAAATCCTTTACTAGTACCATAGCGAGTGTTTTTGTTCCACTAATTCCTGCTTTTGTAGGTGCCGGTATTATTGGGGGGATTGCCTCGGTATTTCAAAATCTCATAACTGCCGGTAATTTAGATGCGGCGACTTGGGGTAGTGCTGTAACCATACTAAATATTATTAAAAATGGCCTCTTTGCCTATCTAAATATTTATGTGGGAATTAATGCAGCCAAAGTATTTGGGGCTACTGAAGGTTTAGGGGGAATTGTTGCTGGAATCATTTATCTAACAGGAATGACGCCAGAAAATCCCTTAAAGAATATATTTACTGGTCAACCCCTAGCTCCAGGCCAAGGGGGGATTATTTGGGTACTTTTAGCTGTATTCCTACTTTCAATCGTTGAAAAACAATTGCGGAAGTTTGTTCCAGATTCCCTAGATATTATTGTTACGCCAACGCTTTCCCTATTGACAGTAGGCTTAATGACGGTCTTTTTAATTATGCCAATAGCCGGTTGGGTCTCAGCTGGCTTAGTGGGCGTGGTGAATTGGGTACTCAATGTTGGGGGTGCTTTTAGTGGCTTTATTCTCGGGGCCTTCTTCTTACCTTTAGTGATGTTTGGATTACACCAAATACTCACACCGATCCATATTGAAATGATCAATGCGACTGGGGCTACACAACTCTTGCCAGTATTAGCGATGGCAGGTGCAGGGCAAGTTGGCGCAGCTTTAGCGTTATGGCTTAAGTGTCGCCGTAATGGTCGATTAGTCAATATTATTAAAGGGAGCCTACCTGTCGGTATTTTAGGTATTGGTGAACCCTTGATTTATGCCGTCACCTTACCTTTAGGACGTCCTTTTATCACTGCATGTATTGGTGGTGGTATCGGCGGAGCAGTTGTTGGAGGAATAGGCAGTGTTGGGGCGACAGCGATTGGTCCTAGTGGTGTCGCCTTGATCCCGTTAATTGCCGATGGAAAATGGATGGCTTATGTCTTAGGCTTGCTTGCTGCTTATGCAGGTGGTTTTGTGGCTACTTACTTTTTTGGCGTGCCGAAAGAGGCACAGAATGCTGATTCATTTAATAAAAACGCTAAGATAACGGGTTGATAGTCATGTCCAATTATTTTTTATTAGGTATTGAAGAAAAATTGACTAAGCTGTCGGGGTCTGAAGCTCAGGTTGGAAGATATATTATTGAACATGCTGATGATGTCGTTCAAATGAATATCAATGAACTCGCCAGAGAGTCTGGTACCAGTACCTCCACGGTGGTACGCTTTTGTCAGTCTATTGGCTTGAAGGGATATTCGCAGTTAAAAATAAAATTGTCCTCAGAGAGTCAATTGGTAGTTGAAGCGGAATTAACAGATATTAAACCCGGGGAAAACTTAGAAAATATCAAGACAATGTTATTGCAAGAGTCTTATTATAATTTTAGAGGAACCAGTCAATTAATTAATGAAGATGCTTTTGATCAAATGATTCATCTGATGATTAATGCACCGATTATTTATTGCTATGGTTTGGGGGCTTCACATCTTGTCGGTGAAGATTTAGTGCAAAAATTTGCTCGAATAGGAAAAACGGTATTGAATTATGCAGATTCCCATCAATTGGCTTCAGCCATGGGAACAGCCCCTAAGGATTGTCTCTTTCTTGCTATTTCCTATTCTGGTCAAACGCATGAAGTGATTGAACTAGCTAATCTGGCACATGAATTAAATATAAAAGTCATTGCGATGACGTCAAACTCAGATAATAACTTACAAAAACAAGCAGATCATCAGGCCTTAGTCGCTCAATGTCGTGAGGCGCCTTTGCGTGCTGGAGCAACGATCTCCTTACTCAATCAGTTGTTTCTAAATGATATCTTATTCTTATATTTCCTATCGACTACCTATGAAAAAACTGTTACTAGTTTAGAAAACAGTCGTCATGGAGTAGAACGGCTAGTGAATATACGTCGTCAGAAGTGATTAAATGAATATTTAAATATCATTCATAATAAAGCTATGGATATTATATTTACCCTTCCTTTAGGGATGAGAGGTAGATATTGACATAGCTTTTTTGTGTTTTCATGGCTAAGAAATTATTTAACTAAACGGTGTTTTATTTTATTATAATATATAGTTTTGCTGATAAAGATTAACCCAGCCAGGTGATTCAAATGCTCTCTCTAAGAAAAACTTTTCATAAACACAAGTTACTGCTGCGACTCCTATCCATGACCTTTACTTTAGTGATTGTTACCCTATTGATCATGTTTTTTATTTTAACGCGGACTAGTAAGCAGTCTTTTGTCGACTCCCAAGCGGACATGTTGTTAAAAGTAGGCCATGAGATTGCGGCCGATCCCTTTGTTCAGTCTTCAGTTGAAGATACGCATTTTTCCCAGAAAATTATCGATTATGCCTCTGCTGAAGAGGCCCGATTCGGCTTGGATTATGTGGTGATAATGACTAAGGATAGTACCCGTCTAACCCATCCTAACCGTCATTTAATTGGGAGTCCTTTCCAGGGAGAACAAGACCAGTATGATGCCCTTAATGGGAAATCCTATACCCGGACGGGACAAGGACCCATGGGGCGGTCCATGCGCGCCTTTGTCCCTATCTTCAATCAAGATCATCAAGTGGTCGGAGCGGTGGCTTTAGGGATTATGCTACCTAAGTTAAATCTCTTATTTGATCAAGCGACCCAGTCTTTAAGGTTATCGGTCTTAGTGGCCTTCCTGGTAGCGGGGACTATGGCTATTTGGCTGGCCTATTCCTTAAAGAACCGTATGCTGGGGATGGAGCCTGAAGAAATCGCCCAGGTGGTGGAAGAGCGCAATGCCATGTTTAATTACACCGATATGGCCATCCTTATTACCGATCCGGCAGGGAAAATCCGCGTTGAGAATAATAGCGCGATTACTTATATTGGCAATTACCTCAATCAGCATTATTCTGCAATTTTTCCCGATTTAAAAGTAAAGGATAAAGCCTTTATGTCCCTCATGAAGTCGGTAAAGCATGACGAGTATGTTGGTTCGGTGGCACCAATTATTGTCAACCAGGAAAAACGGGGTTATCTTTTTATTTTGCGGAATGCCTTAGAAGTGATTGATTTAGTCAACCAATTGGAGAATTCTCATTACTTTGCCAAGCAATTAGTCAAGCAGAGCCATGATTTTCTCAATAAGGTCCATGTTATCTATGGTTTAAGTGATCTCGGTGAATATCAGGAATTGAAGACTTATTTACAAGATTTAATCAGTGATAAGAGTCACTTTAATCAGAATGTGCAGCTATTGATTAATAATCCGACTATCGCGGGTTATTTGCTCCTAGGTGCTAACCACTATGCCATGTATCGGCGGATTACGGTGAAGAATGAAATTCCGGAAGCGCAAAATTTTAATCAGAATAATGAATGGCTGAAGATTGCTAATGCACTCGAAGCTAGATTAAATGAACTCGAATCCCAAGTGACCATTGAAATTGAATTAGCCTATGACAATGACCAGCTTGTGACGGCTTTCTATGTTTATCCTGACCTGGGATGTTACCCTGAAGTGGGGAAAGATTTAGAACAAATAACAGCGGATTTAAAGCAGGTAGAGATCAGTAACAATGGAAAGTATTATGTTTTAACTTATCAAGTGAACTATGGAGGTTAAGTGATGTATAAGGTAATGCTTGTTGAAGACGACCGCATGGTGCAGGCGATTAATCAACAATATGTGGAAAAGGTAGATGGCTTTCAAGTGACCGGGATCACGGAGACCTATGAAGCAGCCCTTGATCTGTTAGAAAAAGAACACTTTGATTTGCTCTTAATTGACGATTATTTGGGCGAGTCGCAATGTCCTGGCTTACAACTAGTGGAATATTTAGTCACCTGTCCTGACCACCCCGGGGTGATTATGCTAACCGCTCAAAATGCTAAGTCTGCTATTCAAAAGGGTTTAAATTTAGGGGTACAGGACTATATTCTCAAACCCTTTACCTTTGAACGCTTAGAAAGTAGTTTACTCCGTTTTAAAAAGGAAAGAGAGTTATTAAATCAAGAGGAGGAGATTGACCAAGACACCTTGGGCCAATTATATGGTTATCCGGATGATTTAGGTTCCGACAACCGTTTAGCGGACTCTTCTACTATGGAAATGAGTGATAGTATCGAAAAGGGCCTGACCTTTTCCACTATGGAAGTCATTGCCGCAGCCATCGAAAGTCAAGATTGTGAATCTTTTACTATTCCCCAAATCACCCAGAAAAGCCAACTTTCCCATGTAACCGTGCGTAAATATATCCACTATCTGGTTAAAAAAGGCTATCTGAAGACCTTCCAATACTATGGAACAACTGGGCGGCCTACTATTCATTACCAACAAGTCCACCCCTTGGATAGAAGTTTGTGAAAAGTCTCTTAAATTAATTAAATAACTTTCATTTAATTAAATAATATTTCCTAGCTCCTCTATATAAACTAGAATTCAACTATAGAGTTTATCGATAAGTTCTTGTGAATTTTTTATTAAAGAGGAGCTATTTTTATGTCGTTTGGTGAAATATTGATAGCTACCCTGACAAATATGAAGTTTATTTCGGCAATTACTTCGACGATTGGAATTATCTTGATTGGTTATATTTGCAGACGACGTGGCATCTTTAACCAACATGTTTCTAAAGTCTTGTCAACGGTAGTTTTAAAGTTAGCGATTCCATGTATGGCCTTCAATGCCTTTATGCAAGATTTGAATGTCCAACAACTCCACCAAAGTATGAGTGTCTTGGTATGGGGCCTGTTAATTTATTTAGTTTTTATTGCGATTACGCGTTTGACCTATGCTCGCTATGAAGGCGACACCAAACTGGTTCTTAGGATGTTAACCATCTTTGGGTCAACCACCTTTTTTGGGATTCCAATTGTGTCAGCAGTTTATGGGGCTGACGGGGTCATTTACGCTAATGTTTTTAACATCGGTTACCGGATCTTCTTATATTCCTATTGCTATATCTTGATGAGTGGTTTGCAATTTAAAAAGAGCAACCTCAAAAGTATCTTCCTCAATCCGACGATCTTATTTACCTTGGCGGGTTTACTGATTTGGGCTATGCAGGCTTATCTGCCTCATGTCACGGTGGAAACCCTGGCCAAGACTGGAGAAATGGTTGAGCGTCAAGCCCCAATTCTTCGCTTTGACTTAACCCTGCCTTGGCTCTATCAATTGATGAACTATTTATCTAAATTGGCTTCACCATTGGCCTGGTTATCAATCGGGGCAACTCTTGGTGAAAGTGAAATTACCGAAGCGGTCAAGGACAACAAGGTTTGGTACTATGCCTTTAATAAGATGCTGATTGTGCCTTTAATTACCTTGGTTTGTGGGATTATATTCACCGCTACCAATATCTTACCAATGGACTACGCTGCCATTGGGACCACAGTTGTCATGATGGCAACTCCACCAGCCAGTGTAGCAGTTTCCTATGCCATCGGTTTTGGACGGGAAGACAAACTAGCCTCTAACTGTTCCTTTGTCACGACTTTAACCGCTACCTTGGCGATTCCAATTTGGTTAGTGGTGATTGAAATCTTGAAAACCAGTGGCGTGATTTAAAGACTTTGCCGTTAAAACAATATAAAAACTATCAAAAAGGAAAAGGAGAGATTGGAATGACTTTTAAAGTTGCTTGCTATGGGGTACGGTCGAATGAAGTGGATATTTTTAAGCAATATAATAAATATAATTATGACCTGACCTTAATTGAAGACTTACTGACAGAAGACAATATCGAAACTGCTAAAGGCCATGACGCTGTCCTATTAAGAGGGAACTGTGTGGCAAATCGGAGAAATTTGGAATTACTGAAATCATGGGGGATTGACTTAGTTTTCACTCGGACCGTAGGCATCAACCATATTGATATGGAAGCTATCCGTGATTTAGGTCAAGTTGTGGCTAGAGTGCCTGGTTATTCCCCTAATGCTATTGCCGAATTATCAGTGACCTTGGCCATGAGTTTGTTGCGGAATGTTCCCTATACTACCGAAGCGACAGCCAAAGAATTTGATTTTCGGGTTAAACCGCGCATGTTTAGTCGCGAAGTAAGAAATTGTACCGTAGGGATTATTGGTTGCGGACGGATCGGTTTAACCGAAGCCAAACTCTTCCAAGGTTTAGGAGCCAAGGTGATTGGCTATGATATCTACCAATCCGATGCGGCCAAAGAAGTCGTTGAATTTAAAGACAATCAAGATGACTTATTGAAAGAAGCAGATATCGTAAGTATTCACTCCGCCTATATTGAAGGCGAAAATGATCAGATGATTAACCAACATTTCATTGAAACTATGAAAGACGATGCCATCTTGGTTAACACTGCCCGTGGGGAACTCCAAGATAACCAAGCTATTATCGATGCCCTTAAGGCAGATAAATTGTATGGTTTTGCGGCCGATGTACTTCCCAATGAAGGACCAATTTTCTTCCACAACTTCGACCGTTTAGAAGATGTTCCTGATGAAACGGTCCAAGAACTGATTAAGTTGTATCCAAGAGTCTTATTAACTCCGCACGTAGGCTCTAATACCGATGAAGCCGTGAAAAACATGGTGGAATACTCCATGGATAATTTTGAAGAATATCTCACCACTGGGGAAGTTGCTAATTTGGTGGAATAGAGCTAATCAAGGAATAACTAGAGCTAAGTGAGGCTCCTTATAAGAATAGAGCAGGCCGATGACGGGCGAAAGCTTGTCATCGGCCTGTTTTGTTGAGGTGATATCAGTGGTTAGAATTTTGGGTTAAATATTTTCACAGAGAAAGCGCGCGGTATCGATGTCAGTGATCAATTCATCAACATACTGACTCTTAATGGCGGAAAGGATACTGATATGTTTCTTTCGCCCACCAGCGATACAGATTTTACGGTCAATTTGAGCAAAGGCTTTTTGGGAGACGCTAATTCGGCGTTCTTCTAGTTCTTGGAGGATTTCCTTGCCTTCTTGGTTGAGGAAGATAATAGAGGCGATATCGCTGGCGGTATCACTTTCCTTGATAAGAGCTGTTTCTTTTTCGGAGAGATAACCAGTGGAGATGATGTTATTCTCTTCGTCATTGGGGTTACCGATACTGAAGATGGCAACATTAGCTTGGCTGCTCTTATCTATGGTAGCCAGAACGTTGGGGTCATGCAGGTACATATCGGCAGCAACCTGGCTTTGGGCAAAGGCAGGGGCCAGGATTGTAGCAGACTTGGCTAGATAGTTTTCCGCAAATTGGTTGGCGATAGAATTAGAATGACGGTTAAAATTCTTATCCCCGTGACCGCCGATTAGGGGTGTGAATAGAGTCCTTTTATTGAGGTTGCCGTAGCAGTGCTTGGTTAATTCTTGCAGGGTTTGGCCCCAACCCATTGCGATAGTATCTCCTTCTTCTAAGATAGTATTTAAATAATTACCCGCTATCTTGGCGAGAGAGGCGCGAACGTCGTGGTTATGGATATCAGTAATCATGACGTTTTTGAGTTGGAATCTTTCTTTGATGATGCGCTCCAAGTGCTCATAGTTTGGTGTGTCGTTAACAACAACGGTGATAATGCCCATGTCACGGGCTTTTTTGAGCATGCGGGAGACTTTGATCCGGGAAATGCCAACCTGGTCAGCGATTTCTTCTTGAGTTAGGTTGTGGTAGTAGTAAAGCTTAGCAACGCGAATTAGGTCTTTTTTACTGTTCATGTGATCACCTCGTGGTATATATAACAATAATACGAGAATAAGGAGAGAAAAGGCAAAATAAATCTAAATATTTTTGAATACTAATATGACTGAAGTGAGGAAATATAGAATTCTATATATAGCGATAGTTAAAGGACAGTGAAAATAATATAGGTAAAATGTCTTTAATTTAATTAAAAACACATTTATACAAATGATATAATATCTTTAATTGCTGTATGGTTTTAATACAATATACGTAAACTGACACTTTCAGGGTATTTGCTATTTTAAAAAGTAATATCAGTTATTTGTAATAGATAAGGAGATTCTTAAGTATGAATCATACTATTTTAGAATTGCTCAATGAAAACTACAATACATTGAATGAGAATGAACTACATATTGCAAAATATATTTTTAAGCATTCTGATGAGATAGTAAGTATGAAGGTTAAAGAATTAGCTGATAAGACATATACATCCAAATCATCAATAATTCGATTTGTTCAAAAGTTAGGATTTAGTGGTTTTATAGAATTCAAAACCCAACTTAGCATTGAAAATGAAACTAAAAGAATACCTGCACAAACATCAACTCAAGATCAACTATTAGTAGATTTAAAAGGAAATATGGATTATTTAAAAGAACGTGATTGGACAAAATTTTATAAATTTCTGGAAGAGTGTAGCTACATTTATATTTTTCCTAGTGGTATCTCACAAAAAAATCAAGCTGGAGAAATTCAGCGTGTACTCTCCCTCTTAGGCAAGAGAGTTCAAATAGTAGATGGTCTTGATAATAATGTTGAAAATAGAAGTCTTATTAGGACAATAAATAATAATGACATGGTATTTATTTTATCGCTTTCAGGACAGAGAAGTGGATCAATAAATATAGCAAAAAAAGCAAAAATTATTGGTGCAAAAGTAGTTTCTATTACTGGATATAAAAAAAATCCTATTGCAGATATATCTGATGTTTCAATTTTTGTACAGGGGAGCTTAATATCAGGTTTTGAATTTGCGCCGATTGAGAGTATGTGTTCCTATTTCTTAGTAATTGAATATATTTTACTAGGATTTGCCGATTATATTAATTCAAAATAGATATTGTATTTTTGAGCAAGATCTATTTTAATCCATAAAATGGACTTAGGTTCATTCCTGATATACTTATTGAAAAAAATGTAAGCGGTGTTATTATTAATATAACAATACATGATGTATTAAATAAATATGCATATTTAACAAATGAAGTAACTTGGTTTTATTTATTCTAGGAGAGTATATCATGGAAAAAAGAAAACAATCCATTGTAATTGCAGGTGGAGGTAGTACATATACTCCACGGTTAGTAATGTTACTGGTTCAAAAATTAGATCAATTTCCATTGCGAAAATTAAAACTTTATGACATTGATCCTGAACGTCAAGATAAAGTTGCTAAGTTTTGTGAAATATTATTAAAAGAAAGAGCTCCTGAAGTAGAATTTGAAGCTACTACAGATCCTGAAACAGCATTTACAGATGTTGATTTTGTTATGGCACAAATACGTGTAGGTAGAATGCCGATGCGGGAACAAGATGAAAAAGTTCCTTTAAGTTGTAATGTGGTTGGTCAAGAAACTTGCGGGCCAGGTGGTATGGCATATGGCTTACGGTCTATTCCAAACGTTATTAAGATTTTAGATTATATGGAAAAATACTCGCCAAACGCATGGATGTTAAACTATTCAAATCCAATTGCCATTGTTGCTGAAGCATGTAGAAAATTTAGACCAAACTCTAAAATTATTAATATTTGCGATATGCCATTAGGTATAACACGCTCACTAGCTGGTTTCTTAGGGATGGACGAAAAAGATTTAGATATCCGTTATTATGGTTTAAACCACTATGGTTGGTTTACTGATATTAGAGATCCTCAAGGAAATGATCTCATGGAACCTTTAAAGAAACATGTTTCTCAATACGGCTTTGGACCTTCACCTGAACATGAAGACGATCCAGATTGGGCAGAAAGAGAAGAAAGCTGGAAAGAAACATTTAGAAAAGTTAAAGATGTTTATGCTGTGGACCCAACAACAATTCCAAATAATTATTTGAAATATTATTTATATCCTAATTACGTTGTAGAACATTCTGATAAAAATTATACAAGAGCCAATGAAGTAATGGATGGTCGTGAACATGATATCTTTACAGAATGTGCGAGAGTCGCAAAAGAAGGCTCAGCAAAAGATACAACAATTGAAGCTGATGACCATGCAGATTACATTGTTGAATTAGCTCATGCCTTAGCATACAATACTAAGGAAACAATGATTATTAACGTACCAAATGAAGGAGCAATTACTAACTTACCAGATGATATGGTAATTGAACTACCATGTATCATAAGTAGTCGTGGATATGAAAGGATTGGAATTGGTGAGATTCCAACATATCAACAAGGAATGATGATGCAACAAGTCTGTGTAGAAAAATTAGTAGTTGAAGCTTTTGAAGAAAACTCATATCATAAGATGTGGCAAGCATTTAGTCTCTCTGCAACAATCCCTAATGCAGAAGTTGCTAAAGAAGTTTTAGATAAACTTATTGAAGCTAATAAAGACTATTGGCCAGAATTGAAATAAGCTACAGAATAATAAATAAAAGAGCATAAGGAGGCTGGGACAAAAGCCTCGAAATAAAAAGGGATAAGAAGTTAGTTTTCACTAATTTCTTATCCCTTTTACTTAAAATTAGGTATAAAAAAAGCACCCTGCTATAATATTAGTAACCACACTAAAGATTAAGGGGTGCTTCTTGTGTACATACAATATAACATGAATCAAACAACACTTCCACTAGAATTATCTGCATGTATCGATCCAGATCATATTGTATTTTCAATCTATAATTTTATTGAATCTCTGGATGAAAAACATTTTGAAAGCTTCAGTACCCAGGACGGACGTCCTGCCTATCATCCAAAACCTTTAATTATGGCGCTTTTATACGCTTATAGTAAAGGCGTATTTAGTGGAAGAAAAATAGAAGAATTAATGGTTGAAAATATACCCATGCAGTGGCTAGTCGCTCAACAAGTTATTAGCTATCGAACGATTAATCGCTTCCGTTCCTCAGAAAATTGTAGATGTTTATTAGAAAATTTATTCGTTGAGTTTACCACTCAGTTAAAGTTAGAGAAATTAATTCATTTAGAAAATTGCTTTATAGATGGAACTAAAATTGAAGCGAATGCCAATAAATATTCTTTTGTTTGGAAAAAGGCAACTGAAAAATATGCAGAGCAATTAAAAGTGACTTCACGTGAATATTACTTTAATGAAATTCAACCGATGGTTGATGCTGGCATCCAATATGATGAAAATTTAGATCTAGAAGAAAATATGCTTCAAGAGATATCTAAAGTTCTTAAGGAAGAAATCGATAAACTCACTGAAGATATTGAGGAAACTCCTGTAAAAGGGCCAGATCAACGTAAACAAGAACGTCGTCGTTTGAAAAAACATTACCGTAAAGTGAGTAAAGATTTTCTACCCCGCAAACAAAAGTATGCCAAACAGTTTGAAACATTTAACGGAAGAAACAGCTATTCAAAAACAGATCCTGATGCTACGTTCATGCGAATGAAAGATGATCATATGATGAATGGGCAATTGAAAGCGGGATACAATATCCAAGTAGCGACTGAAAACCAGTTTGTCCTTCATTATGATATTTTCCACAATCCGACGGACACGCGGACTTTACAACCCTTTGTTGAAAGTTTCCCTAATTTCCCGAAATGCATTATAGCTGATGCTGGTTATGGTAGCGAAGAAAACCTTACTTATTTAGATAACCATAAAATTAACCATTTGATTAAATATAATCGGTTTGATAAAGAGCAGAAAAAGAAACATAAAAAATCAGCTAAAAATATGGATAATTGGAGTTACGATAAGCAAAGTAATACGTTTACACATCCTGACGGCACGGTTTATTTCTTTAGTCATCTCCAAAAACGAAAAAATAAAATGAGTGGTTATATTTCTGAAATTCAGGTTTATAAGCCTTTGGACCCAAAAAATGCGCCGCAAAAGGCGCTTTACTATAATAAAAACTATCAGGAATTAAAGAATATAGAAACACAGAAGCTTTTATCTGAAGAAGGATCTAAGCTCTTTTCCAAACGGAAAATTGACGTTGAACCAGTTTTTGGCCAGATAAAGGCTATTTTAGGGTTCACTCGATTTAACCTCAGAGGGAAAACAAGGGTTAAAACTGATGTTGGATTGGCCTTCATGGCCAATAATTTGAAAAAATATAACAAAATAAAAGCAATAAAATAAGAGAATCTACAAATCACGCTTAAGTAATTTGTAGATTCTCTTTTAGTTTTAGAGTTCGCAGACTTTTGTCCCAGACTCTTTATTGTTTTAAATGTAAGCGCTTAACATTATAGATAGGAAGGTTTTATCATGATGGATAAAGTACAGCGCTTTGGGGGCGCTATGATTACGCCAGTTTTACTTTTTGCTTTTTTTGGTATTATTGTAGGTGTATGTACTTTCCTACAGCAAGAAGCGGTTTTAGGACCTATGGCAGCAGAAGGCACAACTTGGTGGCAATGTGTTAATGTTGTAAAAGAAGGTGGGTGGACAGTATTTAGGGAGATTAACTTACTTTTTGTTATTGGTCTTCCGATTGGACTAGCAAAGAAACAATCAGGTAGAGCTTGTATGGAAGCTTTTGTTCTCTATATGGTATTTAATTATATGCTCAGCGCTATGCTTGCATATTGGGGAATAAATTTTGGTGTCGATTTTTCTCAAGAGGTCATTAATGGATCTGGCTTAGCTCAAATAGCTGGTATTAAAACATTAGATACTAGTATGATAGGTGCGTTATTGATATCAGGAATTGCGATTTATTTACATAATAAATATTTTGATACTAGATTACCAGAATGGTTAGGAACATTTAGTGGCTCTCCTTTAGTTATAGCAATTGGATTCTTTCTAATGATACCTGTGGCTTTTATTACAATGGTCGTATGGCCAATCATTCAAAGTGGGATTGAAGGCCTTCAAGGATTTATTACCCAAAGTGGTGTGTTAGGATTAGGAGTATTTATTTTCTTAGAACGTTTATTAATACCAACTGGATTACACCATTTACTTGCAAAACCAATTGAATTTTCAAATATTGTTGTGGACGGTGGTTTACAAATAATGTGGATTGATAAAATGCCTGAGATTGCAGCTTCCACAAAGAAACTAACTGAACTGTTTCCATATGGTTTTCTTATGTACGGAAATAGTAAGGTCTTTGCACCAATTGGTATTGCAGGAGCATTTTATGCTACGGCTAAGAAAAGTAAACGTCAAGAAATATTAGGGCTTATGATCCCTGTTACTATAACGGCTATACTAGCTGGTATTACTGAGCCAATCGAATTTACGTTTTTATTCTCATCTCCAGTATTATTTGTAATTCATGCTGTTTTAGCTGCTTTATTATCGGTAACGATGTTTTTATTTGGAATCACTGGTTTATTTACTGGTGGTATAATTGATTTTATATCATATAACTGGTTACCATTAGCAGCAAATCACTGGCAAGCTTACTTGTTACAAATAGCTATTGGATTAATTTTCTCACTTATTTGGTTTATCGTATTTAGGTTTGTTATTCTACGAATGAATTTGAATACACCAGGTCGTGAAGCGGATGATGAAGAAGCTAAATTAATCAATAAACAAGAATATAAAGAGTTAAAATCAAATGAGAATAATGAAGGATCATATTCGGAGGATACCTCAAATGATCCGACTGGTTCTAAAGATGTTGCAGGGGGAGTTCCTGCTAAAGCAGAAGGGTACCTAGAGGCACTTGGAGGAAAAGAAAATATATCAGGAGTAACAAATTGCTTTACTCGCCTTCGTGTAGATGTTAAAGATGGTTCATTAGTTCAATCAGAAGCTGTATTTAAGAAATATGGGGCATATGGGCTAATGAAAAAAGGTAATAATGTTCAAATTATAGATGGTACCAATGTTCAGTTCACTAGAGATGAATTTGAAAAATTATTATAGAACCCTAATAATTTGACACTTTTCCACAGTGGGGGCGTATGTGCTACCTACTGTGGTTTCTTTATAAGAGGAGATAAAAATGAATAAAATTCTAAAATATGGTTTTCCATTTTTTATAGTGGTATTGTTTCTATTTCCATTTCTATTTATGGGATATTGTAGGTTATTTATGCTTCAAAATGGGGTAGAATTACGTACAGTCATACAGTCTTCACCAGCTTGGAATTTACAATTTATTATAGCGTTTTTAATGCCTTTCTTTGGTTTTTTTCTTTCAAAACAAAGAAATAATTATATTGAAAATAGGAAATTAATAACATCTATATATAATATGTATTGTGTAGCAATCAGTTTTTTATTGTTACAAAATTATACCTTGGCAATAATGTTATTATTTTTAATACATATTATTGTTATAAAAAACAGTATTGGGTATATTAATATTTATAAGAATATAACTGAAATTAATTTTAAAGAAATATCATTAGGGATATTCTTTATTATTATTTCATTAATTTTAAGCTTATTAGTTATAAGGATAAGTTAATTTTAAATAGAAAGAAGGATAAGCAATGAGCTTTTTTGATATTTTTAAAAGCAAAATGAGTGGACAGGATATTGCGGTTATGTCACCGTTACAAGGTGAAATTCTACCATTAAAAGATGTACCGGATGAAGTTTTTTCATCTGGAATGATGGGACAAGGATTAGCTATAGACCCAGTTGTGGAATTACAAAGATTAAAAGCTCCAGTATCAGGTAAAGTATCCAGTATTTTCCCAACTGGTCACGCAATAGGTCTTACTTCAAATGAGGGAATTGAAGTGTTGATTCATATTGGAATGGATACAGTTGAATTGGAAGGAAAGGGCTTTGAAGTACTTGTTGATCAAAATGATGAGATCCAAGTAGGCGATGACTTGATTAAAGTTGACTATGAAAAAATAAAAGGTGAAGGTTATGAGATCATAACTCCTATTATAATTACTAATATGAATGAATTGTCTAGTGTAAAGGCTACCCAAAAGTCTAATGTTACTTATAGTGACGATTTATTTATAATCGATAAATAATAGAGATGTAAAAAAAAATAAAAAACTAATATTATTTAAGGTTATATTATATAAATAAAAGTCAACTTTAGATAAACAAATCGTATCTTCTAGTATTAATCTATTAATTGTAAAAGCTAAAAATACTGGTCGCTATAAACTTGAGATTAATTGAAATGTGTAAAAAGTTATTTAGTGAATTATTTTAGTTCATTTAGGAAGGAACATTTTATGTATAGAGGCATAGTATATATAGATCTAGATGGTACGTTATTTGGGGAAGGCGTTTCTATAAGTTTTGAGAATAAAATTGCTTTACAAAAATTACGCCAATCAGGCTATTTAATAGTTGTGGTATCAGGGAGACATATTACACAAATTGATAAGATTTTAAAAGATAATTATATAGATTCATATATATTAAGCAACGGGCAATTTATTGTAGCAGAAGGGAAAATTTTATCGCAAAATATTATAGAAACAAAAGTAATTGATGACTTGTATCAATTTTCAAAAAAACATGATGTTAATATTTGTTATTATGGAAATAGTCTGCTTGCTGTTGAAGAAGAGGATGAGTTAGTAGAAAAAACTTTTAACTATTTTTCTATTGCTGAGTATGAAGAAAGGGCTAGTTTTTTTAAAAATAATGAAGTTATAATGCTAATGTTATTAACTGAAAATAAGAAATTAGATGAATATTTTAAGAAAGAATTCCCTGAATTAAATTTTTATAGAACATCACCGTATTCTATTGATGCCATACCTAATACAGCCAGTAAAGGACACGCAATAAGGCAGTTTGAAAAACATATGGGATTTGAGAATATGGATTCTTATGCTTTTGGAGATAGCCCTAATGATATTTCAATGTTCCAAGTCTCTGATTATAAAATATCTATGAGTAATGCTTCAGAAGAATTAAAGAATATATCCGATATAGTAGTAGATAATTCTAATGATACAGGAGTAGCTAATGGATTAAGATATTTTCAGTTGATATAAAGATGTTAGCAAGGTGATATGATGGTTTGAATCTATTAGATAGTCGTTTGAATTGTCTTTTTCTCTTATCAAAGTAAAATAGTGATAATAATTGTTTTTATAGTGTGATAAAATATCAAATAGTTTAACTATTAAATAACAAAAATAGTTAAATTTGTATTGTGTTATTTGATAAGAATTAAACTCAGATTAGTACCAACAGCTGAGAGAAAATTTGGTAACATCAATAAGTGATACCATAATAAGCAGCAACCTTTTGGAGCTATTACAATTTTTAGAGCCTACTAGCAATAATCATGTGATTATTTGAGGTTTACAATAAAGGCGATAAATTAAGAGAACCTACAAATTACTTAAACGTAGTTGTAGATTCTCTTTTTCATTTAGAACTGAGTGTTTCTATACTTAGACGTATAAGATCAGTATACTGGTCATTCTTTACAATTATAGTTCAAGCTATTACCGTTAGTTTGAATAACACCTTGATACCAATAGAAACTTTTTTTGGGATAACGTTTAAGATCTTTTAAATCGAAATCCGTTCTATTAACGTACACTAGCCCATACCTTTTTTTAAAACCCTGATGTGAGCTCAATATATCCATAAAGGACCAAACATTATATCCAAAAATATTCACTCCATCATTTATTGCCTCTTGAATGGCGATTAAGTGTTTTTGTATATAATCAATACGATAATCATCATTCACTGTATTATTTGAAAAGATATCCTCTGTGCCAAGACCATTTTCAGTAATAATAAGTGGTTTTTTATATTTATTCCAATAATAATTTAAGGCAATTCTTAAACCTGTAGGATCTATTTGAGCACCATATTCTGTGACTGTAAGATGATTATTTTTAACTATTTCCCAATACCCATACATATTGTAATCTGCAATATTAGTTCCTTGAGTTCTTTTCCCTTTTGGATGTTCATCAGTTTCTGGTAAAAATTTTGTACTCAAACTCCGATAATAGTTTACTGTTATAAAATCTACGACAGCACTTTCCATAATTTCTTTTTCTTCTTGAGGTATATCAAATAATAAATTTGTTTCTTTTAGATAATTTAAATAGTAATTAGGATATTTTCCATAAACATGCGTATCAATACAATAGTCTGTCTTGAGTCTGTTATTCCATATAGCAGACATGACATCTTTTGGATCATTGCTGAAAGGATATGAAACAGTTGCGGAAATTGAAGGACCAACTGATCCGCCAGTTACCATCTCTTTACATAACTTAGAAGATATTGCGTAGGCTAAGAACATATGGTGATCCATTTTTACTCTAAGTGGTTCAATTTCCTCTTCTGGACAATTGTATATATTCATTCTCTCATTAACACGTATCATAAGATTTTGCTCATTGTGGATTTGCCAACGCTTGACCCTATCTCCAAATGCTTTAAAGCAAATTTTGGCATAGTTAACAAATGCATCTACTGTTTTTCTAGAAGCCCACCCATTATATTTTTTTACAAGGTTAAAGGGTAGATCAAAATGGTAAAGAGTGATGAATGGCTCTATATCATTTTTTATAAGTTCATCAATTACATCGTTATAAAAATCAATTCCTTTTTGATTAATTTGACCGTCACCACTTGGAATTATTCTAGCCCATGATAGTGAAAAGCGGTACATAGTCAACCCTAGTTTTTTCATAAGCTTGATATCATCTTTATAATTATGATAGAAATTACTAGCTACTTTAGTATCAGCTTGTAACTTATTTTTTTTGAAGGAATTATAATCTGCAACTGTCATACTTTTTCCGTCTTCGTTCCAAGCCCCCTCAATTTGAAAGGCTGAAGATGAAGCTCCCCAGTAAAATCCTTTGGGAAACATTGTCTATCACTTCCTAATATAATATTTTGGTAGTAATTTTTCTCAAGTAACTTTGGAAATGGAATTAATATTCGTTAAAATTATCCATTTTCATTCTTTCTATATATTATGTGAAATAGTAATAAAATATTATTCTGATAATATATTTATATAGTTTCCACTATTCAATAATCTTAACTTTTGGAATAAAGTTAAAGATATTGATAGTTTGAATATACATTTATCTCAATTTTATTTAATAATGAGGATATAATAAACTAAAATTTTATTTATTATTAATTAAAGTGTTATCAATACTAGTTTCATCAAAGTCTAAAATATAAGTTAAGAGTGCAGCACAAAAAAATGAAACAGCGCATCCTGCTAAATAATACAAAAAAGTTTTAAGGCCAAAAGCTGCGTAAGTAAATATTGTTAATATTCCATTATTAGCAAATGCATCACCGTATACATTTCCAAATCCCATGATAGCTCCTCCAATTGCTCCTGCTATTACCGCAGAGATCATAGGCCTCTTTAATCTCAGGTTAGCTCCGTAAATAGCTGGTTCTGTAATTCCTACTAATACTGCAGAAACTAAGGCAGATAAACTAACACTCTTAAGCTCCCTATTTTTTGTTTTCAAAGCTACCCCTAATACTGCTCCTCCTTGAGCAAAATTAGCTGCTCCAGCAAATGCTAGTAAATTTTGTTTGCCAGTTAATGCAATATCGTTTAGTCCAATTGGAAGTAGAGCTCTATGTGCACCAAAGACGACTAATACACCCCACATTCCTCCGATTAAAGCACCACCCAAAATAGAGCTGAAATTAATTATAGAATTATATCCCCATTGAATTGCATTTCCTAAATAAATTCCCAAAGGACCAGTAAATACTAGCATAATAGGCAACATAATAATTAAAGAAAGTCCCGGAACAAGGATAATTTTTAAAATATCTGGAATAATTTTAATCAGTAATTGTTCAACATAATATAAAATTATAATAGTTAAAATAATTGGAATGACTGATTCCACATATGAAAAAACTTTTAAAGAATCGCCTCTTCCCCAAGCACCTTTTATAACTGGTAATCCAAATATAAAAGTGTTACTGCTATAATCGAGCATAATTTCATTAAATGGAGGATAAACTAGAAAAGCTCCCAGTATAACAGATATATATTTATCTACTTTTAAAGCAGTAGCTGTTGTGTAAGCTAAGAATACAGACATGAAATAGAATATAATTTGTCTTATTGAAAATAACAAAATATATGTAGAATGATTTGATATATCAATGTCAAAATATGTTAAAGAAATCATCTTTGCAGCTGTTAAAAGGCCTTTTATTAACCCTGATGCAGCAATAGCAGGCACTATAGGCGTAAATATTTGAGTAATTAACGCTAAGACTTTATTCAAAATTGTCTGTTGAGACTCCTGTGTTTCAGGGTCTATGATTTGTTTTTGTATAACATCATAAACTTTTTTGACTTTACTACCAATCACTACTTGAAGTTGTCCATTACTTCTTACTGTAGAAATAACGCTTTCTATTTGATGTAAATATTTATCGTCAACTTGGTCTAATTCTTTTAAATCAAAACGTAATCGGGTGAAACAATGTGTTAATTTGTTTATATTTTCCTCGCCACCAACTCCATGAAGAATTTGTTTGCCAATTTTCTCATAATCCATTTTTACTCCCTCCCTATAATTTCTAATAAAGAGTATAGCATGGAAGGGAACATAAATGTAAGCGCTATCATTATTATGTATTATTTTCCTTATATATAAAATATTTTTCAGTCTAAATAGCTTAATAAGTGTTCCAAGTAAAAGAATAAAAGTGGGAAAAATTGATTAGATTTTAAATTATCCCAATCGGTGTTTGTGTCATTATAAATTGAAAATAAACTATGTGAGTGTTTGGCAATATAGCTATTTTTATTTTGAGTGAAAGAAACAATTTTAATGGGGAATTATATACTAATTTCATTAATCTAATTAATGATTTAGTCTCACCACTTCTAGTGATAATTATTAAATGGCTTATATCATTAATATTATTTTCTAAAATCTTCATAGAATCTGTAGAAGTTAAGATAATGCTTTTATAATTTTTTACAAGTAACTTTTTATATAAATATTCTGCTATGATTGCTGAGTAACCCTGAGCGATTATTGCTATATATGATTTTTTACTTAAAGAGGAAATAAAGTTCATTTTTGAATTTTCATTATTTTTTAACATTAAATATAAATGATTTGCGAAATCTAAAGTGATATTCCTATCTATACTATGTAAATTACCTCCTTCTGATAAATTTGAAAGATAATACATTAGTTCTTTATATCCAGAGAAACCTATTTTTTTTGCTAGCCGAAAAACAGTTGAGGGAGAAGTGAAATTAGCTTTTGCTACATCATTGATTCTCAAATTTAAAAGAATATTTTGATTCTCTTTTAAATAGTATAAGATGCTTTTTTCCGTATCACTTAACTGTTCGTTTAATATCATTTTATGTATATTTTTTATCATTATTCCGTTTCCTCCAAAAGGTAGAGATAATTGATGTATAAAAAATGCCATACTAGTTAACTAGTATGACATTTTTATAGAACTCATATTAATACTAATTGATCTAGAATTGTTTAGTTTGACACTAATAACTAATTTAGTTAAAACTATAATCTTTCACTTTAAAATTCATTTTATTTGCACGATAGTAGTTTCCTCTTGTATGGCAGTATAGAGTAATTTCACCATTATCAATTTCAAAAGTTTTTGATTCCATATCCACACCTCTCTTAAATCCTTTAGGCCCTGAATAATTTGAAACTTCTCCATTTTCAAAACTGAGGCCCCCAAAATGAACAAGGTAATTAGAAGGACTATATGGAGTGATATTTGAAATGTAGGATGAAAATAAGTCAGAATAATATTTTTCGCCAAATGAGAATGTTTCTTCTACACTATTATCTTGCAAATTTATCTTAAAGCAGACTGCTCGGGAATAGCTATCCTTTGCTGGAACATAGTCAGGTGAATCTTTACCAAAATAATGATTATCAAAGCAACACAGCCAACCATTGTCCATAATACGAGCTGAGTGCTGGCCATAGGTGTAATTAAAGGATGAATATTTAGGCTTTAAAAAATATTTTTTTACTATATCTTTATTCCAGCCTATCGGATTACTTAGAATCCAATTGATTTCTTGCGTTGTGTAATTCAAAGAAAAAATAGCATCGGTATGACGACTTGATAAGATTACACTATCATTCGTAGAATCATACCATACAGAATTATTATGAAACCAGTCTTCTTTTTTTGAACTACCATGCTTTCTACAATCATCTGGATTTATAAAGTCTTTATAATTCCAGGTTTTAATTATTTTTTTAGAATTTCTATCAATCTCTATTAATGAGTCCTCAAGAGAATCTTCAATATTAGAATTGGTCAATACTATTAAATTTCCATTTATTAGTTCAAAGAAATCGTGGTGAAATAGGTTAGGGACATTATAGTATGAGTATATTTTGCCCATCCAATCGAACTCATATAGACCGTCTGTAAAGTAAGGTTGTTTTATTACTTTCCCAGTACTTGCTAAAAAATGTCCATTATTTAATTGCTTAATGCAGAAATTAAATGGTTTTTGAATTATCCATCTGACTTCTCCAGAATCATCAATAGCAAATGGTAATGAGTAATCGAACCAGGTTACTGGGGATGAGAACATTAGAAATTGATTTTTCAATGTATGGTGCTCAATTTTTGATTCTATAACTAAACTATCAATGTAGGGGATATGATCAATAGGTATATTAATTATTTTTCTTCTCCCTTGATATATCTCAATAATAACTTTATTATTATGATCAGCATATAGCCCAAAAATAGGTAGAATATGTATTTGATTTAAAGGGAAAGTTTGATGTATGGAATTTTTTTCATTTTTTCCTATTATATAGGTGTTTATTTTTGTTTGTTTATCAGTTTTAAAACATACATATGCACTTAAGGGATTTATTTTATAGGGATCAATAATAATTAAAGGGTTATCGAAAGTATAATTATCTTTTTTTAAAGATTCAATTATTTTTTTATCAATATCTCTTTGGAATTGAATAATTTTATTACTCATTTTCATTCTCACTTTCAGTGATTAAATTATAAGTTAAGAGCTGTTTTAAGACCTTCTTCAATTTCTGCATCAGACAAAATATTTTTTAAGCCAATTACTTTATTTTGATTTTCGACATTATCAAAATTATCTTTTAATCCTGCTAAAGTAAAAATGACATCAAAATTATTAGCTTGAGATTTTGCTGATCCGATACTTAAATGAGTAATGTCTACTTCTATCCCAAGTTTATCAGCAACACTTTGTATTTTTTTCTTAATGATTAGACTAGAACCGATTCCAGCTCCACAACTTGCTAAAACTTTATACATATATATCACCTCTAAAAATATTTTTCTTTATCTTTACTGAATTTGTATTGTAATTGAGGAATAAGTAACATAATTATGATACTCAAGATAACTCCAATTACTGAAAACTGTTTAATTAAACCACCAATAGCAATCCATATTGTAGATACATCAATATTTCCATACCATCCACCATATTTTGCTAAACCAAACATTGCGACTCCAACTGCACCTAGAAGAACTTGTGAAATTCCGTTAATAAATGGGACCAGCATAGCTGCTTTTCTGCCACCCTTGTTATTAGCATAAACAGCGAGAGTACCATTATCAAAAAATAGAGGGACAAAACCGGAAATAATGAATATAGGGCTCTTAAAGATTAATAATCCAATAATTGCCAGGAGTTGACCTAAAAATCCAAAAAGGAATCCTATCAATACTGTGTTTCCGGATGCAAATCCATAGGTGGCTGCGCAGTCCACTGCGGGAACAGATCCTTTGAGTAAACGGTCTGAAATTCCTTGAAATGATGTAGTGATTTCATTAACAAACATTTTCACTCCTGTTTGTAAGATCAGAAAACTTGCAGTAAATGAAAAACTTTTTTCTATAATGTAAGTAGCGAAGCTAATATTTTTCAAAGAATCTGGATCTAATTGGCTCATTGTATCTTGACCAATTAAGAGTAAAACACTCCCAAACATTAATAGCATAACGGCTGTTGTTCCGATAACGTTATCAGATAGTACTTTTAAATTCTTTGGCAAATGTACATTTTCAACACTATCTTCTGGATCAACTAATTTATTAGAAATTTTATCTGTTAACCATATAGCTCCCATTTGAGAATGGCCAACTGCAAAAAATCTTTCGCCTTCAGTCAGCGCTTCTGTAGGCTCAACAGTTAAATTAGAGAATACAGCCCAATACAGCCCAATTAAAGTTCCTATGATAACAATACCAGTAAGATTTCTATATTCAGGTAATGCAAAGAAAATCATCCAGGTAATAAAACCTGCTTGCTTCACCATAATATGTCCAGTTGTAAATAATGTCCTTACTTTTGTAATTGGTTTAAGAGCGACTAGTAAAATATTAATAGCAAAACCAATTAACAAAACGAACATAGTTGAGGATAGAGATTCACCGATATCAGTTATAGCCTGGTTGGCAGCTGCAAATCCTAGATTCGAATCTATAACAGCAGCTGATATGTTATATTTTGTTAGTAGGCCTTCAAGAATGGGGGCAAATCCTTTTACCATTCCTGAAGATCCTACTTGTAATATCATATATCCAATGGCAGCTTTTACAGCTCCTGCTAACGATTCTAAGAATGTCTTGTTTAATAATAGATATCCTACGAATACAATGATAGAAAGAAAAAATTGTGGCTTAGATATAATATTATTAAACAGCACAGTAAATATATTCATTATAATTTCCATTGTAAATTCCTCCTTAATTGAATAAATTTTTATTTAATTATCCAATAATATTTTACATATTCTAGAAAGCGCTTACAATAGAGCTATATGATCTTTTTAGGGTATTTGATCATCAATATGTTTGATTTGATCATAATCTTTTTTTTCTGTGTGTCAAATTACTTACTGCAAGAATAAAATTAATAATTGAAAAAAGTAACGAATTATCTGTACCTAATTAACCAATGTGATAATCGATTTCCTTCTTTGATATATTAGGATCGACTGTGACTACAATGACTTGTATGCCTGCATCCTCTATTTCACGGATTGTTTTATTATCACAAAATTCATCAGTTATTAAGATATCTATTTTGTTAGATTCGCATACAAAGAAATTAGAATCATTATTAATTTTTCTATAATCTGCTACTAAAATAACTAATCCGTTTGTTTTTTCAATCATTAACCGGTTGATCTTAGATTCATTCGCATTACTGGTTGTTATTCCGTTTTTTATGCTAAATCCTGAACAGCCCATAATAGCGATGTTTGCTATTACTTTAGAAACAGCTTCTTCAGCAATTTGACCTGTTAGTGCTTCTTTAGGTAAACGTAATTCGCCACCTGTTAAGATAGCGCTAGATCCGTGGTTAATTGCCTCTTTATGTATTTGTTCGTGAATACGTAGATTATTAGTTACTATAGTAATTGTTTTGTCGGACAACGAATCTAAACTATAAAGTGCTGTTGAAGAGGTGTTAATAAATACAGTATCTCCTTTTTTTACAAATTTAGATGCCATGTCACCGATTGAAATTTTTATTTTTTCAATATTTGAGTTAGTAGAATTTTCTTCACTAAATTGATAATTGGTATTAAGCGAAACATATCCATGGTATCTTTTTACAATTCCCATTTTCTCTAATTTAGTAAGATCTCTTCTAATAGTCATTGCGGAAACATTGCATTCTATTGCTAAATCATTTACTTGAATACTGTGATTAGAAGAATTTTTTAATATTTCCTCTATTTTTTTATGACGTTTGTTTATATTTTCAATTGAGTTCTTCATTTTTAGCGCTCCTTTCATATTTAATAACTTTATTTTCACTTTATATGTTACCACAAAAACATATAAAGGCCTTATATTAATAATATATACTCAAAAAACTAGTTATCGAACATAAATAAGTTCAAACGATCGTATATATCCTTGTAAGCGCTTATAATTAATCGTATAATAAGCTTGTAAATAAAGGAATTAAAGTTAATAGGAGGAAGTTGTTATGGCAAACTTTGCAAAAAATATTAATGAGATTACTAAGGAAATGTGGCTTAAAAATACATTTCCTGAATGGGGAACTTGGCTAAATGAAGAAATCGCCGCTGCTGAAGTTCCAGAAAACACCCTTTCCATGTGGTGGTTAGGTAATATGGGTATCTGGATTAAATCAGATCAAGGCACTAATGTTGTCATTGATATGTGGAATCAAACAGGTAAACAAACAATTGGTTCTGGGCAAATGAAAAAAGGGCACCAAATGATGCGCATGTCAGGTGTTCGTAATTTACAACCTAACCGTCGTAACCAACCATTTGTTATTGACCCATTTGAAGTAAAAGACATTGATGTTTTATGTGTAACTCACTCCCACTCTGATCACTTAGATCAAACTACTGCTGCAGTTGTGACAAAGAATTGTCCGAACGCAACTTTTGTTGGACCTCAAGACGTAGCGGATAAATGGGTTTCATGGGGTGTTCCGGAAGATCGTATTCATGTCTTACATCCTAATGAATCAGTAAAAGTAAAAGATGTTGAAGTTGTTGGTTTGGAATCATTTGACCGTACTATGCTTTTGACAGTCGATGATCCAGAAGAATCATTAAAGGGTAAACCAGTTCGTGATATGGATGAATTAGCCCTAAACTATTTAGTTAAGACTAATGGAGGCTCAGTATACCATGCAGGAGACTCCCACTATTCCAATATGTATGTAAAACATGGTAAGGAACATGATATCGATATTGCTTGTGTTGCTTATGGTGAAAACCCAATTGGTATCACTGATAAATTAACTTCCTCAGACGTTTTAAAAGTTGGAGAAGCTTTGCAAACAAATGTTATTATTCCTGTCCATTATGATATTTGGTCTAACTTTATGGCTGATCCTAAAGAAATTCTTTACTTATGGAAATATCGTAAAGATAGAATGAATTACCAATTTAAACCATTCGTATGGCAAGTGGGTGGGCGTTATGACTATCCTGGTGATACTGATCACTTTGAATATATGTATGACCGTGGTTTCCATGATGCATTTGACTATGAAAATGATCTTCCTTATGACTCATTCCTATAATCTATAAAACTAAATAAGAAAGTTGCGTGCGAACATGCTTAAATATTTTTATGAAAAGGGATTAATAAATTATCCCGAAGATCAACCCAAGGATTGGGAAGAAGCTGTTCGTGTGAGTTGTGACAAGTTAATTGAAAAGAATTTAATTACAAATGATTATGTAGATGCCATTGTCCAATCTGTGAAGGATAATGGCCCCTACATTGTAATTGTTCCTGGTATTGCCATGCCACACGCACAAGCAGAAAATCCTGGAGTTCTAGGTACAGGAATAAGCTTTACAAAATATAAGGAACCAGTAACATTTCATGATGAAAAAACTGGAGAAGATCATTATGCTGAATTATTCTTTACTTTAGCAGCTAAAGATCCCGATGAACATTTGCAAAACATTCAAAATTTAATGGAGTTGTTAATGGACGAAGATATTGTTGAAAAGCTCAAAGCAACGAATAGTATTGAAGATTATAAAAAATTGCTTTAGTAACTTCTAGAGAGGGGAGAAAACAGTGGAGACTTTAGGAAATTGGCTTTTAGCTATATGGACATTCTTTGCTCAAAATATATTAACTCAGCCTGCCTTTATGATTGGGTTTATTGTTTTAATCGGTTACATTCTTTTAAAGCGTCCTTGGTATGATTGTTTAGCCGGGTTTTTAAAAGCTACATGTGGTTATTTAATCTTAACTGTAGGTTCTAGTGGGTTGATTAGTAACTTTAGACCTATCTTAGTTGGGTTAAAGGACCGCTTCAATTTAGATGCGATGGTTATTGACCCTTATTTTGGTCAAAATGCTGTTACAGCAGGTGTTGAAGAAGTATTCGGGCGTACCTTTGGCGATGTAATGCTACTATTATTAATTGCCTTTATTGTTAATATTGTTTTAGTTCGATTTAATAAAATAACTAAATTGCGTGCATTATTCACTACAGGTAACGTACAAGTTCAACAAGCTTCTACAGCATTCTGGATTATGCTTTTCTGTTATCCAATGATGGACCGTTGGTGGGTATTGATTATTATGTCTATTATCCTTGGTTTATATTGGGCAGTTGGTTCAAACTTGACTATTGGTATTTGCCAAGACTTAACTGACGGTGGGGGATTTGCTGTTGCTCACCAACAAATGTTTGGTTTGACTTTCTTTGCTAAATTAGCTGAAAAATTCAAGCCTAAAGACGGTAAAGAAGTAAAAAGAATGGAAGATATTGAACTTCCAGGTTGGTTGTCCATCTTTAATGAAAATATGGTGTCAACATCAATCTTAATGCTTTTCTTCTTTGGAATTATTTTAACAGTCTTAGGGAAACCTTATCTAGTAGAATTAGGTGCATTAAAAGCAGAACAAAACTTCTTCTTCTACATTGTTCAAAGCTGTCTTTACTTTGCGGTATATTTAGCAATTTTACAATTAGGTGTTCGTACTTTCGTTGGAGAGTTAACCGAATCCTTCCAAGGTATCTCTAATACAATTTTACCGGGTGCAGTACCAGGTATTGATATTGCAGCAACCTTTGCATTTGGTTCGCCAAACGCTTCGACAGTCGGATTCTTATCAGGTGCTATCGGTCAATTCTTAATGATCGCTCTATTGATAATTTTTAAATCACCTACTATTGTTATTGCCGGATTTATTCCAATGTTCTTTGATAATGCAGCTATTGGAGTTTTTGCTAACAATCGTGGTGGTTATAAAGCAGCTATTGTCTTGCCATTTATCTCTGGTATTGTGCAAGTTGTTGGATCAGCTCTGTTTGCAAGTTGGATTGGTTTGTCTACCTATGGTGGATACCTCGGAATGCTAGACTGGGCTACCGTATGGCCAGGATTTACTATTATTATGAAATTCCTAGGTTATGCAGGTATTGCTGTTGTTATTGCAATCTTGTTTGCAATTCCACAATTACAGTATCGTAAGAATCCAGAAGGCTACTTCATGGAAGTTGAAGACTACGAACAATATAAAGAAAAATTTGAGAAAAATTAATTGAAATATAGGTAAGAAATAGAGGAGGATTTTACATGCGTGTATTAGTATCATGTGCAAACGGATCAGGGACAAGTTTAATGCTACAAAAAAGTGCTCAAAAAGCTTTAGAAGAATTAGGCTTTAAAGTGACTGCAATTAACCATACTTCAATTGCAGAAGGGAAATCAACAGCTAAGAATTATGATGTAGTCTTTACTCCTTTAAACTTTGTCAATATGTTTGATCAAGCAGCTAAATCAGGTGTAACAGTTATTGGTGTTCAAAATGTTATGTCAGCTAAAGAAGTAAAACAAAGAATTGAAGAAAGCGATCTTAAACCTGAATAAACTGACTTGCATTAAATGTTATAAAAGAAAGGGAAGAAGATAAAAATGTCCTTACCTAAATTACAAATTGCTTGTGATCACAATGATTTACCTAGTGCTCTAGCTGATATTAAAGCTGTTGGCGATATTGTAGATATCATCGAGGCAGGTACCATTTTGTTATTACAAGAAGGTAGCGAAGCTGTTCGCTGTTTCCGCGCACTATATCCAGATAAATTAATTGTAGCTGATCCTAAATGTGCAGATGCTGGAGGCACAGTAGCTGCTAACTTTAAATCAGCAGGAGCTAACTTTATGACCTGTATTTGTTCAGCAACTATTCCAACGATGGAAGCAGCTGCTAAAGAAATCGAATCAGTTCAAGTTGAACTTTATGGTGATTGGACCTATGAACAAGCTCAACAATGGCTAGATGCTGGTATCGATCAAGCGATTTATCATCAAAGCCGTGATGCCTTACTAGCAGGTGAGACTTGGGGAGAGAAAGATCTTAATAAAGTGAAAAAACTTACTGAGATGGGCTTTAAGGTATCTGTGACAGGAGGATTAAATGTAGATATTTTAGACCTCTTTAAGGGAGTAGATGTGTACTGCTTTATTGCTGGACGTGGAATTACACAAGCTGAGGATCCTGCTCAAGCAGCTACCGATTTCCAAAATAAAATCAAAGAAATTTGGGGATAGATAATACCTTTAGAAAAGTTCAGTGTTTTTAATAATTTACACTGAACTTTTCCTATATTCTGCATCGGGGGAAATTATGAGATTAAATCGATTTAATCAAACAATTGGCGATGAAATTGAAGAGCAAATGATTGAAAGATTGCCAAATATTGTTTGTCTCCATGGCGATACTTGTCATATTGAAAAGCTTAATTATTCTAAACATGTGGAAGCTTTGGAGTCTTTATTGGGGCCATCTTCTCCTTTAGAATTATGGACTTATCAAAGTAAGTTGCCACCCCAAAACCTATCAACATATAAAGACCGGTTAAGAAAAATGGCAGAATCTAAAGATCCTTATTATCTAGTGATAGTTGATAAAGTTAGTAAAAAAGTCAATGGGAGTCTTGCTCTTCAAGCGATAGATTCAAAAAATTTTGCAATAGAAGTGGGTCATGTTTTTTATAGTAAAGATCTTCAGAAAACCATTCAAGCAACTGAAGCACAGTATTTATTGGCTCAATATGTGTTCGAAAATTTGAAATATCGACGTTATGTCTGGAGATGTGATAGTTTAAATCAAGCTTCCTGGCATGCAGCTGAGCGTTTAGGTTTTAAATATGAAGGAACTTTTAGGCAAGAAAAAATCTATAAAGGTAGAAACCGTGACACAGCTTGGTTTTCAATGTTGGATAGTGAGTGGCCATTGAATAAAAAAAGATTATTAAAATGGTTGTCACCTTCAAATTTTGATGATAATGGAAAGCAGATACATTCATTATCTTTGATGTAGTTATTTATTAAATATATATAAGCAAAAGAGGGGTATATTGTGGTTACATTAGGTATTTATGAAAAAGCCTTACCTAAAAATATTACTTGGTTGGAACGACTTCAACTGGCTAAAGAATTAGGTTTTCAATTTGTCGAAATGTCAGTAGATGAGTCCGATGAGCGCTTAGCTCGTTTAGATTGGACTAAAGAAGAACGTAAAGAAGTAGTCGACGCTATGTATGAGACAGGAATTAGAATTTTTTCTATCTGTTTAAGTGGACATCGCCGTTATCCCTTTGGATCAAGCGATCCTAAAATTCGGGAACACGCCCTTGAAATGATGGAAAAAGCAATTGATCTAGCAGTTGACCTAGGTGTTCGTAACATTCAATTAGCCGGATATGATGTTTATTATGAAGAAAAGACGCTAACTTCACGTGCTTTCTTTATGGAAAATCTAAAAAAAGCCGTACATATGGCTGCGGCGAAACAGGTTATGCTATCTATTGAAATAATGGATGATCCATTTATTAATTCAGTAACAAAGTTCAATCGTATTAAGAGCCAAATTCATTCACCATGGCTACAAGTTTATCCTGATTTAGGAAATATAAGTGCATGGCCTGAGAATGATGTTGCCTATGAATTAGAATTAGGGATTGATGAAATTGTAGCTCTGCATGTGAAAGACACTAAAAATGTTACTGAAGACTATCCAGGCAAATTTAAAGAAGTCCCCTTTGGAGAAGGAGATGTAGATTTCTTAGGCTGCTTTAAAACCTTGAAGCAGTTAGATTATCATGGAACATTTATGATTGAAATGTGGTCGGAAACTTCTGATGATCCCGCTAAAGAGATCCAAAAAGCAAAAGATTATGTGCTACCAATTATGAAGGAGGCAGGATTTAATGTCTAGAAAAGAAATTATTCAAAAAATGAAGGAAGATGTCTGTGCGGCTAACTTAAAACTTCCAGAATATGGCTTAGTTACACTAACATGGGGGAATGTTGCTGAGGTAAATAGAGAGCTTGGTGTTATTGTTATCAAACCAAGTGGAGTCCCTTATGAAACTATGAAGCCAGAAGACATGGTAGTTACTGATTTGGATGGTAATGTTCTTGAGGAAGATAGTTTAAGACCTTCTTCAGACCTTCCCACAGATGTTGTTCTCTTTAAAGAATTTCCAGAAATTACCGGAATTACCCATACCCATAGCATTCAAGGTGCAGCTTGGGCTCAAGCTGGCCGAGATGTGCCTGTATACGGAACTACCCATGCAGATAATTTCTATGGACCTATTCCTTGCACACGTGATCTAACTGAAGAAGAAGTCGAAGAGGCTTATGAAGAAAATACTGGGCACGTTATTGTGGAAACTTTTAAAGAACGTGATATTGATCCAATGGCAGTTCCTGGGGTCTTAGTGCGTAATCACGGTACTTTTTCATGGGGAAGTTCAGCGATGAAGTCTGTTGAAGTTGGAAAGGTTATTGAAACTGTATGTGAAATGGCAGAAAGAACTGAAACATTATCAAGAAATGCTCAGGAACCAATTCCACAGTACTACTTAGATAAGCATTACTATCGTAAACATGGTAAGAATGCATACTATGGTCAAGGGTAGATTAATATAAATACACTTTATGAGGTGTTGACATATATTGTGGTCAACACCTTTTGATTATTGTTATATTTTTATCAAAAATAGTTTAAAAAAGGAAGTGAATTAGTTTTGAGAAATTATCAAGATATAAAGTTGGTAATTTTTGATTTAGATGGTACATTAGCAGATACTATCTACGTCTATCATGATGGTTGGCGTAAAGAACTAGCAAAGTATAATGTAAATATTACCCAAGAAACTTTAAATTCTATGATTGGCCAAACAAGCGAACATAATAATAAGATTCTTATGGATTTAGCCAATTGTAGTAAAGAAGAAGTTCAAGATATCATGGTCAAACGCGATGAATATTTTTATGATCAATTAAGAGCAGAAAACGTAAAGCCGAAAGCAGGAGCAATCAGTCTACTAAAGTCATTAAAGGGATCTGAAATTCCTGTTGCTGTAGCAACATCATCACCACAAAAGCGTGCAGAAGAAATTATAGATACTCTCGGCTTTACGCCTTACATTTCATATGCTATTTATGGTGAACAGGTAAAAAAAGGAAAGCCCGATCCTGAAATTTATCTTAGGGTATTAGATCATTTTTCGATGCAAGCGGAACAATCTATAGTAGTAGAAGACTCATTTGCTGGTTTATTAGCAGGTACCCAAGCAAAAATATCTACTTTTTTAGTTCCCGAAATTCCTTTAACTTCCTATCAATTATCACAGATTGATAATGAATATCTTGAAGGTAGTTTTGAAAATCTATATGATGTTAAAGAAAAAATTTATAGTAAGCATTAATTTTACATTCTACACATAAGTCATTAGTATGCTATTTATCTATAATTTATATTACTGGAATAGGATAAATTTATTTCTTTTGATGCTTTTTGCTCCTAGTCAAACTAATGTTGATTTGGCATTATGTATTAAAAGAATCTCTAATATTTGTGGTTGATGAGAGCCATAGGGCCTTTATTTGCATCTTTTGATACATAAAAAGCCATGGAATGCCGTAAGTGTCAAATAGAAAATTTAATTCTAAAAAACTTGATAAGCTAGCGAAGAATTCTGTGAAATACTCTTTAAGCTAGGTTTATCAAGTTTTTTGTTTTGAAAACTTTATTCTTCTATCTGATACGCTTACACATTAAAAATCTATCTGCGTATTTTTCTATTTCCTTTTACTCATCTTCCTCCATAATTGAACTACTTGCCTTTCTCCGGTCTGTAACTTGTCCTTGTTTGACGATATGTTCCAAATTCTTATCATAATTTGCAGCAAATACCAGGGAATATAACAGATCCAAGAGATAGATAATGGAATGATTTGAAGTGAAGTTACCTATTTTTGAATATAGACGCTCTCTAGTGGTGATATTCAAATTGCAGTCACTTTTTTCAGCGATTGGGTTATCTCCGATTCCCGTTAAACTAATGATTGGTGTTTTATTTTTCTTTAATAGGGGAATAACATTGTAAATTTCCGGATTTTGTCCAGTATAAGAAATAAGTATAGCGCATGTGTTCTTATCTGAATTGTAAGCTTCCACTAATGACTCATATTCGTTAGCAATCAAAGTGTGCTTATTGATTCTTTTCATCATTCGTACAAAATCTTGTGAAATGAGTGCATTGGAGAAATTAGCAAATAACTTAATCTCTTTAGCTCTAGTTAGAAATTTCTGAGCTTTTTTTAATTCCTTTTCATTTAATAGACTCATGGTATCCGATAAGGTTTGTTGCTCGATAGCAGCTAATCTACCGGCAATTGCCAATGGTGAATCCTCTGATTTAAAAGGTAAATTAGCGTCTAAGGAATCAAATTGATTGTTTAGATAAGTGAATTCTTTGACGTAGGCTTTTTTAAAGGATGACCAGCCATTGAAGTTCATTTTTTTGGCGACGCGAATAACACTAGTGGGATTAGTGAGGGTGATATCTGCTATTTCCTGGGTAGTCATTTCTTCGATTTTACTGGGATTTTCTAGAATATATTTTACAATATTCTGTTCAGCGGGTGAAAATTGGACTTGATCCAAGCGTTCTTTAATTAACATCTCAATCCCCTTTGCGCACAAATTAAATAATTATTTGTGTTTATTATACACAAAAACAGGAGGAAATAAATGTTCATTTGTGTACGAAATAACTATTCAATTTGAAAGCGACTTTTTAAATGCTATTTTTAGTAAGATAAAGATGTTAGTAATTCAATATTATTGAAACCATTGGAGGTATATAAATTGAGTACATTTCCAAATGACTTTTTGTGGGGCGGCGCTACCGCTGCTAATCAACTTGAAGGTGCCTATTTAGAAGATGGTAAAGGACTTACCAATGTGGACGTTATTCCTCAAGGGAAGTATCGTTGGGAAGTAGCCAGAGGCCTTCTATCTTATAAAGACGTGCCGGAGGGGGAATACTATCCCTCACACCAAGCGATTGACCACTACCATCGATTTAAAGAGGATGTTGCCTTATTTGCAGAAATGGGTTTTAAATGTTATCGCTTCTCGATTGCTTGGTCAAGAATATTCCCAAAAGGAATTGAAGATACTCCTAACGAAGCTGGACTTAAGTTTTACGAGGAGTTAATCGATGAATTATTGAAATATGACATTGAACCAGTGGTTACCTTATCCCATTTTGATGTGCCCTTACATTTAGTGGATGCTATTGGTTCATGGCGTAACCGTGATATGGTGAAATATTTTGAAAAATTTGTAGTGACCATTTTTAACCGTTTCAAAGGAAAGGTTAAGTATTATATTTCCTTTAATGAAATTAATATGCTATTGCATATGCCGTTTACTGGGGCGGGGATTCATTTCGATGGTAAGGATAAAGGCCATAAAGATGAAATTACTTTAAATGGGGCTCACCATGAATTATTGGCCTCTGCTTTAGCCACCAAACGCCTGAAAGAAATTGATCCTAATGCGCAAATGGGGTGTATGTTAGCTGCTGGTGACTTTTATCCCTATTCTTGCGATCCTAAAGATGTTCGTGAAGCGCAAAGAGATAATCAATGGAATTTCTTCTTCGTTGATGTTCAATCCAGAGGAGAATATCCACGCTGGGTATTGAAATATATCGATAAAGAAAATATTGATATTGAAATTACGGAAGAAGATAAACAGTTACTGAAAGAAAACACTGTCGATTATATTACCTTCTCTTACTATTCATCACGAACCTCTAAGGCAGATGTTAGTGAAGAAGAGTTACAAAGCGGTAATGCTGTGGATAATATTAGTAACCCTCATCTCCAAACCACAGAGTGGGGCTGGGTGATTGACCCGTTAGGTTTAAGAATTACTATGAATACTTTATGGGATCGCTATCAAAAGCCCCTATTCATTGTCGAAAATGGTCTAGGAGCTAAAGATACGGTTGAAGCTGACGGTAGCATTCATGATAATTACCGGATTGATTACTTAAGACAGCATATTGAACAAATGAAGTTAGCAGTGATTGAAGATGGCATTCCACTACTAGGCTATACCCCTTGGGGATGTATTGACCTTGTATCTGCTAGTGAAGGTCAAATGGAAAAGCGCTATGGTTTTATTTATGTGGATAAAAATGACCAAGGCGAAGGCAGCTTAAACCGCTCTCCTAAGGATTCATTTTACTGGTATAAAGATGTCATTGAATCAAATGGTGAGAAACTTTAATTAATAGTGAAAGATAATCGTCTATGAAAGGAACTAGAATGATGGAAGCCAAATATATCTTCATCGATGTTGATGGAACCTTATTAACCTATAAGAATGAGCTGCCAGAATCGGCTGTTCAAGCCATTCATGCTAGCCAAAAAAAGGGAAATAAAGTTTTTCCAGTGACTGGTCGAAGTAAGGCAGAAATGTACGACGATATTCTAGCGATAGGCTTTGATGGCTATATAGGAGCAAATGGCGCTTATGCGGAAATAGCTGGGAAGGAAATCTACCATCATAGTTTAAGTGCAGAACAAGAGAAAAGAATTGTTGATTGGCTCAAAAATAGAGGCCTAGAATTTTATTTGGAATCCAACAGTGGACTTTATGGCAGCGAAAATTTTCGCGAACGTGGAAAGTCTACCATGATAAGTTATGGCGCTTATAAGGGGCAGAAAGACTTGTCTGATATTTCAGTGGAGTCCGTTTTTCCAGAAATGCTATTTGATCAAAACTTATATCGCGATGACGTTAATAAAATTTCATTTATTTTAGAAGACTATCAGGACTACCTGGATGCTAAAGAAGAATTCGCTGATTTTGCAGTCAATACCTGGGGTGGCCACAATGAGGAGGCCTTATTCGGAGATATTGCGCTTAAAAATATTAAAAAGAGTGATGCAATTGCTTATATATTAGGCTTTGTAGGCGCTTCTTCAGAAGATAGCTATGCCTTTGGAGACGCTCGGGTAGATAATGATATGTTGTTATATTGTGGGACTGGAATTGCTATGGGTAATGCCGGAGAGTCGACAAAGGCTGTCGCCGATTATATTACAGATGATGTCGATAAGGATGGCCTTTATAAGGCTTTTGCTCATTATGATCTGATATAGAAAGTAATTAGGAGGAATAGAGATGTATAAATTATCTGATGATTTTTTATGGGGAGGCGCAGTAGCGGCTCACCAATTAGAAGGCGCTTGGAACGTTGGCGGTAAGGGTGTTAGCGTTGCTGATGTCATGACAGGTGCTAAACATGGGCAAGAACGTGAGATCACTGATGGGGTTGTTGAAGGAAAACATTATCCTAACCATGATGGCATTGACCATTATCATCACTATAAGGAAGACATTGCCTTATTCGCAGAAATGGGCTTTAAATGCTTTAGAACTTCTATTGCTTGGACCCGTATTTTCCCAAATGGCGACGAAAGCGCACCAAATGAAGAAGGTTTACAATTCTACGATGACCTTTTTGATGAATGCTTGAAACACAATATTGAACCCGTTGTTACCCTGTCACACTTTGAATTACCCTTACATATTGTTGAGGAATATGGTGGCTTTAGAAATCGGCAAGTGATTGATCTCTTTGCTCGTTTTGCTACTGCTTGTTTCGCGCGTTATAAAGACAAAGTAAAATATTGGATGACCTTTAATGAGATCAATAATCAAGCGGACTATGAAAGAGACTTTACCTTATTTACTAACTCAGGAATCAAGATTAAAGAGGGTGAAGATAGAGAGGCGATCATGCATCAAGCCGCTCACTATGAGTTAGTAGCGAGTGCAAAGGCAGTTCAAATCGGGCATGCCATTAATCCAGATTTTGAAATCGGTTGTATGGTGAATTTCCAACCGATTTATCCATTAAATTCGAAACCTGAAGACGTCTTACAAGCACAAAAAGCCATGCAAAAACGCTATTATTTCTCGGATGTTCATGTCTTTGGAGAATACCCAGAATATATGAAGGCTTTCTTTAAACGTAAAAACTTTGATTTAGACATTACAGAGAAGGATTTAGAAATCCTCAAGGCTGGTAAAGTCGACTATGTTGGTTTTTCTTACTATAAATCAGCGACTATCCAACACCAAGAAGAAAATACTTATTATGACTATAATGAAAACCATGACCTCGTTGAAAACCCTCACCTCGATCGCTCAGATTGGGATTGGGAAATCGATCCCATTGGCTTAAGAGTATCGATGAATTGGCTCTATGACCGTTATAGAATTCCTCTCTTTATCGTTGAAAATGGTTTTGGCGCTATTGATGAAGTGGGTGATGATGGGGTTGTCCATGATGACTACCGTATTGAATACCTCGGACAACATATCCAAGAAATGGAAAAAGCAATTGTTGAAGATGGCGTTAAATGTTTGGGTTATACGACTTGGGGATGTATTGACTTAGTTTCTGCAGGTACTGGAGAATTGAGAAAACGTTACGGCTTTATCTATGTGGATAAACATGATGACGGCTCAGGAAGCTTAGAAAGAAAAGCAAAAGATTCTTTCTATTGGTATAAAGAAGTCATTGACTCACAAGGTGAAAATTTAAATCTATAAGTCGTCACTTTAAGGGCAAAGGAGGCTAGACATGGTAAAAAAATTATATCTAATGCGCCATGGTCAAACACTTTTTAATCAACTTAATCGAATTCAAGGAGCCTGCGATTCTCCTCTAACTGATCTAGGTAGGGAACAAGCCCAAAAAGTCTATGACTATTTTCAAGAAGAAGGTATCGATTTTCAAGCAGTCTATTCTTCCACGCAAGAGCGCGCTTGCGATACTACCGAGATAGTTGTTCCCCAAACAAACTATATTAGAAAAAAAGGTTTAAAGGAATGGAATTTTGGGCTATATGAAGGAGCCTCAGAATACTTGAATCCTCCGCATAAAGAAGGAGAAGAATCCTATGGAGATTATTTCTTGGACTACGGCGGAGAATCTGTAGACCAGGTAGCTGAGCGAATGACCGAGACTATTACCGAAGTCATGGACACAGCCGGACAAGAAGAAAAGGTCCTATGTGTGAGTCATGGTGGCGCCATGTATGCGTTCTATTTAAAATGGCGTAAGCAGACTGATCAACGCCCTCATTTTTCAAATTGCTGTATCCTAGAATATAGCTATGATGAAGACAGTGAAGATTTTAGCCTTATAAAAAGCATCAATGTTGTATAAGTTATAAATTGAGAGGACCTGCACAAAGCAGGTCTTTTTTTATGATCATTTTTCCGTTGTTCAACGGAAAAAGTTTAGCTTTAATATTGTAAGCGTTTTATATATATTATACTTGTTGATTGAATGAAATACCTATGAAAGATGAAGCGTATGTTAGATCAAAGATCAATAGATATTGTTCGAATCCTGATGAAGCAGTCTGGAGACTATATTACTGCCCAAGAGATAGCTGGATTTCTTAATGTGAGCGATCGCACAATTAGGAATACCATTAAATCTTTAAAAGGGTCTCTTGAAGATTATGGGGCAGAAATTAAATCCAAGCGCGGGAAAGGCTATTATTTACAGTTCAATAATAAAAGATTGTTTAATCAATATTTTCAAACGGAAATTTCTCAAAAGAAAATTAATACAGCAAATGATCGACAACATTTTATATTAAAAGGTTTATTGCTTAATAATAGAAAGTTTGCATTTGATTCTCTCTTGTCTGAATTATCTATTTCAGAGTCTACCTTGCAGAATGATTTATCAAAAATTAAAGAGAAACTTTCGAACTATCAACTTTGTTTACATAATCAACAGCAAAAAGGAATCTATATTACCGGAAAAGAAGAAAACAAACGGAAGTTTATTATTAATTACTTCTTTATCAGTAATATTGATGCCTTTACAGAGGCTTTTCCTCTATATAGTTCATTATTAGAGGGGATCCCGACAGAAAAGATAATAACCATAATTATTGAAGAGGTTCAAAAAGAGAACGCCGAACTTCAAGATTATGTTCTTTATAATCTATTCCTTCACATTGCCTTGGCTATAAAACGACTAGAAATGGGCTATTCAGTTGAAGAAGAAAATATCAGTTCTTATCCCTTTAAGGCTAATATTGCCACCAACATTGTCAATCGTTTAGAAAACGAATTAAATATTTCTTTGCCAAAGGTTGAAATTGAGTATATTTCTATTGCTTTAGGGGATACTACTAGTCAAGAGGGGATGGTCAAAGATCTGTTAGCTCACCCTGATACTTTAGCAAAAATTATTCAAGATTTGATTGAAAGAGTTTCTCAGAAAACCGATTTTCCTTTTTATCGTGATTCAGTGCTAAAAAATAGTTTGATGAGTCATATGGAAGGAATGTTAAATCGTATTGAAAAAAAGCATGTCTTTAAAAATCCCTTACTCAATGAAATAAAAAATGAAGATACAAGTTTATTTTTGGAAATTAAGGAATCGCTACATTCCATTGATAAATGGCAGCACTTAGTTTTGTCTGAAGATGAGATTGCTTTCATTGCCTTACACTTCTTAGCGGCAAAGGAACGTTCAAAGAGAAGTCTGCAGATTAATGCATTGGTGGTGTGCGCTTCAGGGATAGGTAGTGCTGAAATGTTAAAGCAGCGACTGATCAATGAGTATGGCAATTATATGCACGTTAAGGATACAATAGGCTATTTTGAAATTAATAATGATTCATTAAAGGATGTAGACATTATTATTTCTGCTATCGATTTATCAGGCATTATATTTAATGTTCCAGTGGTCAATGTATCGATTTTATTAAGTGACGTCGATAAAGAAAAAATTGATCACAATTTGAAATGTATTAAAAGGGAGAAAAGCAAAAGTCATTTCAATAATAATGATGACATTTGGAACTCTTTATCCCATACTTCCTTGTTGTTTACTTATTTAAAGCGTGATTTATTTACTTATTATCAAAGAGAAATTTCCAAGGAAACTGTCGTTGGAAATTTGTTGGATAAAATCCAGCAGGTCGAGCCAGATTTTGAGAAAGAAAAAATGATTGATCAATTAACTTATCGAGAAAAATTTGGTAGTGTCGCTTTTTCTAAAGTGGTCGCAGTACCCCATCCGATAAATGCAGTCAGTAAAGAGACTCACATAGGAGTTGCAGTCTGTCAAAAGGGGATATATTGGGACAATGACCATCCAGCAATCAAGCTAGTTTTTCTATTATCTCCCGGTAAAATGAACCAGGGTAATATTGATTCCTTGAGTCGTCTGTTACTTCCTTTATTAGAAGATAGGGAATTAGCATCTGAAATTGATCAAAATCATATCAGCAATTTTGATAACTTTATTAAGTGGTTAAAAAATAAATTAAATTAAAGAAAGGTGTTTATATTATGAAAAAGGCTTTGATTATTTGTGCAGCAGGTATGTCATCATCGATGATTGCCAAAAAATTAACGGATTATTTTAGTGAAAACGGCAAAGAAATTGAGGTTGAGGCAACAACAATTTCTAAAGGGCCAAGTTTGATTCAAAAAGATGCTTATGATCTTTATATGGTAAGCCCACAAGCAAAAATGCAATTCAAAAATTTGAAGGGTGAGGCTGATAAGAAAGATAAACCAATTATTAATATTCCACCGCAAACTTATGTTCCAATTCCAACAGCTACACAAAAATTAGCAGGAATCGTTGAAGAGTCATTGTAATAAAGAGGTAATTATATGGATAAGGATAAAATCACAGAAGTTGCGTTTCAAATCATTTTGCATTCAGGCGATGCTCGAGCGCTGGTTCATGAAGCCTTAGATGCAATGTATGACAGCAATTTTGAAGACGCCAAACAAAAATTAGAAGACGCAACCGATAATCTCAATAAGGCTCACAATGCCCAAACTGAACTCTTGCAACAATATGCTTCAGGGGAAGATGTAAAAATGGAAGTTATCCTAGTTCATGCACAAGATCATTTGATGACCACAATGACCCTGCAAGAAATGGCAAATGAATTTTTACGGATGTATGAACGTTTTGCAAACCTAATTGAAGGCAAGTGATGGCAATGAATAAAAAGATTAGTGAATACAAAATGGCTACCCGAAATATGAAAAACAGGCGTTTATTTCTAGCGCGTTATTCTTTACCAATCTTTTTCTTCGTTAACTTAAATTGGTTGATTCCTTTGATCTTAACTAAGAATCTATTTTTATTGATTCCTCTTTTGTTAATGATTGCTTCAATACTTGCTATGTTTGAAATTATTAAAAGCAGCCATCATTCTGTAGACAGCATGGTGAAATTTCCTATGACGCAATTGTATTTTATCAGCCAAATAGTAGTCAATCTTATCATCTCACTACCGATTTTAATAATGAATGATATCAAGATATTTTTCCCTTTTTTAAGTAATGTAGAATCGGGAAGAGTGATTGTTTTAGGGATACTTTTATTTGGTATTGTGTTATGCGTTTGGAATTTAAATCAACTCGCTACGGTTAGAAGGAAAAAAGATAAATGGTATTTATCCGCATTAAAATATGAGTCAATATTAAAAGAAATGAGTGAGTAGATATGTCTGAAAATAATAAGATTAATAATTGGATGGATAAATATATACTGGGGCCTTTAGGGACTTTTTCTCAATATAAATTTGTTCGGGCAATTACCAATACTGGGATGGGAACCATTCCTTTTACTATTGTAGGGTCAATGTTTTTGGTTATTAATGTTCTCCCACAAGCCTTTCCCTCCCTTCAAGGATTTTATGAAGCTACTTTCTTCAAGTTTAGCGATTTGTACATGTTAGCTAATAAAGCAACGATGGGAATTTTGGCATTATACTTTAATATTCTATTAGGTTATGAATTAACTAAAATTTATGCTGATGAAGAAGATCTTGACCTCTCAGCAATTAACGGTGGCTTACTTTCAGCCTTCGCCTTCTTTATGACCATTCCGAACCTTGTCATGGAAGGTGGCGTTACTAAGTTAGTCCACCTTATTGACCCAGAAGCCGATGTCCAAATTGTTAATGGATGGAGTGTCGGTGCCGATGGCTTAAGTCGTTTAGGGACTGTGGGGATCTTTACAGGAATTATTATGGCTACCATCGCTGTGATGATCTATCGTTTCTGTGTGAAAAAGAATATTACCATTAAACTCCCAGAAGCTGTACCTGCAGGGGTGGCTAATTCATTTACCGCTTTAATCCCTGCCTTTGCAATCGCTATTGTTGTGTTATTGATTAATGCATTATTACTATCTTTGGGCTACGATATCTTTACAATTTTAGAAGTTCCTTTTGGATTCATTACTAATTTAGCCAATTCTTGGCTAGGTCTAGTTGTTATTTATATTATTATGCAAGCATTATGGTTTGTTGGGATTCATGGGGCGACCTTGGTGACTTCCTTCCTACAACCCATTACATTCGCTAACTTAACCGCTAATGTTGCTGGCGCATCCATCCCATTTGCTGGTGAATTTAATAATGCTTATGTTACTATTGGGGGATCGGGTGCTACCCTAGTACTTTGCTTCTGGTTAGCAACTCGGGCAAAATCAGAACAATTAAGTGCGATTGGCAAGGCGTCTGCAGTTCCAGCACTCTTTAATATTAATGAACCCTTAATCTTTGGTATTCCATTCTTATATAATGTGGACCTAATGATTCCATGGTTCCTAGCTCCAATCGCGTCAATGACTGTTGGTTATATCGGAATTGCTAGTGGCTTCGCTCGTCCTGTTATCGCTCAAATGGCTTGGCCAACGCCTGTTGGTTTAGGAGCATTTATTGGTAGTGGTGGCGATATTAAGGCCGGTATCCTTGCATTAGCTTGTGCTGCTGTAGCATTCTTAGTCTATTACCCATTTATTAGAAGCTATGACAAGAAGTTATTATTACAAGAACAAGAAGCAATGAAGGAAATGCAATAAGATATAAAATTATATAGGCAGCTCCTCTTAAGGTATATAGTGAATTGACCTTGAGAGGAGCTTTTTATTTTCAAAAATATCCCCAAAGTGATACCTAGCGACATAGCAATAAAGAAAAATTTACAAAAATCTGTCTAATATATATTTATGGATAGTTTATTTGATTGTATTGAACAAATTTTATTATCTTACTTGAATTTCTTTACATATTTTTCGGTGGCTTAACGCAAACTATATTGTATTTTTACCTTAAATTTACATGAAATTGCTACAATGAATTTGTTAAAAAGGAACTCTGGTGTCAGTAAGTAAGCATTCCTGTAAAAAGAAAATAAGCTATACGACTGATAATTATTATCTAAGGCCAAGCTAGACATAACTGGCGTTATTTTAGAGTACGTCGACAAATAAACTTATCAGTAGCATTTTTAATTTGTGGAGGATTCGTATAATGAAAAAGTTGTTCAAACCCTTATTATTATTGTTTACTTTTATCTTTCTTTCCGCTTGTTCTACAGCTGAGCAACCTAATGTATCAAATAACACGGGAACGAGCTCAGGCCAAGCTGGGGAAAGCAATTCAGCTTCTGGCGAGTTTGTTCTTTATACTTCTCAACCTGAAGAAGACATCAATAAATTGGTTGCAGCATTCAATAAAGAGTATCCCGATATAAAAGTAAATATATTCCGTTCAGGTACCGAAGAAGTTATTTCAAAAGTTATGGCGGAAAAAGAGACAGGCGAAGTTTTAGCAGATGCATTGCTTGTTTCGGATAGTTTTACCTTTGACCAATTAGCCAATGAAGACCTGCTTCAGTCCTATGAATCTCCTGAGCTCGATAAGATTCCTAGTGATTATGTTCATCCTGATTTTAAGTATGCGGGGACCAAATTAATTGTGACTGGTATGGCAGTGAACACGGATATGGTTGATGCCAATGAAATTGACGGCTTTAAAAGTATGACCGATACGAAGTATAAAGGCATGCCGATGATCCCAAGTCCATTGTACTCAGGGGCTGCGTCTCTCAACTTATCGATTTTGACCCAGGATGGTAATCTAGGTTGGGATTTCTATGAAGACCTCAAAGCTAACGATGTCTTTGTCGGGCAAGGTAATGGTACCGTTCGCGATGCCCTACTCAATGGCCAGCAAGGCATGGGAATGTTAGTTGACTATATGGCTATTCGGGCTAAAAATGATGGGGCACCTATTGAATTTGTTTACCCAGAAGAGGGAGCCCTCTATGTTACCGAGCCGATTGGAATTATTAATGGGGCTAAAAACGCAGAATTAGCCCAACATTTTGTTGATTTTATTCTTTCAGAAAGAGGACAAGAAGTCACTGCAGAAATTGGTTACACGCCAGTTCGTGAAGGCGTTCAAGCGCCTGAGGGGCTAAAAGGGGTTTCTGATATTAAAACCATGGACTATAACTCTCAACAAGTATTGGAAACACGTGATGCAGATAAGGAAAAATTTGCAGAATTATTCGGTCAATAAGAATTTTTAACTGAATAGAGAGATGAAAAGGTTAAGGAAGGTTTTGTCTTTAGCCTTTTCTTTATATGAAAGAGTGAAAATCATGCTAAAACAACATTCCCAATTATTTTGGCGATTAATCTTTTCCTTTATTGCCTTAACCGTTTTTATCTGCCCCTTACTTACCATAATAATTAAGGGGATTGAGACGCCCGCTGGACTTGGTTTTGAAAATTTTGCGCTTATTTTCGATTCAAGCCGGACATTTCAAGCCATTAAAAACACTTTAATATTAGGCCTTGGTTCAACTTGTATTTCATTTATTTTTGGATTATTGGTGGCGATCATTGTTGCCTATACAAACATTCGTTTTAAAAAAGCTTTTGAGCTATTAACCATTCTGCCCTTTGTTATTCCGGGCTATATTATGACGCTATCTTGGACATCGGTCTTTGCCTTCAATAGTCCAATGAATAGTCTCTTAACTCAGTTGAAGCTTCCCATGGTCAATTTATATTCAATGGGAGGGATGATTTTTATATTAGGACTTAGTAATGCAGCTCTTGTTTATTTAAATGTCATTGATATCTTAAAGAAAGTTCCTATTGAACAAGAATGGGCTTCTCGTATATCTGGATATAACATTGTATCAACGCTTAAAAATATCAATTTGCCTTCCGCTAAGTATGGGATAGCAAACGGAATTATTTTAGCCTTTTTAAGTGCTATTGACAATTTTGCTATTGTTTCTACCTTGGGGACGCCTAGTGGGATTCCGGTATTAAGTACCTATATTTACGAAAAAGCGATTGGTTTCGGACCGCATAGCTTTAATGAGGCTGCTGTTCTATCGATCATTTTGTCATTGATTGCCTTTACTGGAGTGGCCTTTAGGGCTTATATGCTGAGAAAATCTGTTGCCATTGATACGGAGAGAGCTCGTTCTAATGACCGTATTCAGTTAACTCCTAAATATAGACGAACGGTCGAAGGTATGATGTTTATCATTTTACTAACACTAAATATTCTGCCCTTGGTGACCATGTTCTTTTCGTCCTTACAAGTTGGTTATAGTAGAAGTATTTTCGATGTTTCTAATATGGCTTTGGATAATTATGCCTTTATTTTACAAACGCCCTCGATGTATAACGGCTTTTGGAACAGCTTCATCTTAACGACTTTAGCTATTTTAGTCTGCTTAATGCTAAGCATTTTTGCTACTTATTACAAATCAAGGATCGATTCCAAAGCAACCTCTTTATTGGAGTTGGGTGCGTCAATCACATATTCAACGCCTGGGATCGTTTTGGCTTTAAGCATGATTCTTTATTGGAGTAATGTTCCTAATGTCTATGGCAGCTTATTGATTCTGTTTATTGCTTATATCACACGTTACTTTTTGGTTATTTTTAACGGCTCATCCACAGCTATCACTAGTATTCCTGTTGACTTGGAACAATCGGCACAGATTTCAGGTTCAAAGCAGCCTCAAATTTGGAGAAAAATTATTTTACCCTTGATGAAAGGGCAACTATTATCGAGTTCCTTTTTAATGTTTAGTAGTGCATTGACGGAATTAACTTTATCCTCCCTCTTAGCTGCTGCCAATACGAAAACGATTGGCTTAACCATTTATAATTTACAAACTAGTGGCGATACCAATACAGCTCAAGCATATTCTGTTTTACTGACCCTATTCATTTTATTGCTCTTATTCTGTAGAAATTATTTCCTAGCTAAGGAGGAAAAATCAATTGACGGATCAAATGACAATTACTCAGTTAAGTAAGGCCTATGGGAATAATGTGGCATTGAATAATATCTCTGTTTCATTCAATAAAGGAGAATTTATTGCGATATTAGGTCCTTCAGGTTGTGGGAAAACGACTTTCTTACGGTCGATCGCTGGTTTTTTAACTCCTGATGCGGGCACTATTCAATTAGGGGATAAACTTCTCTATCAGGAAGGTGAAAATGTGCCTGTGGAAGAAAGAGGCTTCGGAATGGTATTCCAACATTTTGCCCTTTGGCCTCATTTATCAGTTTTTGAACACTTATTATATCCATTGAATAGCTCTGTACTTAAGAACAAATTGAGTAAGGAAGAAAAAAAGAAACGAATCCATCAGACTTTAGACATGTTACAACTTCAGGAGCTTAAAAATCGTTACCCACATGAATTATCTGGGGGACAAAAACAACGCGTCTCCCTAGGACGAGCTTTGGTCTCCGGCCCAAATGTCTTACTCATGGATGAGCCCCTCAGCGCCTTAGATGCCCATTTAAAAGATTCCATGATTCATGAAATCAAAAAAATCCATCAGACTGTAGGGTCAACTTTTCTCTATGTTACCCATGACCAATTAGAAGCCATGGCTTTGGCCGATCGCATTGTTGTGATGAATAATGGAGAAATCTCTCAAATGGATACACCTTATAACTTATATCATTTCCCAACTAACGACTTTGTCGCCCAATTCATCGGGAGATCGTCTATAGTGAAAGGGACATGGAATAAGGGAGCTTTCACTCCTGAAAACGGGGTAAGAACGATATGGGAGCCAAAGAAGATTGCTAATTATTTTGTTGAGCATAATATCTATCCGGTTAAACCAGAAGAATTTATCTTAAACAAGCAAGAGAAAGGGATACCAGGAATAGTGACAGATAAGCAATTTATGGGCAAGTATATCAAGTATTTAGTCCAATTCAAATACGAAAAGGAGATGGTAGTTGAGGTTATCTCCTCTAATGATTATATAAATGTTAATGTCAATGATTTAGTATTTTTGGATGCAGAGTGATATAGTCAGTCACGTAAATATTTTAAAAAAAGCCGGAAATGAGGACCGGGCTTGATGATTTATGCTTAAAAAAACTCTATTTTCACCTAGCGAATGTTGACTTGCATTATAGATTAAAAAAGAAACCAGCATTTAGTCTAGCTTCAATGAGCTAGACCTGTGCTGGTTTTCCTATTTTATTTATTCAATTCATTCTTAACTGCTATTAAAGAAGGGTAAATACCGATTAAAAAATTCTCATCCACTTGTTCTAACTCCCCATCTTTCAATGGAATTTCCGGCACATAAAAGCTGGGGATTTTTGCACGTGTGCTTGCCATTAAGCCATTCAATGAATCTTCAACAGCAAGCGTTTCTTGGCCGCTAACTTGGTAGTGTTCTAAAACTTTAAGATAAATATCTGGATCTGGCTTACCGTTTTCAATCTGGTCACCGTAAACTCCAAAATTAATATAAGGCATTAGACCACTAGTTTTTAAGACGCTTTCTCCGCGTTCCTGTGGTGACGAAGTTGCTACAGCAATTGGCGTTCCCATATTCTTTAAATAAATGAGTAGGTCTAAGGCCCCTTCTTTGCGGTCTATGCTTTCTTTCGTAATCGCTTCTTTAAAATACGCGTTCCTTTTTTCTCTTGCTTCTTTAGCTAATGATTCATCGCCATCTAGTAGATTTTGAATGACATGATTATTGTGTTGGCGGGTTCCTCCCCGCATTTGATCCAGGGTTTCTTGACTAATCGTTACGCCATAGTCCTTTAAGACATGGCGCCAACCGGCATGATAGATCTTTTCCGTATCTACTAGGGTGCCATCTAGGTCAAAGATTACTAATTTAATTTGACTAAGGTCTTTCTTCATTTCACTATCCCTTATACAAAACTTTCCCGGTCATGAACCGCGGTCCAATCGGCAGAGAAATCGCTGACCGCTTTTTGAATATTGGCGTTTTCTACAAACTTATCCACAACGTCATCCCCAACTGTAATGTATTGGGCGCCGGCTTCTAGGGCGCTGGTGACTTGGTTAATATTCTTAAAGGAAGCGGCAATGATTTCGGTGTCGCTGTTGGTCCGCGCTAATTGATAGGAAACCGAAGAAATCACTTCATAAGGATCGGTATCTAAGTTAAGCATGCGGTTGACGTAAGGGGCTAAGAAGTCAGCACCTAATTCTGCGGCTAACAGGGCTTGAATTTTAGAATAGATGCCAGTGGCGGTAATCCGAACGCCTTCCGCCTTTAAGGTTTTAATCGCCCGTAAGCCCTCCTTATTCACTGGAATTTTAACGCATACTCGGTCATTGACTGCTTCTAAAATGGCGTGAGTGTCCTTAACAATCCCTTCATAATCCTTAGCCACCACTTGAACATGGAGGTCTTTGTCTTCCCCAATCACTTCTTGGATAGCATTCAGTCGTTCAACCACATCAATATCTCCAGCTTTTTTCAGGATACTGGGGTTGGTGGTGACCCCTTCTACTGGTAAATAGGTCACATAGTCCTTAATTTTGTCTAAATTAGCGGTATCTAAAACAAGTTTCATTCCATTCTTCCTTTCTTCTTAATCACTTTGTGGAACTTCACTTAAAACTTTTCCAAGCAAAGCTTCTTATCACTTCTACCTATAGTTTACTAGAAATATCAAAATTGTCAGCGCTTTTATATAAAGGATTAGTCAAAGACTTTTTTTATCAAGCGAAAAAACCTTGTATTAATTTTGACAGCGCTTACCGATACAATACTAAGTGTAAAGAAAAGAACAAAAAGAATTTAGAGAGGTGAATCGATTATGGAAAATTGGTTAGGTATTGAAGGTAAGGTAGTTATTGTTACAGGTGCCTCTTCAGGGATTGGCGCTGCAGTGGTGGAAGAATTATTAAATGATGGCTGTAAGGTGGCTAACTTTGATATTTCCGATAACCATGTGGAACATGAGAACTTACTTTTCGTTCAAACCGACGTGTCTTCCCGAGAAAATGTGGAAGCCAGTGTCCAAAAAGTGGTGGACCACTTCGGTACTGTGGACGCTGTGGTGAATAATGCTGGGATTAACGTTCCCCGTTTATTAGTAGATCCTAAAGATCCTAACGGAAAGTATGAACTGGATGACGCAACTTTTGATAAAATGGTAGCAATCAATCAAAAAGGTGTCTTCTTGGTTGCCCAAGCGGTGGGGCGGATCTTAGTAGATAAAGGCGAAGGCGTAATCATCAATATGGGTTCTGAATCAGGACTAGAAGGTTCCGAAGGCCAAAGCCCTTACGCAGCAACAAAAGCAGCGGTTTACTCATTTACCCGCTCTTGGTCTAAGGAATTAGGCAAACACAATGTGCGTGTGGTTGGTGTGGCTCCTGGGATTTTAGAAGAAACCGGTCTAAGAACCCTAGCTTATGAAGAATCCCTATCTTATACCCGTGGCATTACGGTCGATGATTTACGTGCTGGGTATTCAAAGACCACCACAATTCCTTTAGGCCGCAGCGGTAAATTAAGTGAAGTGGCCGATGTGGTCGCTTACTTAGTATCTAACCATTCTTCCTATATTACCGGAGTAACCATCAACGTTGCGGGAGGCAAGACAAGAGGCTAGTTAAGGAGTGGTGTTATGGCACTTGTTGATCGTTGGTATGAAATTTTAAATAATTTATATATGCACCCCAAGATTCCCCAAGCGGAGTTCGAAGCGGGGCTGAAGACAAGTCGCCAAACCCTCAAAAAGAATATCCAACTCCTTAACCAGGAGCTGGGAGGCATTGCCAGCATTACTTTAGAAGATAAGGTCTATCACTTGACCATTAAAGATTTTGCTGCTTTTAAGAAAATCTTAGCAGGAAAATTTCGCCAAGATACTGACTTTAATTCTTCCAATAAACGGCAAGCCTATATTCTTAAACAGCTAATTGAAGACCAAGAGGCTGTCATTATCGATGACCTTGCTGAAGTGACCACGGTTAGTCGCGGGACGGTGAATAATGATATCAGCCACCTTCGCCAAGAGTTAACGGATTATCACCTCACCATTGTTGGCACCCCAAATAAGGGTTTGACTCTGGAAGGGGATGAGCTCGATATCCGCACGGCATATGTCAATATCGTTCTTTCTTACTTCAAGGAAGATCAATTCACTATCAAAGATAAGACGCATTTGTTGAATTTGGCCCCTAATTTTAATATGACCAATTTCACCAAAGATTTACTCTTAAAAGTTGTTTATGTCACTCTACTCCGTGTCCGTCAAGGGCACGGTTTGATGAGTGAGATGCCTCATTACCAGAATTTCTTACAAGGACAAGAGGACTACGAAGTCTTTATTGCTGAAATTGAAGATTATTTCAACCTCACCCTAAGTCATTATGAATACCAGTACCTGGCCTATCCTTTTAATATTTACAATAAGGAAGACATTGTGCCGGAGAGCTTTAACTCAGCCTTTGTTGACCAGGTTTACCAAGAAATACTCCAAGCCATTCAACGTGACTTAGCTATTGAATTTGACCAGGAAAAGTTATACCAAGCTATGCGCAATCATTTAATTTTTCTTCTTCATCGCTTGTTATTCCGGGTCAATAGTGATGATTTATTTTTCCATGAGGTCCAGCAACAATACCCGTTGTCCTTCACCCTGGCAGAGATTACTGGCCGGGTCTTGGAAGAAGTCTTAGACCGTGAGGTACCAGGCATTGAGTTATCTTACCTGAGTCTCTACTTTGAATTGGTTATCAACCGGCAAGTAAGTTTGAAAAGTCAAAAAATTGCTATCGTTTGTCACACCGGTAAGGGCACAGCCCGTTTGATTAAGATGCAGATTCAACGCATCTTAGGGACCAGTTTAGAGTTATCCACTTTCTCAGAAGGGGAATTTAACCAGGAAGATCCTAGTCAATACTTTGCGATCTTCACTACTATTCCTTTAGACAAGACCAGAATCAAACGGCCCATTATTCAACTGGATAATTTATTCGATGAGTCTTATATTCGGTCGCAGTGGAATAGTGTCCAACGGCATAATCCTCTCTTTTCCCAGTTGGTTTATTTGGACTTTCTTACTTTAGACCAAGGGGAAAGTTACGAAGACTTGCTCCGAGTGATGACGGACAAAGTCATTGAAGAGACCGGAATTTCCTCAGATTTCCAACAAGCTATCTTTGAACGGGAAACCATTAGTGATACGGTTTTTGACCAAGGAATAGCCATGCCCCATACGGTGGTTGAAGATTTTGATCAAATCATCCTATTCATCGGTCAAGTGGAAGCCGATATCAAAGAAAAGGGTCGGCCCATTGACCTGGTCTTTCTCTTAGGAATTCCCAGTCAGACCAACCAAGTCATGGATGAGTTACTGATTAATATCTATGAAGCCATTTTTGCGGTGGCTAATAACCAGGACTTAAAGGTCTTATTAAAAACTACGCATTCTTTGGAAGAGATACAAGACATTTTACAAGGAGATGACGCATTGTGAGCTTTATGATCGTATTTGGTGGGATGGCCTTACTGGCCTACTTGGGCCAAGCCTTTCTTGGTTTCCTGCAAATCAAACACTTTAACCAAGTTTACCAAGACCTGCGTAAACAAGGCAAAGTCGCCATCGGGAGACGGTCTGGCAAGATTCGCCAAGGCACGATCGTGATGTTTGCCGTCAATGACCAAGCCAGAATCCTTGATGCCTATAAGATGCAAGGAGTCACGGTATTAGCGAAATTCAAGCGCCTCCCCCAATATATTGGGCAAGATCTCTATTTGATCGATCGCAAGCATCCCCTGGTACAAAAAGAAAATAAATTAACCCAAATTGCCATGGAAGACGCCCGCGAAGTCTACATTCGGGTGGAAATCGGTGACTATAAGGAAGAAAAACCGCAATCCACCTTCAAACAATTAGGCAATTTTGCCACACAGATGAAATACACACTGTCAAATAAAGTTAAAGGACGTGGATAAAAAATGGAATATATTGTTAAATTTGCGGAAGGGTTCATGAACCTCTTCCAAACCGGTGCCGATAACTTCATTGCCTGGATGGGATCCATTGTTCCCCTGGTATTAATGTTAATGGTGGCCATGAACGCTGTGATTAATCTTTTAGGAGAAGAACGGGTAACCAGCTTAGCCCGGGTGGCTTCTAAGAATGTCTTTACCCGTTACATGATCCTACCCTTTGTGTCCGCCTTTATGTTAGGGAACCCCATGTCAATGACCATGGGACGTTTCCTGCCTGAATTCTATAAACCCGGTTACATTGCCGCACAAATGCAATTCTGCCATACCTCCAACGGGGTCTTCCCTCATATTAACCCCGGTGAATTATTCGTTTGGTTAGGGATTGCCCAAGGGATTGAAGCTTTAGGCCTCAACCAAATGGAATTAGCCATTCGCTACCTCTTAGTGGGGTTAGTGATGAACTTTGTTGGTGGTTGGGTCACAGACTTCATTACTGCTCGCGTATGTAAACAACAAGGCATTACCTTGTCAAAAACCGTTGATGTGGACATTGATTAAGGAGAATTATCATGAGTGAATACAAAAGCATAAAAATTGTTAAAGGGTCAGGCGGCTTTGGTGGCCCCCTAGTAATTACCCCAACCGAAGAAAAACACAAATTCATTTATGTGGTGGGTGGCGGCGAACGTCCAGCCATTGTGGACCGTATTGAAGAACTTTCTGGGATGGAAGCGGTTAACGGTTTTAAAACCTCCATCCCTGATGAAGAAATTGCCTTAGCTATTATTGACTGTGGAGGGACCCTCCGTTGCGGGATCTATCCTAAGAAGGGGATTCCTACCGTAAATATTATCGCTACTGGGAAGTCTGGTCCCTTAGCCCAATATATTACCGAAGATATCTATGTTTCTAATGTTGGCGTTAACCAAATTGGTCTGGCCGATGGGAGCCAAGAACCAGTAAGTTCGATAGCAGCTAGCCAAGCAGCTGACCAAGCGGAAGGCAGTGGAGAAAAGGCTGGCTACGACACCTCTAAGAAGATTACCGAACAAACTGAAAATCCTAGTTTTATCGCTAAAATCGGGATGGGTGCTGGTAAAATTGTTGCCGTCTTCAACCAATCCGCCCGTGAAGCGATTGAAACCATGTTACACACCGTGATTCCTTTCATGGCCTTTGTTTCCTTACTCATTGGACTTATCCAAGGCTCAGGGGTTGGTGACTGGATCGCCCGGGCCTTAACCCCACTGGCTGGGAATGGAATTGGCTTAGTGGTCATTGGTTTTGTCTGCTCCCTCCCATTCTTATCCCCATTACTGGGGCCTGGCGCGGTAATCAGCCAAATCGTTGGGACCCTAATTGGGGTAGAAATTGGTAAGGGTAATATTCCGCCACAACTAGCCCTACCTGCTCTCTTTGCCATCAATACCCAAAACGGTTGTGACTTCATTCCGGTTGGTTTAGGTTTAGCAGAAGCTTCTTCTGAAACTGTTGAAGTCGGCGTGCCTGCTATCCTTTATTCCCGTTTCCTAAACGGTGTGCCCCGTGTCCTAGTGGCATGGTTAGCAAGTATTGGTCTCTATAGCTAATCAAAGAAGAAATGCGCTCATAAAAACAAAAGTACAGAAAGGAAATCTACGATGACTATTTATCAAACAGAAGTAAAAAATATTGGTGCCGATGCTGAATTATTTAAAAGTGAAAACATGATCATCCTCTTTGGAGAAGACGCCCCTGCTGACTTAGCTGATTATTGCTATAATATCGACGTTAATCCTATCCAAGGGACTATTGAAGCAGGGCAAACCATCTCCTTTGATGACCAAGACTATAAAATCACTGCTGTTGGTAGCGTCGTAGAGAAGAACCTTACTGACTTAGGCCATATCTCGGTACGTTTCGACAATTCAAGCGATGCTGATTTGGCTGGAACCATCTATGTGGAACAAAAAGAGCTTCCAGAAATTACCATTGGTACCAAGGTAACGATTCATTAAGAGAATTCAAAAAGTCCACTCATCCTTTGTTTATGAGTGGACTATTACTTATTGGTAAATTTGAATGATAAATTAATCCAAAAAACCAGCGCCCACCAAGCTCACTCAAGCTTTGGCAGGCGCTGGTTTTTCGTTTTTTTACTCTATTTCAAAGCGTCAACAATGGCTTTGTTGAAGGCAGGGAGGTCGTCTGGGGTCCGACTGGAGATTAAACCAGAGGAGTCGATAACCACTTCTTCATCAAAGTAGTTGGCACCGGCGTTCTTCACGTCAACAGCCACTTGGGCAACGGAGGTAATGTCTTTACCGTGGAGTACATCCGCGTTGACTAAAAGCTGTGGGGCGTGGCAGATAGAGAAGATGGGTTTATGTTTGTAAGCGAAGTGACGGACAAAGTTTAAAACATCTTCATACTTACGGATCTTATCTGGGGAGTAACCACCAGGAATCAGTAAGGCGTCAAAGTCTTCGCCCTTAGCGGTGTCAATGCCGACTTCAATTTCGACTTCGGTCCCATCACTTTTACCAGTAACGGTAGCGCCTTTTTCTAAACCGACAGGAACGACTTGATGACCCGCTGCTTCGAGGGCTTCTTTAGGTGAAGTGTATTCAGAATCTTCGAAAAGGTCGGTCATAATACTTGCAATTTTTGCCATAAGTTGTTTTCCTCCTTATTGGTCTTTGTGCGTCAGTGTGACAAATCGCGTGCCACTGACAGACAGCTTGTCTTTTTACGACTACAGTTTTATCCTAGCATGACTGGATTAGAATTGCGAACCTCGTGCTCACTACTTACTTATCCTTCAAACGAATAAAGACATCCTTATGTTGTTGAATTTGCTTCTTAAGGAGTTTCAATTGCCGTTCTTGGATGGCTTTTTTATCATCTTTAGTGGTTGACATCATAAACTTTCCTTTCAAAATTAGCTTATTAACTAACGCTATCCATTAGTCGGGTTGAAGTAAAAGTTGTTATCTGAATCACTTTCTTGACTTCATTATACGTATCATTAAGCAAAACAACTACTGCAAAGCCTGATTATTTTATAGTTATAGGTCTTTAGCAAAACAAAAGTTCTTCCTTTTTACTGTATTTTCATCCATAATAAGAAAAAAGAAAACGCTATCTTAGAAAGGGTGGTTATGATGATTGAGTTATTAAAAGGGGTTAAGGTGGTTGACTTTACGACCATGGTGGCTGCACCGGCAGCAGCAAAAATGATGGCTGATTGGGGAGCAGAAGTGGTTAAAGTCGAAGCTCCTGGGGGCGAAGTGCTTCGTGTCCTTGGAGCTAGTATGGGAGCCCCCGCTAAGGCTGAAGAAAATCCGATCTTCGACCTCTATAATGCCAATAAAAAGGGGGTCACTTTAGATTTAAAGACAAGCGCTGGTTTAGAAGTGATGGATAGATTAATTGCTTGGGCTGATATTTTTATTTCTAATGTGCGGCTAGAATCCCTCAGGAAGCTTGGCTTGGATTATGCGACCCTGTCTGCTAAGTATCCCAGTTTAGTCTGGACGCATTTTTCTGGTTACGGCTTGCAGGGAGAGGAAGCAGGGCGCCCTGGTTATGATATGGCCGCTTATTGGTCTCGTGGCGGCTTTGTCGCTGACCTATCCCCCGAAGGCGAACATCCCCTCCATCTTCCCACTGGAATTGGGGATGGGATTTGTGGTCTTGCCCTCTTGAGTGGAACTTTAGGAGCCTTACGTCAAGCCGAACAGACTGGCCAGGGACAAGAGGTTCGGGTGTCTCTATATGGAACAGCCATTTATGCAAATGGAGTCCAAGTGATTTCCACCCAATATCAAGATGTCTTTCCTAAGCCTTATCATCGTCCGACCAGTCCATTGATGCATTCTTACCGCACTAAGAATGACGAGATTATGGTCATTGTCCTGCCTGTTCATGATAAGGGTTACCCCCAATTAATGAAGCTATTAGAACGAGAAGACCTAATCGCCGATGAGCGCTATGCCACCCAAGCAGCTATGGCCAACTCGCAATACAAGGAGGAGTTGACCCATATTTTAGAGGAGGCCTTTGCCCAATTTGATAGTCAAACGCTTTCTGAGCGTTTCCTAGCGGCTGATATTACTTTTGAACGGGCCCGTCACTTTGAAGAAATCGCCCACGATCCGCAAGCTCAGGCAAATCATTACCTCTATGATTACCAATTTGCTAACGGTAACCATGCGCAGATGCCGACCTCTCCGGTCCAGTTCTCCGATAATTTAGATATGCCTTACCAAGCTGCTCCCTTGGTAGGTGAAAATAACCAGGAAGTTCTGGAAGCTTTAGGCTATGGGGCAGAGGAGATAACAGCATTGAAAGACCAAGGAGCCTTTGGTAAAAGCAGAAGATAATTCATAGCATCTAGGAGTGCAAGCTACTCATAATTTTTCCATAACAATATAGTTATCCCAGACCCCTAAACTTACTATTTTACATGTTGTGAATATAAGCACATAATAGAATTGTTAGAACTATTTCTTTTACAGTATAAAATTGTTGACTAAATAGCTTAAAAAGGAGAGATTGCATGAACCGAGTTTGTGAATTATTAAATATTGACTACCCAATTTTCCAAGGTTCCATGGCAGGGGTCGCTGAAGCTCCCTTAGCAGGCGCTGTTTCTGAAGCAGGCGGTTTAGGGGTTATTGCTACCGCTGGCCGTAAAGGGGACTGGTTACGTGAACAAATTAAAGCTGTCCGCGAAATCACTGACAAGACCTTTGCTGTTAACTTAATGTTAATGTCTCACAACACCGAAGAAATCATGGAAGTGATTATTGACGAAGGCATTAAAGTGGTAACGACCGGTGCTGGGAATGCTGCCCCATTGATCGAACCTCTACATGAAGCGGGCATCAAAGTGGTTCCGGTTGTGGCTAATGCCCGTCAAGCCAAGAAAATGGAAGACGCTGGTGCCGATGCCGTGGTCTGTGAAGGGACCGAAGCTGGCGGCCACGTGGGTGAAGTGACCACCATGCCTTTAGCCCGTGCGGTGATTGCTGCCGTTGACATTCCAGTGATCATTGCTGGTGGGATTTCTGACGGTCATGGTTTAGCTGCAGCCTTTGCTCTTGGTGGTGAAGGGGTGCAATTAGGGACCGTCTTCTGTGCCAGTGAAGAAGCCCCAATCGCCCAAGGTTACAAGGAAGCCATCGTTAACTGTGGTTTAACCGATACTGTGGTTGTCGGTCGTTCCATCGGTGCTCCTGTCCGTTTAATCCAAAATGACATGGTCGCTAAACTCCAAGAAGAAATCGACAACGGCTCTACCCGTGACGAATTCGAAAAATCCAACCTCCAAATGTTGTTAACCGCCATCACTAAAGGCGACACCGAAAACGGAATCGTAACCATCGGCCAAGTAGCCGGTAACATCACTGAAATTCGCCCTGTCAAAGAAATCATTGACTCCATCGTTGAAGAAGCCCGTGAAGCTTTGAAAAACATGCCTACTCTGTAGTAGAGTGCGACAAAAAGGACTAGGAAATTTCTCCTAGTCCTTTTCTTGTCGCAAAAAATTTTATTCGATATCTTCTTCCAGTAAAAGTTCATTTTGTCTATAATCGTCAGCATATTGTAAGATAGCTGGGTTTTCAAAGAGATTTTCTTTGACTGGCGTGTAGACAATGGATCCGTTAGTGTAACGTTCGACCGAAAATTTCATCCCCTTACTAATCTTATCGCTATTAGGTAGGGGAAGAACCAGTGAGTTTCCCACTCGTCTAACCTGAACTTCCAAATGAATGACCTCCTAGTTGTGAAAGTAATGATACTAGCCTAATGCACTTCCTCCCCAATCACCCCAGCTTGGTAGGCTTCAATCAGGGCTTTCAGGGCTTGAACCTGGCAAGTGAGCTGCTTACCGATATCCGTTTCTCTGACTGAAATCCGTTCTAACTCCTTGTCGACCACGCGGCGGGTGGATTCAATATCGGTTTCGTACTTAATGGCGTCTTCCTTACCATGGAAGGGATGGTGAGCGACCAGCTGCATGCCATAGGAGTTATAGAGCAGGGTAAAGCCTCCCAGTCCGGTGGTCTTTTGGTAGGCCCGGGCAAAACCGCCGTCGATAACAATCATCTTGCCACCAGCCTTGATAGCATCTTCCCCGTCCTTGGCCTTAATGGGGGTGTGGCCGTTAATGATGTGGCCCTTGTCGGGATCGATGCCGAACTCCTCTAAGACCCTTCGGACGAAGTCAATGTCTTCCCGCCAGGAGTAGTAGACATTGCGGTGTTCCTGGTGGGTTTCCTTGTCAGCGATAAAGTAGCGTTCAAAGGTAGCCATTTGTTTCTTCCCGAAGAGGGCTGATCCTTCACCCTGCCAGAGATACCAGGCAAAGTCCAGGTCGGGGTTTTTACTTTCATCACTTTGGCGTTTGGCATACATGCGCCGGACTACCTGGTCGAACTTATCCAAAAGCTCCTGACCAGCCAGGGTTTCCCCGTCAATAGTCGCTGCCATGAAAGTGCCGTCCTCATTCATAGGAATACAGCCGTGGAACATGAGGTTATTGTTATAAATCTTATACATGGACCCCTTATTAATCAAGAAAGCTACGTGTTTTTGTAGGCGTTCACTATCCAGAAAGGCAGCTTGCAGGGCTTCCATGACTGCGTCTTCTTCTTCAGTCAGGGCATAGGGGTCTTTGGGATCCACCGTTGGGAAGGAAGTATTGACTAAAGGATAAGTCTTGCCTTGCCAGTTAATAGTCCCCGCCTGGTAATCGATCTTATCCAAGAGCAGGCGGTTGTCACAGCCAAATTCAGGGTGGCGGCGGATAACTTGGGCCTCTAACTTGAACTGGATAATGGCCATGGCTAGCTGCATCCGGGCCAATTGTTCCACCTCATCATGGTGGTAGTCATGGTCATCGGCTAATTTAGGCATGAAGCCAGTCAAGTCGGCCTCCCGGTAAACCGTATCAGCCAGGTTAACTAGGGGACGGAGCGGGATCCCATAGGCATGTTCAATCACAGAGAGATTATCATAGCGGGCTTGGATCCGGACCACATTGGCGATTAAGGCCTTGGAACCCGAAGCGGCGCCCATCCAGATCATGTCGTGGTTACCCCATTCAATGTCTAAGGAATTCTTCTCCATTAAGAGGTCTAAGATCCGGTCGGGAGCGGGGCCGCGGTCATAGATGTCGCCTAAGATGTGGAGGTGGTCGACCACCAGTTCCCGGATCAATTCTGCCAGGCAGGTGATCAGCCGGGGCGCTTCGTCCAGGTCAATGACGGATTGGATGATGCGTTTATAGTAGTGTTCCTTGTTGGAAAGGATGGAGTCCTTGAAGATCAACTCATCCATGATATAGGCCATATCTGGGTTCATAGCCTTGTGAACCTTGGACCGGGTGTATTTGGAAACCACAAATTGGGTTAATTCCACTAACCGGCTGGTGGTCAGGGTGTAGAACTCATCAATTTCAGCCTGGGAGTCCATTTCCTTAGTCAGGGCGCGAAGTTTTTCTTCGGGGTAGTAGATAATGGTGGCCAGTTCGGCCCGACGCTTGGTCGAGAGCCGGTCGCCGAAGATTTCATTGATCTTCTCCTTGATATTCCCCGAACCATTGCGGAGAACATGGTTAACGGCGTCGAATTCACCATGCAGGTCGGTCATAAAGTGCTCGGTGCCTTTGGGGAGCGACATAATCGCTTCTAGGTTAATCATTTCCGTGGATGCGGCGGCCTTGTTGGGGAATTTTTCGGCCAGTAATTGTAAGAATGCAGGACTATATGCCATGGGACTTTCCTTCCTCTCTAGGCGCCCAGGGAGCTTTTAAACTCGCTGGCGCTGTTAATCTCTTTCTATTCTACCTGAAAGCGTTATCGATTTGCCTTTACAGGGTATGATTTAAAAATTATTTAGAGATTATAGCATTATTTCGAAAATTTGGGTAAAATATGGATGAAAGCGTTTTTAAATGAACAATGAAGCCAAAAGGGGGCGGTCGACTTTCTTTTCTAGATAAATGGATAAGCTGTTAAGCTTTGGAAAGGTAAGTGATTCAATGAGTATTGTACAAGGCCTTGTGGGTCTACTGGTCATTTTTGGCTTGTGTTATTTCCTGTCCTTCGACCGGAAGCAGATTAAGTATAAAAATGTGGCCATTATGTTAGTTGCTGAAGTGGTCTTGGCCTTAGTCCTGTTTCGAACCAGCCTGGGTTTAACTATCCTGAACGGGATTGCTAGTGGGATGGACTGGCTGATGGCCCAAGGGATTGAAGGGGTTAACTTCGTCTTTGGCGGAATTCAATTGACCGCTGACGGTTTTGTCTTCTTCCTCCACGTCCTCGCGCCCCTAGTCTTTATTACCGCCTTGATCGGGGTTTTAAACTGGCTGGGCGTCCTGCCCTTTGTAGTCAAGTGGGTTGGTTTTGGCATCAACAAACTGACCGGGGCTGGGGAATTGGAATCCTACTTCCCCATTGCCTCTACCGTCTTTGGGACGCCGACTAACTATTTATCGGTGGTCGACCAAGTCAGACGAGCTAGTGAGAAGCAATTATTTACCCTGGCTGTTATTCCCATGTCCGTGGTCACGGTCTCCATGCTGGCGGCCTATATGAAATTAGTCAAACCCCAATACGTGGTGGTCGGGGTCCTCATGCAACTCCTGTCGGCCTTAGCGGTTTCTGTGATCGTTAACCCCTATAATGACAAGGAAGAGATTGCCAAAGGTACCCAGGCCTACCAGGAACGGGAAGGCATTGAAGGCGACCAAGCTGAGGAAGCTCAAGGAGAAAAGGAAAGAGAACCCTTCTTCTCTATGCTGAGTGACTACATGGTAACCGGATGGAATACGGCCGTGATCGTGGCTGTTATGCTGATTGGTTTCGTGGCTTTGATTTCCATGTTGAACAGTCTCTTTGAAGGGCTGATCAATATTTCCTTTACCGAGTTGGTCGGCTATGTCTTTTCGCCATTCGCTTTCTTGATGGGCGTTCCTAAAGAAGACATGGTCCAAGCCGGTTCAGTCATGGCCCAAAAAGTCCTAGCCAACGAAGTTGTGGCCATGACTTCTCTCTCGGCCCTAGAAGGTTTAAGTGAAAAAACCGCCGCCATTATGGGGACCTACTGCATGAGTTTCGCTAACTTCGGTACCCTAGGCATGGTCATCGGCGGCGTCAAAGCCATCGACGCCCACCAAGGTAACGTTGTGGCCAAGTATTCGCTAAAAATCGTCCTCGTCTCCACCCTGGCTTCCATGGTTACCGCGACTATCGTTGGATTTTTATTCTAGAGATAAGGATGTGAGGAAGGATCAGTGAGGGAGATTCCTTGGAGGAAAAGATGATAAGATCAACTTGTTGATCGTTCAACTTTTCTGAAAGGACATCCCCTCACCCTTCCGAACTCGACTATAGAGTGTGAGGTGATGGGAAAAGTGAATCGCTGTAAGAAATATGCGGTAATCTTCGAAGAAGATTAGCAAATATTTCTGAAGCGGAGTTCACTTTTGTCACCGAGCAGGTTTGAGAAGAGTGCGACTGGAACAGGTTTAGACAATTTAATAAGTTATGAATTGAAAGTTACTTAGTATTTACAAGGAGGAATTTTTTCATGGTAAGAAAAGTCATTTTTGATACAGACCCCGGAATTGATGACGCGATTGCGACTGCTATTCTCTTGAATTCGGACCAGGTCCAAGTGGAATTGATTACAGCTGTGGGTGGGAACGTGGCCTTAGAAAAGACCTCCACCAATGCCTTAAAATTAGTCAACTTCTTTGAAAAAGATATCCCCGTGGCTGCTGGTAACCACGGACCGCTCTTAACCGAGTTTACCGATGCTTCTGAAGTCCACGGCGAATCTGGTATGGACGGTTACGACTTCCCTGACCCGGACAAGAGTCAACTGTTAGAAGAACACGCCGTTCTCGCCATGCGCAAGGTCTTAATGGAAAGCGATGAAAAAGTTACTATCGTGGCAGTTGGCCCGCAAACCAATGTGGCCCTGCTCTTGACCATGTATCCAGAAGTCAAAGACAAGATCGAAGAGATTATCATCATGGGTGGGTCTTTCACTCGGGGCAACAAGCATGTTATGGACGAATTTAACATCGGAACTGACCCTGAAGCTGCCCAAATGGTGCTCCAATCCTCAGTCAAGACCGTGATGGTAGGTTTAGATATCGGTTATATTGCTACCATTGGTCTGGAAGAAGCTGCAGAATTGGCGGAGAAAACCGAAACCGGGAAGATGATCCATTCCATGCTCCAACACTACCGGTCAGCCCAAACCAACCAAGAATGGGAAATGTACGACCCAACCGCCATCGCTTACCTCTTGGAACCCGAAATGTTTGAAGAAGTGGAATGTAATGTCGAAGTGGAACTCGGTAGTCCCTTAACCTACGGCCAAACCGTCGTTGACCTCGACCACAAAACCGACCGCCCCGTAAACTGCGTCGTTCCAACCACCATCGACCGCAACCGCTTCAAAGAATGGTTCAAGGAAAGCATCTTGAAATGTAAATAGAGTGCGACAGTCACACCAAAGGACGAAACCACTGGAGAAAACCGTCATAAGCTCAGCTATACTGAGCGTTGGCGGTTTTTGAAGTGGACGTTCGTCCTGTGACTGGAGCACGTTTGGATAGAGTGTGACATGCGCGCAAGAAGGCAAGACCATTGGAAGAAAAAGACGTAAAAATTCTCAAAGAGAATTTGTCGTCATTTTCTGAAATGGACGCTTGCCTTGCGCTTGGAACACGTTTGAAAAGGATGTGAGGACGCCGTCAGAGACTTGAATTGCTGGAGGAAAATACCACAAGCACAGGAAAGCTGTGCCTTGGAATTTTCTGAAGCAACTTCAAGTCTGGCGACCGAGCTCAACTATAGAGTGCGACGGGTGCGCCAAAGATCGATAGAGCTACGCATACTATATCTGTACGTTGCTTTGCTTCCTACAGCTATAGCAACTGGAGCTAAAGAGCAAAAATTCTTGAAAAGAATTTCTTGCTCTTTAGTGAAGTGGAGATCGATCTGCACCCGGAGCAGATTTGGATAGAGTGCGACAGTCACATCAAATTTTTTAGTTATCAGTTCGAGAAAAAATCTCTTCTTGGATTGATCGCTTTTCTTCTTTTAAGGTATAATTTAAATTAAATTCTTATGAGGAGGTTTTAGCTATGCCAGTTGTAAACATTCAACTTATCGAAGGACGGTCCCAGGAAGTCAAGGCGGCCATTGCTAAGGAAATCACTGAAAGTATCTCTAAGCACGCCAAGACTCCTAAAGACCATGTCCACGTGATCTTCAACGATATGAAAAAAGGCGACTACTACAACAATAATTAACCACCAACTTACAAAACAAGCCCGGGAGCTTTTGATTAACTCCTGGGCTTGTTTGTTTTTCTAGGGGGATTTAGTTTTCTGGGTAGCGGACACTCACCGTGTTATCTTCACCATTGAAGTGGATAGGGTCGCGTCCCTCACCAATTTGGTGGACAAAGGGTTGGTCAGGCTGACTGGTGCGTTCTTCAGTAGCCAAGTCGTCAAGGTCTTGACTTGCTGGGATTTCCAAGCTTCGCCCATTAATGGTTGCTTGGGAATAACCGTGGTTGAAGGACAAGGTCGCATTGGCCTCGTCGACCGTCATATCTATTGCCACATCGTCGCCACTAAAGGTCATAGGAAAGGTGGATGGACTCTTGATGGTGACTTGGCCGTCGTAAACTTCCCAATAGAGGTCCTTGAGGGCTTGGTTGAGACTGAGATCAGCATAGTTCCCGCTGGCGTTAAGACGACTTTGGGAGAAGTCCGGTCCGGCAATTTGGATGCGGATGGGGTGGCGACGGAATTGACCGGTACCAAGAATCTTCTCATTAATTTTTAAGAAGGCCCCATCATCTTGGACATCGAAGAACTTGGTATCATTAGGAATTTCCTCATTATTCAAGTCCTCGCCTTTAACGTCCCAGATCTTGATGGAATAGGTGTCGGCAGGGATGACTTCGATTTCACTGTGGTCTTTAATATCGATTTCCATCAGATCAAAGCTCGTGTCAAAGTTCTTTTCATAGACCAATTGGCGGTGGTCAGCGTTTTGTTCGACCTGGTAGGCTTGGATTTCACTGACGATATGGTCATAATCAAAGTAAAAGAAGGACATTAATCCTAAAACCAGGGCTAGAAAAGCGACCCCACAGAGGGTCCAGATACTACGAACGACAGTATTGCCTTGTTTCTTCATTAGTAATCACCTCGTTTGCGCCGCCATTGAATGGCATACCACGTTTTCTTGATCAGATTCCAGCAGCCCTTAATCAGCCTAAAGACTAGGTAGATGATAATGATCGCTATACAGAAGCAGAAGATTACCGCAAAAACCTTGGTTAAGGGATGGAGCTCATTCAATAAGCCCAGTTGGATGGGTCCACTGATAAAGGCTTGGGGGTTAACTAGGCTGGCTAGCAGGGTGATAGCGACCACAAAAATGGTAAAAACCAGGGCCAGAAAGCCGGTGAGTAGTCCCAGGAACCCTCCGCCTAGACCTAAGAGTACACCTAAAATCAAGGGCAGGCAGACGATCACCAAGAGGGCGATTAAGAGATTGCGCCGGGTCTTGTGGCTAGTGGGCTCTTTTGGTGGACGTTCATCGATAAAGACCCGCTCATTGTCTAAGTATTCCTTGGCGATTTGCTTGGGACTGCCCAGTTCCTGGCAGATTTCTTCTTCCGACTTGCCTTGATTCATAGCGATTTGGAAATGTTCCTGGTAGTCACTCAGAATATCATTAATGACTGAATTGGGCAGTTTATGTAAGTAGAAACGTAGTAAGTCAATAAATTCTTCTTTTTTCATGAGCTAACCTCCTTCAAGGATGGCATTGACTCTTTGGACGAAAGTTTGCCATTCCGCGATCTGTTTTTGGAGCGTGGCCAAACCCTGGCTGGAAATTTTGTAGTACTTCCGGGGCGGACCTGATTCGGATTCCTTCAGATAAGTTGTTACCAGGGCTTCTTTGTTGAGGCGGCGTAGGAGTGGGTAGATGGTGCCTTCAGAAATCGCAATATGTTCAGAGATTTCTTGGACCAATTCATAGCCGTAGCAATCCCGCTCTCGTAACTGCTGGAGGACCAGCATCTCTAGGACGCCTTTTTTTAATTGACTGTTCACATGGACAACTCCCCTCACTATTTTAATTCAATTAGTATCTTGCAATGCCTAGTACCTCTTCAAGTAAAGTATAGCACACTAGCTTGCATTGCACAATAGTTAGAAAGTCAATTCTTGCTCATCTCATATTATCGATTAATCGGTGCACTATGTTATAATGAGGAGGAAAGTTTTATGATTGAATGAGCGAATTATTGATAATTAAGGAGTGATTTCATGACTACTCTCGATAAGGTTAAAAACGAATTGAACCATTTAAATGAAGGGCAGCTGCAGAATCTTCTTACTTTGATTGACTATCTAAAAACCGCTGATCAAGACCTCTATGACGAAAAAGGCCAGGTCATTGTCGATCATTTTTATCGTGATTTAATTGATGAATAATCTCCTTAAAGAGTCTATGACGAAAAGTTATAGGCTTTTTTATTATCTCAATGATATAAATTGATGAACTTTATTAATAGAAACAACAGTATTATTCGGTCTTATCACCATAATTTCACTTTTACTTAAAACTTACGATAAATTTACAGCTTTTTTACAATGCTTTGCTATAGTGAGAACAAGTTGGATTTACTTAAAGTAAAAATGATATTTTGAAAGGAGATACTGACCGTATGCATTGGGATGATCGTATCAAGAAAGTGGGGCTCTTGCTGACCTCGATTTTTGTCTTGGGGGCCTGCGCTGAAACGAATGAGAACAGCGATAATGCTTCGGCCGATAGTGCAGTCGAAGAGAGCGTGGCTTCAGGGGATAATAGTTCGCAAGAAAGCGCTAAGGAATCCAAAAATTCTAAAGAAGGTGAAGAGGCTGAGGAAGTTGACCCGGTCTATGGCGAAGAGAATGGCTTGGATTTAATTGAACTCCAAGACGACAAACCCGAAGTGGCGCCTGTTCCCGTTAATAATGAACCTAACCGGATTGCCACCAACCTCCTGGAAGAAACCACGGATGCCATGGGTTTTAACTGGTATACCACCGACAAAATGCCAGATGCCAAGGTGAAAGTATCCAAGTCTGAAGATATGTCCGATCCAGTTGAATTCGCTGCAGAAGCGACCGAAGTGACTTCTGAATACGCTGAGCGCGACAAGGATGGCTACTATATTTATGCGGCGGCGAAAAAAGATGAAGACGGCAATTTCATTGTCGATGAGAACGGTAAACCGGAAGAAGTTGAAGGTTACTTCACCGACGAACAAATCACAACCGACAATACCGAATGGACTTCTGAAGGGAGCTCCTTAGGTTATTTGGAACTCCAAGATGTGACCGAATACTCCTACAAGGCCGAAGCGGATGACCTTGAGCCCGACACCCAATATTACTACCAAGTGGGTTCTGACGAGGGCGGCTATTCTAAGACTGGATCCTTTAGAACCTCTGGTGAAAAGGGCGAGCCTTTCCAATTCATCCACTATACCGATACCCAAAATGCTTACTGGAATGCCAATGTTAATAACGAGGCGGCTTACGGGGCAGACACCCTTTCCCATGCTTTAGAAGTGGCTCCTGACGCTGACTTTGCCCTCCATACCGGGGACTTTGTAGAAGTGGCCGAAGTGGAAGATGAGTGGGTAGACAACTTGGACATGTCCCAAGACCAAAACCTCCACTTACCCCATGCCTACACCCCAGGTAACCACGATGAATACACGGTTCTAGGGGACGAAAAGGACTTAACTGCCTTCAACGAACATACCAATGTGCCAATTACTAACGATGCTATGACCGGGGGCTCCTACTATTCCTACGACTACAACGGCGCTCACTTTGTGGTCCTAAACACCAATGACAACAAGGAATCGGAAGATAATCCTGAACAAGGCGCCATTGGTAAGGAACAGATGGAATGGGCCAAGCAAGATATCCAAGCAGCTCGTGATGCAGGAGCTAACTGGATCATCCTAGCCTACCATAAACCCATCTACTCAGCTTCCTACCACGCTCTTCAAGATGAGGATGTGCAAGTGACCCGGGAAGAATTCGCTAAATTAGCGGACGAACTCGATGTCGATGTGGTTCTCCAAGGTCACGACCACAACTTAACCCGGACCAAGTCTTTGGTTTACACCTCCGATAACTTCTCTTACGGGGAAGTTGAAGACACCGAAAAAGTCGAAAAAGATGGGGTAGAATACCACGTGAACCCAGAAGGCGTCACCTACATTATCCCGAATACCTCAGGGACCAAGGCTTATGACGCCATCTATATGAAGGGTGCTGACCATGTCCACAAGGTTCGTCCTAAATTAGATTGGATGACTGAAGACGATGTGGAACTTTGGAACGGTCTCTTCGATGTGGCTAAGCAACCCGATGACTCACCAAAATTCGACCACAAACACGAAAACTACCGTCAATCTCAAAATCAAAACTTCGCGGTTTATACCGTCACCGAAGATGAATTCTTAATTGAATTCTATGAAATGAGCGGAAACCTTCATGAAGGGGAAGAACGGACCGTTGAATTAGTTGACTCTTACGGGATTAAGAAAGAGAAGTAGAGTGTGACAGTCACAATAAAGGACGAAACCGCTGGAGAAAACTGGTATAAGCTCAGTGAAGCTGAGCGTTACCAGTTTTTGAAGCGGACGTTCGTCCTGTGACTGGAACACGTTTGAGTAGAGTGTGACTGGAACACGTTTTCAATAGACTGTGACAGCAGTCAAATTCACTAGAGTCGCTGGCGAAAGTCAGCGGCTTTTTTTGTGGTGGCATGGGCGCAGCCGATATTGTTGAAATGGATTAAAAATTAGAAGAAAAAGGTAAATCATGGTAGATGTTGGGATTAAGCGTCCTGGCTTCTTTTGTACATTAAAAAAGGTGTCGATGAAGGCTTGTATCCTCTCATCAACACCAAATCTTATAATTCCTTTTTCACGACCACGGATAGGGTCTAATTTTATTGACGGCATATAAATTGTTTTACCATTCTTCATCTGAATTGCCATAATTAATCAATTCTTCTTCATAAAGTCCTCCATTTTTGTAGAAGGCTCTGATCTTATCTTTCAAATGATTGTCTTTCTTGGTGACTTGGATACTTTCATTTTCAATTTTTAATTCCAGTTGATCACCAATGTGAAGGTTTGCGAGTTCGGAAGCAGTTTTACTTAAACTAATTGCTTGACTATTACCCATTTTGATGACGCGAGCGGATAATTTATTCGCCATAATACTCCCCCTCCTTATGTTTCCCATTGATATTATTGCAATAAATAGGATAATTGTCATACATCATAAGGCCGATTTTAAGTCTATATTTGGTTTTGTTAGCTGATATGAAATAATAGATTATATAATACTTACAAACAAGTTTACGGAGGGCGATAGATGAAGACAGCTAAAAGTATAGATAATGTTTTAATCCATGGCTTGGGTCAAGACAGTAAAAGTTGGGCTGACGTGAAAGAGCATTTGAAAGAAGAAAACTGGACCACTTATGTTCCCAATCTCTTTGAATTACTCAACAATGGACCCTATACTTACCAAAATCTTTATAATCAGTTTGAAAGTCACATCAATAATTATCCTGGCAAGGTCAACTTATGTGGCCTTTCTTTAGGAGGGCTGCTGGCTTTAGATTATGCCAAAAATTACCCTAACAAGGTCAATTCCTTAATTTTAATCGGGGTTCCCTACAAAATACCCAAATTACTCATGGACATCCAGGCAATGGTATTTAGACTCATGCCCAAAACTACTTTTGAAAAATTAGGTCTAGCCAAGTATGAAGTCATTAGCTTGATAGCCTCAACGAAAGATTTAAACATAGCTACAAATTTAGAAAAAATAGAATGTAAGACCTTATTAATTTGCGGAGACAAAGATCAATTTAATCGCAAGAGCAGCCAACGCTTTCATGATGGAATTAAAAATAGTGAATTCAGCCTGGTGAACAATTCAGGCCATGAAGTCAATGTCGACAATCCCAAAGCATTAGCTGAGCTGATTTCGGAATTTTGGAAGAAATAGAATAGATCAGGTCATCTAGGAGATACAAGAGAGTCCTTTGCTTTAATTCCGTCTCTTGGCTGGTTATAATGAAGGGTGCATCTCGGCCTGGGGCGGTTAAGCCGACAATACTAGGTTTGGGGCTTGATTTATGATAAACTATTAAAGAGAACACCTGTTTGTATCAAAATAGCGAATGAAAAGAAAAGCAAATACCTTTTCACGCAATTAAGGAAGTGTGACCGATTTGAAAGAAGAAATTGTCGTGCGTGGGGCACGCTCTCATAATTTAAAAGATATTGATGTAACTATTCCCCGTAATCAGATGGTGGTCATTACCGGTCTGTCCGGTTCAGGGAAATCCTCCTTGGCCTTTGACACTCTCTATGCCGAGGGACAACGCCGTTATGTGGAGTCCCTGTCAGCTTTTGCCCGCCAATTCTTGGGCAATATTAAGAAGGCGGATGTCGATTCCATTGATGGTTTGAGTCCGGCGATTTCCATTGACCAAAAGACCACCAACCGTAACCCGCGTTCCACCGTGGGGACCATTACTGAGGTCAATGACTATTTGCGTCTGCTTTTTGCCCGGGTGGGGCATCCGATTTGTCCTAATGACGGGACCAAGATCCAAAGTCAGTCCATCGACCAGATGATTGACCGGGTCAAGAATTTAGAAGAGCGGACTCGGATCCAGATCCTGGCGCCCATTGTCTACGGCAAGAAGGGCCAACACAAGAAGCTCCTGGAAAAGGTCCAACAACAAGGTTATGTCCGCGTCCGTATTGATGGTGAGATGTATGACGTGGAAGACCTGCCCGAACTCAATAAGAATAAAAAACATGACATTGATGTGGTCATTGACCGTTTGGTGATTAAGGAAGGCATCCGGGCGCGTTTGGCTGACTCCCTAGAAACTGCCCTGCGTCTGACTGAGGGTTATGCCCTGGTGGATATTATTGGTGGGGAAGAAATTCTCTTCTCCGAGCACTATGCCTGCCCCCTCTGTGGCTTTACCGTGGGGGAATTGGAACCCCGGCTCTTCTCCTTCAACGCGCCATTTGGCCGCTGTCCAGAGTGTGACGGGATCGGTTCCAAGATGAAGGTAGATGAAGATATCGTGGTGCCTGATAAGACCAAGTCGCTTGAAGAGGGCGCCCTGGTTCCTTGGTATAATAAGGCTTCCGGTTATTATCCAGCCCTCCTAGACCAGGCTTGCCAGGCCTTTAATATTCCTCAAGACAAGCCCTTTGAAGAACTGAGTGAAGACCAACAAGACCTGCTCCTCTACGGGTCCGGCGACCAAACTTTCCACTTTAACTATCAAAATGAGTTTGGTAATGTCACCGACAAGGATATGGGTTTTGAAGGGGTGGCCAATAATGTGGAACGCCGCTACCACAACTCCTCTTCCAATATGATCCGGGAAAGCATGCGCCAATTTATGGCGGAACTCCCTTGTCCTAAATGCCACGGCAAACGCCTCAATGAACGGGCCTTGGCGGTCAAGGTGGAAGGCTTGGATATCGCCGAAGTGACGGAAAAAGCCATTGGCCAAGTCATTGAATTCTTTAAGGACCTGGATCTAGAAGACCAAGACGAAAAGATCGCCCGTCCCATTATGGAAGAACTCCATGCCCGGCTCGGCTTCTTGGATGAAGTGGGGCTGGATTATTTGACTCTAGACCGTAATGCCGGCTCGCTGTCGGGTGGGGAGGCCCAACGGATTCGTTTGGCTACCCAAATTGGGTCTAACCTGTCCGGGATCATGTATGTTCTCGACGAACCCTCCATTGGGCTCCACCAACGCGATAATGACCGCTTGATCCGGTCCTTGAAACGGATGCGGGACCTGGGTAACACCCTGATTGTGGTGGAACACGATGAAGACACCATGCGCCAGGCTGACTATTTAATTGATATGGGACCAGGCGCCGGTGCCCATGGGGGAGAAGTGGTTTCAGCCGGAACCCCTGATCAAGTCGCTAATGACCCGGATTCCCTGACCGGCCAATACCTGTCGGGTAAGCAGGCTATTGAAGTGCCCGAAGAACGCCGTCAGACCGATAAAGGCTGGCTAGAAGTTAAAGGGGCAGCGGCCAACAACTTGAAAGACGTTGACGTCAAGTTTCCATTAGGTTGCTTTAACCTGATTACCGGGGTGTCTGGTTCAGGGAAGTCCAGTCTAGTCAATGAAGTGGTTAAGAAGTACTTACTCCGCCATCTCAACCGGGCCCAAGTGGTCCCTGGTAAGGTGAAAGCCATTGAAGGCTATGAGTCGCTGGATAAGGTGATCGATATTGACCAAAGTCCGATTGGGCGGACGCCACGTTCTAACCCGGCCACCTATACCTCAGTCTTTGACGATATCCGTGACCTCTTTGCTCAAACTAATGAGGCCAAATTGCGGGGCTATAAGAAGGGGCGGTTTTCCTTTAACGTTAAGGGTGGCCGTTGTGAAGCCTGCAAGGGGGACGGGATTGTCAAGGTGGAGATGAACTTTCTGCCGGATATTTACGTGCCTTGTGAGGTCTGCAAGGGGACCCGCTACAATGCCGAGACCCTAGAAGTCCACTACAAGGGCAAGAATATCGCCGAAGTCCTAGATATGCGGGTGGACGAAGCCTTGGAATTCTTCCAATCGATTCCCAAAATCCATCGCAAGCTCCAAGCTATCGCCGATGTGGGACTAGGTTATGTGGCCTTGGGTCAACCAGCGCCCTCCCTGTCTGGTGGGGAAGCCCAACGGATGAAACTGGCTAGTGAACTGCAAAGGGTAGCTAGTGGCAATACCATCTATATCTTGGATGAACCCACGACGGGTCTCCATAGCCACGACATTAAACGGCTGATTGGCGTTCTCCAACGCTTGGTGGACGAGGGCAATACCGTCTTAGTCATCGAGCACAACTTGGACGTCATTAAGACCGCTGATTATATTGTTGACCTGGGACCAGAAGGCGGAGACGGCGGCGGAACCATTGTCGCCACCGGAACCCCGGAAAAAGTGGCTAAGAATAAGAAATCTTATACAGGACAATACCTCAAGCCACTATTAAATAAAAAATAATGAAAATTTATGTTTAAACGAGCTCTCCAAGTGGGGAGCTTGGTTTTTCTTGAGAGTGTGACAAGCGCGCCAAAGAGCAAGACCACTGGAAGAAAAAGGCGTAAAAATTCTCAAAAAGGATGAGAGGGCGCCGCTAGAGACTTGAATTGCTGGAGGAAAATACCATAAGCACAGAAAACTGTGCGTTGGAATTTTCTGAAGCAACTTCAAGTCTGGCGCACGAACTCAACTAGAGAATTCGTTGTCGTTTTCTGAAGTGGACGCTTGCTCTGCGCTTGGAACACGTTTTGATTAGGCGGTTATCCTATTTTTTAGGGATAGTTATGGTAGAAATGTGTTTTGTTAAATAGCTGTGAGCAGCAGTGGCGCTTTGAAATTGGTCCTTAGCCATGAACAAGCAAGCATCAGGGTGTGAGGGCTGGCGCTAAGCTTTCGTTCACTGGAGCAAGTTACCAAAGCAGTCTACAGAACTGCGGTGGGAACTTGTGAAGTGACACGAAAGCTGCCAGACCGAACCCGACTCGAAGCGAATTATGCTGAAGCCGTTCGAAGCAAAGCGAGTTACGGATTCAGTATGCGTAGCTGGATCGTTGGCGAGCCGCCTTACGAGCCATTTGAGTCTCACTAGGTGAGAGACCTTGGCTCGAGCCGGTGCCATGGCTTTTCAAGGAGCAAATTTCAAAAGCAGAACGAATGCTCTTCAAGACTAATTGTCAATTTAAATACTATTATAAGGAGCTGACCCATGAAAATTATCCATACTTCCGACTGGCATATTGGGAAGATTGTTAATGACCGGTCCATGTTGGCTGACCAGGAAGTGGTCCTCCACCAGCTGATTGATGAATTCAAGGCGCTTGAGCCTGATTTGGTGATTATTGCGGGCGACTTTTATGACCGGTCGTTACCCAGCAGGGATAGTGTCCGCTTGGCCAATGAACTGATTGACCGATTGATGGTGGAATTGGCCTGCCCCGTGGCGATTATTGCTGGTAACCACGATGCTGGCGAGCGGATTGCCTACGGGTCCCGGGCCTATGAACGGCAAAATATCCACCTGGCGGGTTTGCCGCAAAAAGTTCCTCAACACGTCGATTTACCAGGGGCCCGGGTCTACCTCCTTCCCTATGCCGATTACCAGGTCATCCGCGAGCTCTACCAAGACCCGACCATTGACAGCTTGGAAAAGGCCGCAGCCAAACAGGTCCAAGCCATTAAGGACCAGGAATCCTTTGATCCTGAACGCCTGAATTTGATTGTCTACCATGGCTACGTGACTTCGTCTAGCTTGGAGGAAGCCGGGGCTGACTTAGAAGAATCGGAGTCGGAGCGCCCCTTATCGATTGGTACCACCGAATATGTGCCCAGCCGAGTCTTTCAAGATTTTGACTATGTGGCTTTGGGTCACTTGCACGGGGCACAACGGGTCAAAGGCGAACATGTCCGCTACAGTGGCAGTCCGCTCAAATATTCCAAGTCCGAAGCCCACCACCATAAGCAATATTTGGAGGTGGATTTAACCAAGGAGTCAATCCAAGTCACCAAGCATATGATCCAGCCCCAACACGATGTCCGAGTGATTAAAACCAGCTTTGACCAGGCTTTAACGGGGCAGTCGGAGGACTATATTTATTTTGAACTGACTGACCAGACCCCGGTCCATGACGGGATGAACCGGCTGCGGGATAGTTATCCCAATATTATGAACCTGGAATACGTGAATATCGGCCAGGTCAGCGCCCAGATTGAGGGAAAAATCAGTAAAGACAAGCTCAGCCGCCAAGTGGCTGACCCCTTAGAACTTTTCGCTGACTTCTACCAAGAAACCCTGGGCCAGCCTCTGACCGAAACACAAAGTCAAGCAGTGGAGACGGCCTGGTTAGTGGCGCAAAAAGACCAGGAAGACGACTAGCTGACTGAGAAAGGAAGTGGACCATGATTCCCTTACGTTTAGAAATGAATGCCTTTGGTTCTTACCGGGACCTGACCGTGATTGACTTTGACCGAGTTAGACCCTATGGCTTGTTTATGGTTTCAGGAGATACTGGGGCGGGTAAGACCACTCTCTTTGACGCCATTACCTATGCCCTCTACGGGGGCGCTTCGGGATCGAGTCGGGAAGCCAGCGAGCTCAAGTCCCGTTTTGCCACCGACTTGGACCTGGCCTATGTGCGTTTTACCTTTGACAGTGATGGCCACCACTACCAGGTCTATCGCCAACCCAAACAGACAGGGCCGGGAGCGGTGGAAGGGCGGTCCAAGGCCTATCCTTCTGAAGTTCTGGAAGTCAATGTTGACGGCAAGTTGGTGTCGGGAAAGAAAAATGAGCTAGAAACTTATCTCAAAGCTGCCATTGGTTTAGATAAGTCCCAATTTACCCAAATTGTCATGCTGCCCCAGGGCGAGTTCAAGCGTCTGCTGGAAGCCTCAAGTCGGGAAAAGGAGGAAATTTTTACCCACATCTTCCATACCGAGGCCATTAACCGCTTCCAAGACTACTTGCAAGACCAATATAGCCAGGTCAAGAGCGACTTAGACCGCCTTAAGAAAAACCATGATGCGGCCCAAGCACGCTTAAAGACTTTGCTTAGTCCAGAAGACCAAGGGCTGTTAGAAGATCGTTTAAAAGACCAGGGGGAGGCCAAGCTAGGCCAGCTTTTGGCTGAGTTCTTAGCGACCAAAGAAGCAGACTTCAAACAAGCTAGCCAAGCGTTGGAAAAACTGGAAACCAAGCGAACTCAGCTCAGCCAAGTCCTAGACTACTTTGACGCTCAAGCCGACCTGGCACAAGAAAAAGACCGCCTAGAAGCCAAGCAAAGCCAGATGGCTGATTTAAAAACGGCCTATCAAAACTACCAGGGGTCTTTATCCTTTTACCAGGCCTTAAAAGACCAAGCCCAGGCTCAAGCAGAGGCCAAGGACCTGGCCCAAAGTCAGGCCCGACTGGACCAGGAGGAAAAAGATTATCAAGCTGCCAAAGCTGACTATGATAAGGAGCGGGAGGATCAAAAAGAAAACTTGGACCGCTTGCCGCAAATTAAAGAAGCCATCAACCAAGTTCAAGCTGGCCTCAAGGACTGGACCACTTATACAAGCACCCAAAAGGAAGTCCAGGACGGTCAGACTGAATTAGAAAACCTAGAGGCCAGCTATCAAAAAGGGCAAGGCCAAGTCGCTAGTCTAGAAGAAGCCATCAGCCAAGGACAGGCCCAATTGGACCAATTAAGCCAGGCCATTCTTGATCCCGACAGCCTGAACCAGGAAAAGGAAGCGGTCAAAGAGTCCGGCCGCCAATTGACTGACTTAAAAGCCGGGCTCGACCAGGTCCAATCCTTCGACCAAGCCATTAAAAAGGGAGAAGCGGACTTCAACCAGGCGGAAGATACCTGGCAAAAAGCCAACCAGACCTATTTAAATGCTAAGCAGGCCTACCAGCGCAATCTGGCCGGGATCATGGCTCAGAATTTAATCCCTGAAAGTCCTTGCCCAGTTTGTGGGAGCTTGGACCATCCTGATCCGGCCCAAGTCAGCGCTGATACTTCCACTGAAGACCTGGACCATGGCCAAGTGGACCAATTAGAATCCCAGGCTCAAAAGACTAGCCAAGCCTACCAAGAAGCTAGCCAGGCCCTCAACTACCACAAGCAGAGTCGGGCCGACTTGTGCAGGCAATATGATTTTGACCCTAAGGCCACTATCACTGACTGGCAAGACCGGCTGGACCAAGCTAAAAGCGCCTATAAGCAAGCCAGTGCGGCTTACCAAGAGAAATATGACAAAGACCAGGCTAATCAAAAAGCCCTGGCGGAAGAAAAGGAAAGGGTCAAAGGCCAAGAAATTCAGCTGCAAACCCTTAAGCAGGAACTTTCTAAAAGTGAAGGCCAGGTCAGCCGCCAGAAAGCTTTTTTGGATCAAGTGAAAGACCGACTCAAACAAGCCCAGACTCTCTTGATTGGAGACTCTCAAGCTACCTTAGAAGAAAAAGCCCAAGCCCTTAAGACGGAAGCCAAAGACTTGGAAGCTTTAGCACAAAAATTAGCCAAAAAAGAGCAAGCTTTGAAAGAAAAAGCTGCCGTTTTAACCACCAAGCGGGACTACCAAGAAGCGGCGGTTAAGAAAAATCAAGCACAGTCTCAGGCCATTGCTGAGCGTTTAGCCCAAGCCCGAAGAGAATCGGATCTCAGTGACGACCAGGTCAAGGCCCTCCACCAAAGTGATCGGGACTGGCAGGCCATCAGCCAAACTCTATCTGCTTATTCTAACCAGGTATATGCCTATAAAAAGTCGCTGGAGGCCTTAAAGGCAAAAGAAAAAGACTTGGCTATTGATCAAGACCAAGCCACTTACCAAAAGAAAAAAAGCGAGCTCGACCAAAGCTATGCCCAAGCCGCTAGCCAATTAAGTCAGGACCGGGAAGATTTAATCCGGCTCAAGGACCAAGTCGCTCTCCTGACTGACTTATGGCAGGATTACCAAGACCGCTACCAGAGCTTTGGTGACTTGAAGAAGTTGTCGGATGTCGCTAATGGGAAGCTCAACAAGAGTCAGCGGATTTCCTTCCAACGCTATATTTTAGGAATTTACTTGGATTGGATCGTCGAGCGGGCTAACCAGCGTTTCTATCAAATGACCAATGGCAAGTATTACTTTAAACGAGCGGAGGACGAGATTGGTGGCAACCAGGCTAAGGGGCTTAACCTCAATGTTTTCGATTCCTATACGGCTAGCGAGCGCAGCGTCCATTCCCTGTCAGGAGGCGAAAGTTTCCAAGCCTCCCTGGCTTTAGCTTTGGGACTTAGTGATGTGATCCAGGAAGAAGCTGGGACGGTTGACGTGGGTATGCTCTTTATTGACGAAGGTTTCGGAACCCTGGACTCGGAAACCCTCCAACAGGCCCTCGATACCCTGGTGGACCTCCACCAACGCTCGGGCCGCTTGATTGCTGTCATCTCCCACCGGGAAGAATTGAAACAGGAATTACCCATCCAGCTAGCGGTCGAAATGACCCCTAGCGGCAGCCAATGTCACTGGCAAGGTTTGCCGGGAGTGGAGGGGTAGGGAATCTCCCTCCCTGGTCCTTCCTCACATCCTTTCCAAGCGTGCTCCAATCGCGAGGTGAGCTCCATTTCAGAGGCTTTTGCAAATCCTCAAAGAGGATTTTCTACAAACCTCTTCCAATGGTCTCCCCTCTTTTTGCGCTTGTCGCACTCTATCCAAACGTGCTCCGGGTGCAGATCGATCTCCACTTCACTAAAGTGCAAGAAATTCTTTTCAAGAATTTTTGCTCTTTAGCTCTAGTTGCTATAGCTGTAGGAAGCGAAGCAACGTACAGATATAGTATGCGTAGCTCTATCGATCTTTGACGACCCGTCGCACTCTGAATTCTTTAGAATCCTTTAAATTCGCTGTTTGTCAGGCAGGGAGAGTCGTGTCTTGAGCGTGCTTATGGTAAAATATTCTTATATCCCGCTATCTAATACCTAATTTTGTTTATATCTTAGCAGCGATTTCTCAATCGTTTGAACAGCGGGATCGATAGTACTTGTTTTAATCAAGATAAGGAGAGATTTTATGAAAGCACTGAAACGCTCATTAACCAACCGTGTGTTTGCTGGGGTTTGTGGTGGTTTTGCTGACTACTTTGGCATTTCCGCAGTTTGGCTCCGGATTGCCTTTGCGGTGGCTCTTTTTACCCCGCTACGCTACCTGGCTATTTTTATCTACCTGGCCCTGATGGTTTTAATTCCTAATGAAAGTGTGATTAACTTTAAGCGGACTTTCTTTGGTGGGGGACAAGGCACTAGACAGCGGACCAATCCGCGCCAAGAGGCCTACACACAGCGTGAAGACGATGTGGAACCGGTCTATCGGGACTTAAACAAACGTCAAATTAAGGAAGTGGAGAAGGTTAAGGTCGACCATGATTAGAAATATTATTCGTCTCTTGATCCAAGCCATCCTCCTCCAAGGACTGGGCCGGATTTTCTGGCCAGAGGTTTATATTCAAGACTTTGCCTCGGCGGTGATTGTGGTTTTAGTCATCGCTATCCTTTACAAGTTGGTTTACCCGATTTTGAGAATTTTAGCCTTGCCGATCAACTTTCTGACTCTGGGTTTATTTAACCTGGTCTTGAATGGGTTTATCTTCTGGCTGGCTTCCTCCCTGATGGGAACAGCTTATTTCTGGATTTCTTCCTTCTTCTACTGTATGGTTTTGGCCTTAATTTATGGCCTGGCTCAAGAGTTGTTGAAGAAGATATTTGATCCTTATCGAAGCGACTATTAGAGAGTGCTACGGGAGAAGGTTTTTACTTAAATGTTATTAATCGTTAAAAGACTGCGACGCCTGTTGCAGTCTTTTTTATAAGTTGTGACTGTCACACTCTCAAAACCTGCTCCAAGCGCGAGGTGAGCTCCATTTCAGAAGCCCTTGCAAATCCTCTTTGAGGATTTACTGCGCACTTCTTCCAATTGCTATAGCTGTTCGAAGCAAAGCGAGTTACAGATATAGTATGCGTAGCTTTCTCCCCTCTTTTTGCGCTTGTCGCACTCTCTTCAAACGTGTTCCAGTCACAGGACGAACGTCCGCTTCAAAAACTGGTAACGCTCAGCTTCACTGAGCTTATCCCAGTTTTCTCCAGCGATTTCGTCCTTTGTTGTGACTGTCACACTCTCAAAACGTGCTCCGGGTGCAGATCGAACTCCACTTCACTAAAGTGCAAGAAATTCTTTTCAAGAATTTTTGCTCTTTAGCTCCAGTGTTATCGATCTTTGGTGCACTCGTCACACTCTCAAGCCTTACTAATGGCTTGGGCCTATGGTAAAATGAAGTGAGATTTAAAAAGAGAAAGGAAACAATTATGGAAGCAGTAACCGTTAAAGAGCTCAGGGACCAGCTTGGGCTGAAGGTGCTCCAGGGAGAGGAGTATTTAGACCGTTTGATTCAAACCAGCGACATTTCCCGTCCGGGTTTGGAATTATCGGGGTATTTTAACTACTATCCCTCGGAACGGGTCCAATTGTTTGGCCGGAATGAGCACTCCTATTTGAAGAAAATGACTAGTGATGAGCGGCTCTTGATTATGCGGCGGATGTCCCGGGAAGATACGCCAGTCTTTATTTTCTCCCGCGACTTGATGCCGGAATACGAGGTCTTTCAAGCGGCAGAAGAAAATAAAATCCCAATTTTACAGGGAAGTGCAGTGACAACCCGGCTCTATTCCAATATTACTACCTACCTCCAAGAGCGTCTGGCGCCCCGGGTGTCCAAGCATGGCGTCTTTGTGGATGTCTATGGTTTGGGAATTATGATTATAGGGGACAGCGGGATCGGTAAGTCCGAAACCGCCCTGGAATTAATTAAAAACGGCCACCGGCTTGTGGCTGATGACCGGGTGGAACTCCATAAACGCGATGACTATTCCATCGTGGGCGAGGCGCCGGCCATCTTACAAAATATGATCGAAATCCGCGGCCTGGGCATTATTAATGTCCTCACCCTCTTTGGGGCCGGGGCGGTTAAACAGGCCCAACAACTCCACTTGATTGTCCGCTTAGTCATGTGGGACGATGATGAAGACTATGAACGTTTAGGATCGGAACCGGAAATGGTTTCCCTACTCGGAGTAGATGTCCCTCAAATTACTGTGCCTGTCCGCACTGGGCGGAATTCTTCTAATATCGTGGAAGTGGCGGCTATGAATCTTCGGGCCAATAATATGGGCTACAATGCCGGTAAGGAATTCGAGGAAAGACTGACCCATTTAATCCAAGCCAACCAGGAAGCGGATGCCAAAACTCACGCCGAAAAAGACCAGGCGGAAGCGGGCGATGAGTCATGATGACGACTTTACTTGGAAAACTTTTACCCAGCCTTAACCTGCTAGCTATTGATCCGGTGGCCTTTTCCTTCTTAGGAATTGAGATTCGTTGGTACGGAATTATTATTGCCCTGGGCATGTTCTTAGCGGTGGAATTGATCCTTAAAGAGATTGAACGCAAGGGTTTTGATAGTGACAAGGTCATGGATATGATCATGTGGGCAGTTCCCATCGGTTTTATCGGGGCCAGGCTCTATTATGTGATCTTTGAATGGGACTACTACCGGGAAAACCTGGGCGAAATTATTGCCATCTGGCAGGGTGGTATTGCTATTTATGGAGGAGTGATTGCGGGGGCTTTGACGGCGATTATTTATGCCAAGCGCCACAAGATGAAGGTGAGCTTCTTGGCGGACGTGATTATGCCTTATTTACTCCTAGCTCAAGGAATTGGCCGCTGGGGTAACTTTGTTAACCAAGAAGCCCATGGTGGCCCGGTTAGTGAAGCTTTCCTACGGGAGACCTTGCACTTACCGAATTTTATCGTTGAACAAATGAATATTAACGGCCAATACTACCACCCCACCTTCCTCTATGAATCCCTGTGGAATTTACTGGGGGTAGGGGTCTTACTCTTCCTCCGCCACCGTCATAAGACCTTAAAACTCGGCGAGACCGGACTCTTATACTTGATTTGGTACGGGACCGGCCGTTTCTTCATTGAAGGCTTACGGACTGATTCTCTCTACCTGGGACCGATCCGGGTCTCCCAAGCCCTGTCCTTAGTCCTGGTGGTTGTGGGGATTGCCCTCTTGATCTACCGCCGTACCAAGCAAGGAGACCTGCCTTATTACAGCGACTATAACTACTTGACCAAGCGGCGGGCCCAAGCCAAAAAATCAGCCTAAGGGCAAGTCAATTTGGATGAAAGTGAATTAAAGGAGAAGATAATGGTAAAACAAGCAATCAGCTTACTCGGTGCTGGTTCCTGGGGGACCGCCTTGGCCATGGTCTTAGCGGAAAATGGCCACCAGGTGACCCTCTGGACCCACCGGCAAAATCAGGCGGATGAAATTAACCAAGAACATACCAATGCCGCCTATTTAAAAGAGGTCACTTTGCCCAAAGACATTGTCGCAACCTCTGATTTGGAAGCGGCCGTGAAAGGCGCCCAAGTGATCGGCTTTGTGGTGCCGACCAATGCCATCCGCGGGGTAGCCGACCAAGTGGCCGCTATTTTACAAGCCGAGGATGCACAGGCAGACCGGCCGTTGATTTTCCATGCGGCTAAGGGTCTGGAATTAGAGACCCATGAGCGAGTCTCGGTGATCTTAGCAGACAGTTTTAAGGACTTGGCCATTCAAGGGCCGGTGGTCTTATCGGGCCCCAGTCATGCGGAAGAAGTGGCCCGCCATGATATCACCGGAATTACCGCTGCCTGCCAAGATTTGAAGGCGGCGGAAGCTCTCCAAGCCCTCTTTATGAATGCTTATTTTCGGGTCTACACCAATGACGACGTGGTCGGAGTAGAACTCGGTGGTGCCTTGAAAAATATTATTGCCCTCTGTTCCGGAGCTCTAGCTGGTCTAGGCTTTGGTGATAATGCCAAGGCCATCTTGATGACCCGGGGCCTGGCGGAAATTACCCGGCTAGGGGTAGCCTTGGGAGCGGATCCCTTTACCTTTGCCGGTTTGAGTGGGATTGGCGACTTAATCGTTACCTGTACCTCACCCTTTTCTAGGAACTGGCAGGCCGGTTATCAAATTGGCCAGGGCAAGTCGGTCAGTGAAGTCCTCGACCACATGGGAATGATCGTTGAGGGCGTCCATACCACCAAGTCGGCCTATGAATTGGCCCAGTCGGTAGGGATCGAAATGCCAATCACCCAAACTACCTACCAGGTCCTCTATGACCACCAGGACCTCAGAAAATTAGTCGAGGACCTAATGAAACGCCAAGGCAAGCAAGAAGTCGGCTTAGACCGCCTGGCCTTAGAACAGTCCTTGGCCAAGCAAGCCCGCTTGAAGGATTAGGCGCATTTTTTAGCGCTCACTGGGAACTAGCAATCGATAAAAAAGTGATAAGAATCCCCTTAAGGCTTGCTAAATTGCGAAACAACTTTTACATTAAGAGAAGAGACTAGTGACCCAAACTGTCACAATAATTACCGTGAAGTCTGATTCACAAATAAAGGAGTAGCTATGACAAAAGTAAGAAAAGCCATTATCCCTGCCGCTGGTTTAGGAACCCGTTTCTTACCAGCCACCAAGGCTATGGCCAAAGAAATGTTACCAATTGTTGATAAACCCACCATCCAATTTATCGTGGAAGAGGCCCTGGCCAGTGGGATTGAAGATATTCTAATTATTACCGGGAAAAACAAACGCCCCATCGAGGACCACTTTGACTCCAATATTGAACTGGAAGAAAACCTCCACGCCAAGGGTAAGGACGACTTACTGGAAATTGTTCAAGAAACCATTGGCCTTAACCTCTTCTTCAAGCGCCAATCCTATCCTAAGGGACTAGGGGACGCGGTCTTACAAGCCAAGGCCTTTGTCGGCGATGAACCCTTTGTGGTGATGCTGGGCGATGACTTGATGGAAGATGCAGTTCCTTTGACAAAACAATTGATCGACGCTTATCATGATACCCATGCCTCAAATATTGCCGTTATGCGGGTTCCCCACGAAGATACCAGCAAGTACGGCATTATCGATCCCGAAGCCCAATATAAGGACGGTATCTATAATGTTCGCCAATTCGTGGAAAAACCTGATCCTAGCGAAGCGCCGAGTGACTTGGCCATTATCGGTCGTTATCTTCTCACTCCAGAAATCTTTGACCTCTTGGAAACCCAAGAACCTGGGGCCGGAAACGAAATCCAATTGACCGATGCCATTGACCGTTTGAACAAAACACAACGGGTCTTTGCCCTCGAATTCACTGGCCAACGCTATGATGTCGGTAATAAGTTAGAATATATGAAAACCTGTATTTCCTATGGCCTCCGCCATCCAGAAATCAAAGACGACTTACGCGCCTACCTACTTGACTTAGAAAAGGATTTGAAATAATCTCTCGGTTTCCAAGTCCCAGTGCGCCCGTCTTGGTGGAGGCTGGGGATAAAGTGTGACTAAAGTGAAAAAAGTGGAGGAATCAACGTGAGTGAAGCAAGTAAAACTTATGATGTGATCGTTATTGGTGCCGGTCCAGCCGGCCTAACTGCGGCCCTGTATGCGTCACGGGCTAATTTACAGGTTGCTGTTTTGGAACGGGGAGTCCCAGGGGGAGAACTAATTAATACCGCCACGGTGGAAAACTACCCCGGTTACAAGAGCATTTCCGGCCCTGACCTAGCCAACAAGATGTACGAAAGTGCCATGCAATTTGGGGCTGAGTATGTCTTCGGCAATGTGAAGAAAGTGACTCCTGGCAAGCCTTACCACCTGATTGAAACCGATAATGGCGACTTTAAGGCCAAGGCCATCGTGATCGCCACCGGATCAGTACATCGGACCTTGGATGTGCCGGGGGAAGAAGAATATAATGGCCACGGCGTTTCCTACTGTGCCGTTTGTGACGGGGCCTTCTATAAGGGCCGCGACATCAAGGTAGTCGGTGGGGGCGATTCTGCCGTGGAAGAGGGCAGCTACCTGACCCAATTCGCCAACACGGTTGACATTATTCACCGCCGTGACCAATTACGGGCCCAAAAAATTCTCCAAGACCGCGCCTTTGCTAACGACAAGATTTCTTTTACCTGGGATAGCGTGGTCAAAGAAATTAAAGGCGACGGCAAGCAAGTCACCAGCATTGTGGTGGAAAATGTGAAGTCCCATGAAGTGACGGAAGTCCCAGCCGGTGGGGTCTTCATCTATGTAGGGCTCTTGCCTAATAGTGAGCCCTTCAGTGACTTGGGGATTACCGATGAAGAAGGCTGGATCCTAACTGATGAAAACATGGCTACCGCCGTGCCGGGAATCTTTGCTTGTGGGGATGTCCGTAAGAAGAAATTACGCCAAGTCTCCACTGCAGTCGGTGACGCCGGCAGCGCAGGCCAAGAAGCCTACCAATACGTGGAAGCTTTAGGATAGAGTGCGACAAGCGCGTCGAAGAACAAATTTTGATGATGTAGTTTATATTTTATTAAGAGACTGGAACTTTTGTCCTGGTCTCTTTTTTTGTGCGCTCAGGGAAGAGATTTTCTGGAGAGGACTGGTTAGCTAAGCTGGTGAAAGTTTTGTCCGATTATAAGTAATCGTTTATATTAATCAAGTAAAAAAAGCTTTTGTTCAGCAAAACGAAAAATAATTAAATTATTACCAAATAAAGTTAATAATAAATACAATAAAATGTTTTTGGACTATTATCCTTTTGAAAAATATATACCATAAGCAAAAGAGGAATGCCGTTATATCAAGCTTCCTGGGTTTTTTCAAGTGATAAATACTTATTAGTTTAAAAAATAATCAGGAGATTTGATTTAATTTTAAAAATCTGCTAGTTTTTCAATTTCTTTTTTGCTTAACTAATAGCGAATTTTTATATTTTATTATACATTATTTGCTTTTTACACTTAAAAACTAAGAAGAATATAAAGAGGGTAATCAAAACATATGCTAGGGAAGAATAATTTTAAAATGATCAGTGAAAAAAGTTGCAATCGCTCTTATCGCTATGCCATTAGACGTTTAAATATGGGTGTCGCTTCAGTCGCTGTTGCGGTTGGTTTGCTCTTTATGGGAGAGGCCTCTGTGGTTCAGGCGGCTTCAAATGAAGGCGTAACAAGTGCAAATGTCGCCGGTCTTGCAAACGGCCAAGGTCATTCTTCAAAAGAGGCAGATCATGGCAGCCGGGCACTTTCACTAGACAGCAGTCATTCCTTGACTGAGAAGGTGGGCGAGTCAGCGAGCCAACCAGTCTCCAGTATAGAAAATCGGGCGGCTTACTATAGCGACCTGGAAGCCAGCGATGAAGTACTTGTGGGTGGAGACGAGCAACCCACTTACGTTGAACGGAACCGAGAAGCTGACCAAACCCGCACCGTAGAAGATCGGGTCATTGACCATAAGGAAGTGGCTGATAGCCGAACCGTCACTGAAACGGGACTGGGCAGAAACCACTTTGACCGGATTGGCCCCAATGTGACAAAGTATGACCCAACAGAATATAACCCAGCCAAGGCCGACCGTGGCCCAGAGAATGTTCAAGCGGTTCAATTCGGCAATAGCAATGCCTTAGGATCACGGATGATTCACAATGTTCAGAGCCAACGGGGTGCCCTGGTGAAAAAAGAAGCTGTAAGCTTCGATAAAGACTTCGAGTTGAATTTAGAAGTCCGCCTAGACCACCACAACAATACGACTGCCGCAGACGGTTTTGGCTTCCTCTTTATCGAAGGTGCCAACAAAGGGCAAGCCTACCTCAATCAAGGCGGAATCCTCAAGAATCGCGGCGTTGCCAAGGCATTCGGTTATAAGATTGACATTCGTTACAACCCCGAAACCAGTCAGATGGATAAACAAGGGATGTCTAACCGTATTGCCGGTAACCAACATCGTGGCTACACAGCCTTCGTTCGCAATGACCAAGCAGGAAACAGTCGGATTGTCGGATCTAGCCATGGCTTTGAATACAATAATAAGCGGATGCAAGGACGCTATGAACGGGACGTTGACCAATTCCGTCCTGAAGAATTCGAACCTCTTCTTTTGAAATATAGTGCGCGTAGTGGTCAATTCCAAGCAATCTATGGAGACGGGGCCGGTCGTATTGTGCAATCCATCAATGCCCAAGCCTTGGGAATTGACCGCCGTAAGCAATATACCTTTGCCATTACCTCCGAAGTAGCCCCTTACTATCGTGGCGGTGCTGGGGTGGCTGTTCGTCAAGACGGTACGGCTCGAATCACTTACTCTAAGCAAGAAAAAGCCCGGGTCGAAGAAACCCGCCTGGTCCGCCAAGAAAGAGAAAGTGGTTTCGATACTGTTTACAAGTACAACCCCAATCTTGACAAAGGCTTGAGACGGACGATCCAAGAAGGCAAGAAAAACATTGTCGAAAGCCAAATCCATATCAAAACCATCAACAAGAAAGAAGTCAGTCGCCGCTTAGTGAGCGAAAGAGTCCTTCAACAAGGGCAAAATCGCATCATCGAAATCGGCACCCGGGAAGTTAAAAAAGTTCCTCAAGTAATTGTTAAAGAAATCCCTTACCAAACCATCACTCATGAAAATCCTAACCTTTCAAAAGGTGAGCGCCGGGTGATCCAAAGCGGGATCACAGGTCGTGTTGAAGAAACCACAACAACGACCTACGTCAATGGACGCCCACAGCCCAACCCTCAAGTCACCCGCCGCGTCCTTCGCGACAAACGTGACGAAATTGTGGAAGTGGGCACCCAAGAGGTTCGCCAAGAGTCTCAAGTAACCGTTAAGGAAATTCCTTACCAAACCATCACTCGTGAAAATTCCAACCTTCCAAAAGGTGAGCGCCGGGTGATCCAAAGCGGGATCACAGGTCGTGTTGAAGAAACCACAACAACGACTTACGTCAATGGACGTCCACAGCCTAACCCTCAAGTCACCCGCCGCGTCCTTCGCGACAAACGTGACGAAATCGTGGAAGTAGGGACCCAAGAGGTTCGCCAAGATTTGCAAGTGACGGTCAAGGAAATCCCTTACCAAACCATCACTCGTGAGAATCCTAACCTTCCAAAGGGTGAGCGCCGGGTGATTCAAAGTGGAATTACAGGTCGTGTCGAAGAAACCACAACAACGACTTACGTCAATGGACGTCCACAGCCCAACCCTCAAGTCACCCGCCGCGTCCTCCGCGACAAACGTGATGAAATCGTAGAAGTGGGCACCCAAGAGATTCGCCAAGAGTCTCAAGTGAAGGTTAAGGAAATTCCTTATCAAACTATTACTCGCGAAAATCCCAACCTTCCTAAAGGCCAACGTCGGGTGATTCAAACCGGGGTGACAGGTCGAGAAGAAGAAACCACAACAACGACTTACATCAATGGTCAAGCCCAACCGAACCCAGAGGTCACCAGCCGTGTCCTTCGCGACAAACGCGATGAAATTGTGGAAGTGGGGACCCAAGAGGTTCGCCAAGACTCTCAAGTAACCGTTAAGGAAATCCCTTACCAAACCATTACTCGTGAGAATCCTAATCTTCCAAAAGGCGAGCGCCGTGTGATTCAGTCAGGAATTACTGGACGCGTCGAAGAAACTACAACAACGACTTACGTCAATGGACGTCCACAGCCTAACCCTCAAGTCACCCGCCGCGTCCTTCGCGACAAACGTGACGAAATTGTGGAAGTCGGGACCCAAGAGGTTCGCCAAGAGTCACAAGTAACCGTCAAGGAAATCCCTTACCAAACCATCACTCGTGAGAATCCTAATCTTCCAAAAGGCGAGCGCCGTGTGATTCAGTCAGGAATTACTGGACGCGTCGAAGAAACCACAACGACCACTTACGTCAATGGGCGTCCACAGCCTAATCCTCAAGTCACCCGCCGCGTCCTTCGCGACAAACGTGACGAAATCGTGGAAGTAGGGACCCAAGTAGTTGAAGTGAGAAGAGAGGTAACCGTTCGAACCATTAAACCAAAAATTATCTGGATAGATGATCGAGAATTAGCTCCACGAGAAGAAGTGGTTGTTCAAGCTGGTCAAGAGGGAAAAGTTCAAACCATTACCGAAACGACTTACATTAATGGAGTCCCTCAAGCTAATCCGAAGGTAACACGGACAGTTCTTGCCAAAACGATAAATCGAATTATTCGTCGTGGATTTATCGCAGATGGTTATCGCAGTGCCAATGTGGGAGCGGCAAGGGCGCTTACTTATTCAAGTCCTCGGTCTTATCGCTCAGCAACTTATCGTCCAGCTCGTGTGAGACGGTTAGCTAGAGCGCATTACAACAGACCTTCTTACTCACGTTTCTTTAGAAGATAAGAAAGGAAAAACATTTATGTTAGGAAAGAATAATGTCAAATTATATCGTGAAAAAATGGCGAATAAATTCTATCGCTATTCCATTAAACGCCTGAATATCGGTGTTGCTTCAGTGGCAGTCGCTGTTGGTTTGCTCTTTATGGGAGATGCTTCGGTAGTTCGAGCGGCTGCTAATGAAGTAGCTGACTCCGAAAGCAAAGTTACTCTTCCAAGTAGCCAAGACCCGGCACTCAGCTCAGGCCAAGGGCAAAGTAGTCCAGTAGAGTTAGCTAGCCAGGCCAAGGCGACACCCCTTGACAATAAGGCTCAAGCAAGCCAGCCAAGCAGTCCGCAACTTAGTGATAATCAGCCAGCCGCTCTGCCAGTAACTGAAAGTACTCCAGCCAGTCCAGCAGCCACCGTGCCTACAGAGGCTCCAAAGGCTGAAGCGACAAATCCAGTCGCGCCAAGTGCAGATCCAGTTCCAAGCTCGACAGAAGCAACATCAGTCCCAACAGAGCCACTGGCGACAACTTATGATGCCCCAGAAAATGGCCAACCTCCTGTGGTCACTGATAGACAAGCTCATTCATTAAGAATTGTCAATGAAAATCTTGAAGGCGATAAGAACGGCCAACGTTACCAAGATTATTTTGGTGGACAAGCCGCAGCCGGGAAAACCATCAAGGCCGTTTATATCCATGATGGCGTAGAAACTCCAATTGGGGAGACGGTTGCTGAGTCTGATGGCTATTGGAAAATTCCATTAGCTAGCGTTAAGGCGTTGCAAGACGGGGACAAGGTCCGCGTAAGCGATGGAACAAACAGCCAAGAAGTTCCTGTCGATAGTCAATATGGAGGCTTTATTGACAAAGCACCTCAACTGACTAATGAAAAAGGGACTGGCAATTTAACCTTAGCCAGCAAGAAATTTTATCTATCTTTCTTAAATGGAGAACGGGAAAAACTTGCTGCTGTAGGCGCCAAAGCGGTCATTACTTATCCAGGTTCAGATCAACCACAAGAAGTTCCCATAAATAATGTGGATGATAAAGTGACGGTTAATATTCCTGCTGAGCACTTGCCTTTAAAAGTTGTCGATGGCAAGAAATTGAATGACTATGACAATTCTGGGATTGTAATTACCTATGTTGACCGCAAGGGTAGACCGATTGTATCTGCTAGCGGTGTTAATAGAGAGTCTGTAAAAAAGACTTACACGGATAAAGAACGCTATTTCAACGTTTTAAATGCTGGTGAAGTCTCCAACTTTCCACAAATTGTTGATATTTATAAAATTTCTGGGACAGTCTACGATGACCGAAATGGTGATGGTTCAAGTACTGGCGACCAAACCCTAAGCAACATTAAGGTCAACCTCTCCAACCCTGACGATGGGAAATTGCTAGCCAGCACCACAACTGACCTGAATGGACATTATAATTTTGAAAACTTACCTGGATACAACAGCTATGTAGTGAAGTTTGAAGAACCTAATCGTTTTGCCACGGTGAATGCAGGCAAGCAATTTGTCGGCACGGAAAAATTCATTAGGAATCTCAAGAAAGATGAAGTGGTTGACACAGCCTTCCGCAAGATTAAGCATTATGAAGTGCGTACGGAAACCGATAAGCATAGTTCAACTGTAGAGACGACTCCACTGCTGCCTAAAGGTGTTCGCGTGGTCAAACAAACTGGCCATGACGGTGTCAACCGCGTGATTTATGAACAAACCCGCGATGTCTTAGGTGATGAGGACTTAACAGAAGACAACTTTACCGATTACTACACCAAGAAGAATTCAAAGACCCTAATTGAACGCCAAGATGAAGTCATCCTTGAAGGAACCGGTCCAGCTCTTCCCGATCTGGCTATCGATGTCCAAACCCAACCCGGTGAAAAAGATGGCAAAAAGGGTACTTATGTGACCTTCACCTATCCCAAATATGACCAAAATGGCAATAAAACCGTTGAAACCAAGACTGCCTTCATCCCAGACGGTGCCAAAGGTGACACTGGTGCTCAAGGTAAAAAAGGTGACAGAGGTGCTCAAGGGCTACAAGGTGCTCCAGGCGAACCAGGAAAAGACGGTGGAACGCCACGCTTAGCCATTGTTAAAAATGAAAAGAAAAATCCTCAAGAACCAAATTCTTATACAATAAAGATTACTAACCCCGATGGAACTAGCCACCAAGCCGTTATTGCAGATGGTAAGGATGGCAAGTCTCCTGAAATTGACTGGGTGGATAATAAAGATGACACCTATACCGTAAAAGTTAAAGATGTGGATGGGACCACCCACTCAGCTACAATCAGAAACGGTAAAGATGGTAAAACCTTCGCACCAGTTATCAAAAAAGACAAAAACGGTGTAACCTCTATCAAGTTCTTCCCAGTGAACCCAGAAACCGGCCAGCCTGACACCAGCCAAGAAGCCGTTGCCACAGGTGAAATCAAAGATGGTGAACGCGGTCCCCAAGGGGAAAGAGGCGCTCAAGGTCCAAAAGGTGACAAGGGTGATCAAGGAGAAAGAGGACTACAAGGTGCAACCGGTGCCCAAGGTCCAAAAGGAGACACAGGTGCACAAGGCGCCCCAGGTGAAAAAGGGAAAGATGGCGAAAATGGCAAGTCCCCATCCATCTCAACCAAGGATAACGGTGATGGTAGCTACACATTAACAATCACCAATCCAGATGGGTCAACCAATAGTACGGTGATCAAGAATGGTGTCGATGGTAAAGACGGCCTTGAACCAACAGTAACGGCTAAGCGTAATCCAGATAATAATGGCGTCACCCTAACCATCACTCCACGGTCTCGAGACGAAAAAGGTAATATCGTATCTGGAACGCCACAAACAGTGGAGATTAAAGATGGCGCCAAGGGTGACCAAGGTGATCAAGGTCCCCAAGGTGCAAAAGGCGAAGACGGTAAATCGCCAGAAATCTCCAGCGCTGAAAACACTGATGGTAGTCATACCATCACCATCAAGAATCCAAATGGTGCAACCACTTCATTCGTTGTGAAGAACGGTGAAAAAGGTGAACCTGGCGAAACTGGTGCCACAGGCGCTCAAGGTCCCAAAGGTGACAAGGGTGACCAAGGTGAACGCGGTCTTCAAGGCGCACCTGGCCTAAACGGTAAGACCTTTGCCCCAGTTCTCACAAAAGACAATAATGGCACAACTACCATCAAGTTCTACCCAGTGAACCCAGAAACTGGAAAAGCTGACACGACTAAAGAAGCTGTTGCTAGCGGTGAAATCAAAGATGGCACCAAGGGTGACAAAGGTGATCAAGGGCCAAAAGGTGAAAACGGTAAGTCTCCAGAAGTTTCAACCGCTGAAACTAAAGATGGCCATACCATTACCATCAAGAACCCAGATGGGAGCACGACTTCATTTGAAGTCAAGAACGGCCAAAAAGGTGATAAGGGTGATAGAGGTGAAGCTGGTGCAAACGGCAAAGACGGCCTTGCGCCAAAAGTAACCGCCGTTCGCAATCAAGCCAATGATGGCGTAACCCTTACCATCACCCCTCAAAGTCGTGACGCCAAAGGTAAAGTCGTTGACGGCACTCCACAAAGTGTCGACATCAAAGACGGCGCAGAAGGTAAAGCAGGAGCCCAAGGACTTGCCGGTAAAGACGGTCTAGCACCAAAAGTAAGTGCTGAGCGAAATGCAGCTAACAATGGCCTTACTTTAACCATCACGCCTAAAATTCGTGATGAAAAAGGCAATATCGTTGACGGTAAACCACAAACTGTTGAAGTCAAAGATGGTCAAAAAGGTGACGATGGAAAATCCTACGCTCCAGTGATCACCAAAGATAATAATGGCACCACCACCATCAAGTTCTACCCAGTGAACCCAGAAACCGGCAAAGCTGACACTAGTAAAGAAGCCGTTGCCACAGGCGAAATCAAAGATGGAGCCAAGGGTGACAAAGGTGATCAAGGTCCACAAGGCGAAAAAGGCGCAGACGGCAAGTCCCCAGAAATCTCCACTACCGAAAACGCAGATGGTAGTCATACCATCACCATCAAGAATCCAAACGGCACGACTACTTCATTTGTTGTGAAGAACGGTGAAAAAGGAGCCCAAGGAGAAAGAGGTTTACAAGGTGAGCGTGGTGAAGCCGGTGCTCGAGGTCCAAAAGGCGACCAAGGTGAACGTGGCCTAGCAGGCGAGAATGGAAAATCCTACGCTCCAGTGATCACAAAAGACAATAAGGGCACAACCACTATCAAGTTCTACCCAGTAAATCCAGAAACTGGCAAGCCAGATACTAGTGAAGAAGCTGTTGCCACAGGCGAAATCAAAGATGGAGCCAAGGGTGACAAAGGTGATCAAGGTCCACAAGGTCTCAAAGGTGACCGTGGTGAAAAGGGTGAAACCGGAGCACGCGGGCTACAAGGCGAAAAAGGTAAAGATGGTGTAGACGGTAAGTCTCCAGAAGTTTCAACCGCTGAAACCAAAGATGGCCATACCATCACCATCAAGAACCCAGACGGCAGCACGACTTCATTTGAAGTGAAGAATGGTCAAAAGGGAGACAATGGTGATAGAGGTGAAGCTGGCGTAAATGGTAAAGACGGCCTTGCGCCAAAAGTAACCGCTGTTCGTAACCAAGCCAATGATGGGGTAACTCTCACCATCACGCCTCAAAGTCGTGACGCCCAAGGCAAGATCGTTGACGGCACGCCACAAAGTGTCGACATCAAAGATGGCGCTAAAGGTGAAGCCGGTGCCCAAGGTCTTGCTGGTAAAGACGGTCTAGCACCAAAAGTAACAGCTGAGCGAAATGATGCCAACAATGGTGTCACTCTAACCATCACCCCACAAATTCGTGATGAAAAAGGTAATATTGTTGACGGTAAGCCACAAACCGTGGAAGTCAATGATGGTCAAAAAGGTGACGATGGAAAATCCTACGCTCCAGTGATCACCAAAGATAATAATGGCACCACCACCATCAAGTTCTACCCAGTGAACCCAGAAACCGGCAAAGCTGACACGACTAAAGAAGCCGTTGCTACCGGTGAAATTAAAGATGGCGCTAAAGGTGAAGCAGGGGCTCAAGGGCCACAAGGCGAAAAAGGCGCTGACGGCAAGTCACCAGAAATATCCAGCGCTGAAAATCCTGACGGTAGCCACACCATCACTATCAAGAACCCGAATGGCACCACCAATTCATTTACTGTTAAGAACGGTGAACAGGGTGTTGCAGGAACTAACGGTAAGGATGGAAAAGACGCTGCTCCACTAACAGTAACCAAGACTGAAAAGGATAAAGACGGCAATACAGTTGTTACTTTATCTGATGGTACAGTCCTCAATATCGCAAAAGGGGACAAGGGTGACCAAGGTCTTCCAGGTGAAAAAGGCGCCAAGGGAGATAAAGGTGACACAGGTGCTCAAGGCCCACAAGGTCAAAAGGGTGACAAGGGCGACCAAGGTGAGCGTGGCGCCCAAGGAGCTGCAGGAGCCAATGGAAAAGATGGTAAGAATGGCGCAGACGGCAAGTCCCCAGAAATCTCCAGCGCCGAAAATCCTGATGGCAGCCACACCATTACTATCAAGAATCCAAACGGTACCACTACTTCATTTGTTGTGAAGAACGGTGAAAAAGGTCAAGCAGGAGCGCCAGGCAAAGACGGCAAATCGCCAGTTGTATTTGCCCAACGCGGTTTTTCAGACAATACTAAGAAAGTGCCCGGAACCTGGTTACGTATTAAGAACCCAGACACCCTAGAAACGACCAACAACATCTTTATTCCAGACGGTGCCAAAGGAGATAAGGGTGATACTGGTGCTCAAGGACCAAAAGGTAATCAAGGTGAACGTGGCGCAGCAGGCGACAACGGGAAGACCTTTGCCCCAGTTCTCACAAAAGATAAAGATGGCGTAACCACCATCAAGTTCTATCCAGTGAACCCAGAAACCGGCAAGGCTGACACGACTAAAGAAGCGGTTGCTACAGGCGAAATCAAAGATGGAGCCAAAGGTGAAGTCGGCGCTCAAGGACCACAGGGCGAAAAAGGTAAGGATGGTGCAGACGGTAAGTCCCCAGAAATTTCAACCACTGAAACTCCAGACGGACACACAATCACCATTAAGAATCCGAACGGCACGACCACTTCATTTGTTGTGGAGAATGGTGAAAAAGGTGCTAAGGGTGACAAAGGCGATACCGGTGCGGCTGGTGCAAACGGTCAAGACGGCCTTGCACCAAAAGTCACTGCCGTTCGTAATAAGGCTAATGATGGTGTGACCCTCACTATCACTCCACAAAGCCGTGACGAAAAAGGTAAGGTCGTCGATGGCACCCCACAAGTTGTGGACATCAAAGATGGTGCGGAAGGTAAAGCCGGTGCCCAAGGGGTAGCTGGCAAAGACGGTCTAGCACCAAAAGTAAGCGCTGATCGAAATGCAGCTAGCAATGGTGTCACTTTAACTATTACCCCACAAATCCGTGATGACAAAGGGAATATCGTTGATGGCAAACCACAAACCGTGGAAGTCCACGATGGTCTAAAGGGTGACGATGGTAAATCCTATGCCCCAGTTGTTACAAAAGATAAAGATGGTGTAACCACCATTAAGTTCTATCCGGTGAACCCAGAAACCGGCAAAGCAGACACGACTAAAGAAGCGGTTGCCACTGGCGAAATCAAAGATGGCGCCAAAGGTGAAGTCGGTGCTCAAGGGCCACAAGGTCTAAAAGGTGATCAAGGTCTCCAAGGTGAACGTGGTGAAAAAGGTGAAAAAGGTGAAAAGGGAGATAAGGGTGAAGCCGGTGCTCAAGGCCTACAAGGCGAAAAAGGAGCAGACGGTAAGTCCCCAGAAATCTCCAGCACCGAAAATGCTGATGGCACTCATACCATCACCATCAAGAATCCAAATGGTAGCACCACTTCATTCGTCGTAAAGAACGGTGAAAAAGGTCAAGCAGGAGCGCCAGGAAAAGATGGTAAATCGCCAATCGTATTCGCCCAACGCGGTTTCTCTGACAATACCAAGAAAGTTCCCGGGACCTGGTTGCGTATCAAGAACCCAGATACCTTTGAAACCACCAATAACATCTTTATTCCAGATGGTGCTAAAGGAGAAAAAGGGGATCAAGGCGCTGCAGGTACCAACGGAAAAGATGGTATCGACGGCAAATCGCCAACTATCTCAACCAAAGATAACGGTAACGGCTCTCACACCATCACCATCACCAATCCAGATGGCAGCACAACTTCATTCGAAGTGAAGAATGGCCAAAAGGGTGATAAAGGTGATAAGGGTGACCGTGGCGAAGCTGGTCCTCAAGGTGCCGCTGGAACCAACGGAAAGGACGCTGCACCACTAACTGTCACCAAGACCGAAAAAGATAAAGACGGCAATACAGTTGTTACCTTATCCGATGGCACAGTCCTCAATATCGCAAAAGGTGATAAAGGAGACCAAGGTCTTCCAGGTGAAAAAGGCGCCAAGGGGGATAAAGGTGATACAGGTGCTCAAGGTCCTAAAGGGGATAAAGGTGACCAAGGAGAAAGAGGTTTGCAAGGCGCCCAGGGTGAACGTGGTGCTCAAGGGCCACAAGGCGAAAAAGGCGCAGACGGCAAGTCCCCAGAAATCTCTAGCGCTGAGAACGCAGACGGCACTCACACCATTACCATCAAGAATCCAAACGGCACTACCACTTCATTCACTGTGAAGAACGGTACACCAGGTGCCAAAGGTGAAAAAGGTGATAAGGGAGACCGCGGTGAAAGAGGTCTACAAGGTGAACGTGGTGCTCAAGGGGCCGCTGGTACCAACGGAAAAGATGGTAAAGACGGAAAATCACCACTTATCTCAACCAAAGATAACGGCGATGGATCTCACACTATTACTATTACCAATCCAGACGGCTCAACCACTACTACAACCATCAAGAACGGTAAGGATGGAGAAAATGGTAAAGATGCCACTCCACTAACAGTAACCAAGACCGAAAAAGATAAAGATGGCAATACAGTTGTTACTCTATCCGATGGTACAGTCCTCAATATCGCAAAAGGGGACAAAGGTGACCAAGGCCTTCCAGGCGAAAAAGGCGCCAAGGGAGATAAAGGTGACACCGGTGCAGCTGGAGCCAACGGTAAAGACGGTGTGAACGGAAAATCCCCAGAAGTCTCAACCGCTGAAACCCCAGATGGTCACACAATCACTATTAAGAACCCAGACGGCAGCACCACTTCATTCGAAGTGAAGAACGGGCAAAAGGGTGAAAAAGGTGATAAGGGTGACAAAGGTGACGCCGGAAGCAACGGTAAAGATGGTAAAGACGGCAAGTCCATTACCGTCACCCACACCGCTAAAGACGATAAAGGGAACACTTTAGTCACTTTATCCGATGGCACAGTTCTCACCATCGCAAAAGGCGATAAAGGTGAAAAAGGCGACCAAGGTGCTGCAGGAACTAATGGTAAAGACGGTAAGGATGGCAAGGACGGCAAGACCTATCTGCCAGTGGTGGAAAGAACATCCTATGGTAATCTGATTAACTTCTACCCAGTCAACCCTGAAACGGGTAAGGTGGATACCACGAAGGAACCCGTTGCCAGAGCCATTGTCAAGGATGGCCTAGATGGCTTAGCGCCTAAGATCACAGCACGCCGGAATGCAACTAACGATGGAGTTATTATCACAGTAACGCCACAAGTCCGTGGTACAGATCGTTCGGTTACTGATGACACGCCGGAAGTCACTGAGTTGAAAGACGGTAAATCTCCAGACGTTGATGTGACGACAGACGCTAATGGCAACCATGTCGTTACAATTACCAAAACCAATGGCAAGCAAAAATCCGTCACCATCACTAACGGTAAGGATGGCAAAGCCCCAATCGTTGACACTCTACCAGCTAAAGATAATGAAGGGCATAGCGGAACGAAGATCCTGGTCAAACATCCAGAAACCGGAGCTGTCATTTCTGAAAGCTTTGTCAGAGACGGTAAAGATGGTAAAGACGGCAAGGATGGCAAGGCTCCAATTGTTGAGACCAAGCCAGGCCAAGACCGGGCAGGGCAAACAGGTGCCTACATTATTGTCAAGAATCCAGAAACCGGGGCAGTGATCAGTGAGACCTTCATCTCTGATGGTAAGGATGGCGAGTCGCCTAAGGTTGAAACCACCCCAGCTACCAATGATAAGGGTGAAAAAGGTCATTACATCAGCTTCACCCATCCAAAGACGGGGCAAACCATCAGCAAAGTCTTCGTCAAAGACGGTAAAGATGGAAAAGATGGCAAGGACGGTCAAGATGGCCTAACTCCAGATATCAAGCCAGTCTTCGATAAGAATGGTAAACAAATCGGGGTTGAAATTAGCTTAACCGACCGCAACGGCAAGCTCTTAAGTCGAGAATTTATCTATAATGGTGAAGATGGGCAAACTCCAATCATTGAGACCGAGCCAAGCGACAATCCTAAGCAACCAGGCACCAAGATTATCTATAAGAATCCGAAAACTGGAGAAGTGATCCGACAAGTCTTCGTTCGTGACGGCAAAGACGGCAAAGATGGTAAGGATGGCCGTGACGGTCGTGATGGTCGAGACGGTAAGGATGCTCAAGGGGTTGAGAAGATCACCGTCAATAATAACGGCGATCTTGTGATTATCAACAACAACCAAACTACCCAAGTAATTCCTCGTCCAAATAAGGGCGGCATTAAAGATGCCAAGGTCGATGATGCCGGACATTTGATCATCAGTCTTGAAGGTGGTCGGACCATTGACGCAGGTCTTGTTCGCGGCAAAGATGGCCGTGACGGTCGCGATGGTAAAGACGGCAAAGACGGTAAAGATGGTCGCGGCATTAAGAATGTCAAGCTTACTGACAATGGGGACTTCATTGTGGTCTATACCGACTACAGTATCGAAATTGTGGGTAATGTTTGTGGGACCTGTCCAACTCCAAGCAAACCTGACCAACCTAAACCTGGCAAACCCGTAAACCCAGATAAGCCAGGAACTCCAGATAAACCGGCTCAGCCTGACCAACCTGGAAATCCGAAAAAACCAGGAAACCCAGACAAGCCAGTTAATCCGGAAAAGCCAGACCAACCAGGTCATCTAGACAAAAGCACTGACCAAGGGGTCGAACCGAAATCTCAGGACAAAGAAAAAACTCCAAAAACCCCTCAAAGTCCACAAGATAAGCCAAGTCCAAAAACACCAGAAACTCCTCGTTCAACTGACACAGATGAACCCAAGGAGCACAAAAATCAAGAAGAGATTCCTACTGAACACTCTGATCAGTTTGTGACAACTAAAGTTCACAAGAAACAAGGGACTCCAGTGAAGACCTATAAACTCATTCAACCTAAGGCCCTCAAGGCTAGCGGTAATGCGCCAGTAAGTGGTCAAGATTTCAATGCATTGCCTAGTCAAGAAGCCAAGCAAGAAGTGTCTAAAGCTAAGGGCCAAGCAGCTAGCTTGCCAAAAACAGGCTCAGAAGCTGATTCCACGCTAGCAGTTCTCTTAGCAGCTGCCTTATTGCTCACTGGAACAGGATTGGTTACAATCAGCAAGAAAGATGAATCTCTTCGATAAAAAGCGGTCAAGCTTAACTCATTAAGCATCGATCCCTAAGGTAATTAAGAGGCCAAGACAAAAGTCGCGGCCTCTTTTTTATTGGGAATTAATAATCAAAATTCCCAACAAATTTTCAAATAACTGTTATAGTAAATAGGTAAAGTTTTATAGAAATGAGGAATTCAATGAAAGAAAATAAGTTATTCTATGGTTGGTGGGTCGTTCTAGGCGCCATTATCATGCTAGCGGTCATGGGACCGGCTTCGGTGGCCGTAGCTAACCTCTTCCAACCCTATGTCGTTGAAGAATTTGGCATTGCCAATTCAGCCTTTGCCATTGTGAACTCCATTGTGCTGGGGATGGGGATCTTTGTATCGCCCTTTGTCTCCCAACAATTCGCTAAGAAGGGGAACTTCAAGCGCTTCTACCTGATCGGTGTGCTTGCCTATGCCATTTCTTACGGTTTATATGCCTTTGCCCCGAATATTTATGTGTTTTATTTGCTCTCTATTGGGGTAGGTTTTGGTTATACCGCCACCACCATTATTCCCGTGTCCATGCTGGTCAATAATTGGTTCGTGAAAAGTCGGGGAACCGCCCTCAGTCTTTCCTTTGCTGGACTCGGTCTGGGCGGCATTATCTTCAGTCAATTACTAACCTGGTTAATTGGTGACATGGGCTGGCGGATGGCTTACTTAGTCTATGCCATCATCATGTTAGTGGTCGGGATTCCGATAGTGATGATGCTCTTCGTGGAACACCCTGAAGCTAAAGGCCTCCATGCCTTGGGAGCAGCTGAAGTGGATGACACGGCTGACCATCAAGAAGAGGACCATACAGGGGTGAAATTACCTACCAAAGATGCCTTTAAGAAGCCTTTCTTTATCATGTTATTAATCGGTACCGTCTTTATCGGTATCTCGAATAACGGGGGCTTGGGGCAATTTCCACCTTATGTCCAACAACTCCACGGCGCGGGTAAGATGGCCCAAATGGTATCCATCTATTCTGGGGTCGGTATTCTCGGTAAGTTGGTGCTCGGTGTGGTTAATGACAAGTTTGGTGTTCGGATCGCGACCCTTTACGCTTCCTTACTCTGCGCCTTGGCTTACTTCTTGATGCTCTTCAGTGGCAACTATACCTTTGTCTTCCTGATGGCCATTTTCTTTGGTTTAGGGAATGCCATTGGTACCGTCTTACCGCCATTGATGACCTCATCGATCTTTAATGCGAATGACTATCCTAAGGCCTACGGTATCGTCCAAAGTGCTTTGATGTTAGGGATGACTTCCGGTTCACTATTGGCAGCCACCCTAGCGGATGTTTCCGGAACCTACCAAACCGCCTGGATCTTCCTGGCAGTCTTATCAGCCTTAATCGCTGTCTTCTGGATCGCCGCCCACAAACAAGCAGAAAAATATATGTAGTATAATCTAATTTTCAACCTCTCTTAGTAGAAAAACTAGGAGAGGTTTTTGTGTATTTAAGTTAATTAAATGGTTTGGATTCTCCATTGAGTACTTTACTAAAATGTTTAAAGACGTAATTTTCTTTATCTAATTGGCTAACTAAATATATGTATATTGCTTGAATAATAAATGTAAATAATATTTCATTACCGTAATAACGAGTTCCCTTACTCTTAAAAGTTGAATAAGAAAGTATTGGATAAGTAGCTAGATCGTATAAGTAACTATTGACTTTGGCGGTTAATAAGACAGTAGTAGATTCGCTTATCTTAGCTTGATCAAATAATGTTTTGACTAGAGCGGATTCACCCGTTTGAGAAATACCGAAAATCAGATCATCTTTGTTTAACATGTAACTCTCTTGAACAGCCTCAAAATTAGAATCAACTAGATGTACATTTTTGAGTACCGTGCGTAATTTTGAATGTAAATTTTTTGCGATAATACCTGAATATCCAGCGCCAGCGATGTATATATTCCTAGGAACCATTAATTCATTGACTACCTTTTCAAGTATCTGGTAATCCAGTTGTTGAATATTTGTTTCTAAATTAGATATATTACTTAAAATATATGAACTTAAGGTATATTCAAAACTGTTCTTTTCTGCATGAATTTCTGAAAAATAATCTTTTCTGTTGTAATAGATTTCATCTGAAGCACAAGCTAATTTAAAATCTTTAAAACCCTGATAACCCAGCTTTTGGGTAAAACGTATGATTGTTGTTTCAGATAGATTTAACTGTTGAGCAACTTCAGAAATATTCATAGGACCTATATCTTTATAGTTTTCTTGTACGAATTGGGCAATCGCTTGTTCACTTTTAGTTAAATTTGTATTCATAGCGCTAATTGCGTAATAGGGAGATTTATTCATAATTTCGTCTTCCTTTCTCTCAATATTTACATTAATTTAAAACTCCATTTAAATGGAGCTTTATTAGGATGAACTTTACCTATATTTTACACAAATAAAATATAGTTTAGCTACATTTTTGTTAAAATAATTGTGTAAATATTATTTGAAAATTTAAGGAGGCTATATGATGAATAAGCGAGTAAAGCAAATTTTAAGCGTTTTTTTAGGAGCAGGTATGTTATTTGGGTGTTCACAAGCGAGTGAAGATTCTAGTCAGGCTAATTGGAAAGACTGGCCTGAAGAAATAACAGTTGTTCAGTATACGAATGAAGAAAATGAGAACACTCCAGCCATGCATGATGAATTCCGTCAACATTTAGAAAATGAATTAGGAATTAAGGTAGAGGAATTTACTGGTAGTGGTACTTATGCTACTGCAATTGAAGGCATGGCTGCTGAGGAAATTGATGTTTTATTAGTTTCGCCACAGAGTTTTTCGCAAGCTAAAGAAAAAGCAGGCGCGGAACTTTTTGCGACTATCGATAGTGATACTGACTACTATTCTAGCTTTATTACCCAGGCAGATAATGAGGATATTAATAACTTAGACGATTTAAAAGGAAAGAATTTTGCCTTTGCTGATCCTTCATCTTCTTCCGGATATTTATATCCAAAGGCAACTTTAATTAAAGATCTATCTTTAGATAATGATAAGTTAGAACAGTCTGGTTATTTCTTTGAAAATGTTGTCTTTTCCGGGTCACACGACAATTCTATTATTGGTGTAAGCATGGGAGATTATGATGCCGCTGCTGTGGCGTCCACTGTACTAAAACGATTAATTGACGCTGGTGGCGTTGATGAAAAATCCATTAAAGAAGTTGCCCGTTCTGTTGATATTCCTAATGCTGCATATGCTGTTAGAGGAAATCTTCCCGATGACTTAAAGCAAGCTATTCAAGAGGCTTTCTTAAGCTTTGATGATGGAAAATATTTTGAAGCATTATACGGAAAACCAGAGACAAGATTTACAGCAATTGATGATTCTTATTATGATGAAGCAGTAGAAGCAATGAGAATAGCTGGTGGAGAAGAATAATGACTCCAGTTCCTTTACTTGATATTAAAGATTTAAAAAAATCATATGATGGTGAGACGCTTGCCTTAAATAATATTAACTTATCATTTTACGAAAAAGAATTTGTTGTTATTATTGGTCCTTCAGGATCAGGTAAGTCAACATTTATTAGAAGTATTAACCAGTTAATTCAACCTACTTCAGGCTCAATCGTGTTTGATGGTAAGGAATTAATGGGGGCTTCTAAGAAAAAACTACAAAAAATACGTAGTAAAATTGGCATGATTTTTCAAGATTATAACTTGATCGGTAGAACCAATGTGCTAAAAAATGTCTTGAATGGGAAATTAGGTCAATTAAGTCAGTGGCAAACCTTATTTAACAGATTCAGCCCTGAAGATGTCAATAAAGCTGTTGAATATTTAAAAAAAGTGGGCCTAGAAGGGCATATTTATAAAAGAGCCAATGAGTTATCGGGGGGGCAACAGCAAAGGGTAGGAATTGCTCGAGCGTTGATGCAAGATCCTAAGCTTTTATTAGCTGATGAGCCCATTGCTTCATTAGATCCCAAGTCTTCTATTGTTGTTATGGATACGCTAAAAACATTGGCCACTGAAAAAGGAATTGCTTGTATAGTGAACTTGCACCAGGTAGATATTGCTGTAAAGTATGCTACAAGAATCATAGGGATTAGAAAAGGTAAGGTTGTTTTTGATGATATTCCAACAAAGTTAACCGATGAGATCATTCAAAATATTTATGAAGGAAAAGAGTTTGAGGCTATACAGACAACAACCTTAGGTGATAGAGATGAATGAGAAAGAATTAAGTATTTATATAAGCCAAAAGAAGGAAAGTCGCAAGAAATCTTTGACAGTTGTCTTTGTTATTCTTTTGATAATGCTTTTAGGTTTATGGTATTTAGAAATATCTTTTGAGGACCTTTTTCAAAGTCTACCAAAATTTATAACTTTTTTCTTTAATAAATTTTTCCCTGTGCACTTTGGGATTATTCCTGAAATCATTCCTGATTTACTCCAGACTCTTGCTTTTGCAGTGGTTGCAACATGTTTAGCTACACTGGTTTCTTTATTATTAGCTTTCTTAATGTCTAGAAAAATAATGGATATAAGATGGCTTCGAATAAGTATAAGAGGATTTGTTTCCTTATTAAGAAATATTCCGGTGGTTATTTGGGCTAGTGTTTTAGTGTATATCTTTGGAATAGGTTCAATGGTAGCTGTGATTGCTTTATTTATAGCTTTAACTGGATTCTTAGCTAAAGCTTTTGCGGATTCTATCGATGATATCCCAAATCAGACTTTGGAGGGGCTCAGGGCCTGCGGTGCTAGTGACTTACAGATTATAAGGCATGGGATTGTACCACAATTTATCCCGCAGCTTATGAATTGGTCACTATATTCTTTTGAGAGAGGAATTCGAGCTTCTTCAATCCTTGGTTTAGTTGGCGCAGGCGGTATAGGTATTTTAATTCAAACCCGCATCAGTTTGTTTAAGTATCAAGAGGCTATGGCCATAGTCATTGCTGTAATTGTTATGGTAATACTGGTTGAAATGCTCACCAACACGATAAGGAGGCGAATCAGCTGATGAATAAGCGAAAAATCTCCTTAGAGCCTAAGCGTGTCATTGTAAAAAACATATTCATTACTATTATCATATTTAGTTTATTTATTATAAGTGTCGATTATTTAAATATTGATTTTGTTGAATTAATGAAACGGTCAACGAATATAAAAGAAGTATTTAGTCGAATGATGGGGATAGACTTGTCAATAATTCCTGAATTATTAAAACAAACTGCTACAACTTTCTTCTTAGCTTTTATTGGAGGTACTATCAGTTTAATAATATCTTTTGTTTTGGCATTTCTAGGGGCGCAAAATACTGCTCCATGGACCTGGCTTTCTTACTTTATTAAATTTGGTACGGCAATGATTCGCTCTGTTCCGTCACTGATATTAGCCTTAATTGTTATTGCTTCCATTGGATTTGGCAATACTAGTGCAATATTTATTTTAGGACTGGTTGGTATCGCTAGTTTGACGCGTTTATTTATAGGGAGTATTGAATCTGTACCACATGGCGTTATTGAGGCTTTAGTAGCTACAGGAAGCTCTTGGTTAGGTGTCGTTAAAAATGGTGTTTTACCTGAAGTCTTGCCGAGTTTATTGGGTTGGCTTACGGTTCATGTAGAAGACATGATATCCACGATGATTTCTTTAGGAGTAATTGGTATTGAAGGTATTGGTTTATTGTTATCTGATGCGCAAATGAAATATCAATATACAACAATTACTACAATATTTATTTATATTTTTATTCTTATGTTTACATTAGAAAGCTTTTTAACGAAAACAAGGGGTAAAATATATGAACAAAATTAGGAGAGACTAAATGCAAAATAAAGCAGAATATAGAAGATTACCATTAGATCAAGCTAGTAATATGCGGGATCTGGGTGGATATGCGACACCAAGGGGCATTACTAAATATCATACATTTTTAAGAAGTGATTCCATCAGTGAATTATCAGAAGAAGATCAGCAACTTTTATTAGGATTAGGTTTGAAACGAATTGTTGATTTAAGAAGGGATACTGAAGTTGAAGAAAATCCCGACCCTATGCTAAATAAATTAGATTATAAAAATATTTCATTTTCCAATGATGGACTAGAAAATATTGATGATGCAGAGAATGTAGTAAAGAGTTATGAAGGTGTTTCTCTTCCGCATTACTATGTCGATTTAATAAAAAATAAACAGGATGCCTTGGTTGGAATCTTTTCCTTTCTATCTAAACCAGGAATGACTCTATTTCATTGTACAGCAGGAAAGGATCGAACAGGTGTTATAGCAGCTCTACTGCTTGACCTAGTAGGCGTGTCTCGATCAGATATTATTTCAGATTATTCTTTAAGTGGAATATATATTTTAGAACAATCTCGTTTTAACCGATTTGTGACTGAAGGAAAGGTTCCTGAAATTTTAACTTCGAAACCTCATTATATCGATCACCTTCTTCAATATGTAAAAGAAAATTATATTTCTACAAGTAATATGTTGTTAGAATTTGGCTTGTCCCAAGCAGAAATCAATCAAATAAAGCAAAAACTAGTAAAAGAATAAATATAATTATTATATAATATTGGTCCCTGTTTTCATTATTATGAAAGGAGGGGCTTTTTTCGTTCGATCATTATTAGTTATTCCATTATCTAAAAATGATATTGGCTTCATCAAGGCGATGGGAGCGCTTGTTTTAGGAGAAAGGGGAGCAAAGCCCAGGAGAATTTGGTACAATAGAGGTACGAAAAATGAAAGAGGAGTGATCCCATGACTTGGAAAGATGCTTATGAGCAATGGAAGAATTTCCCTGATTTAGATGCTCAGGTTCGTGCTGAATTAGAAGAATTAGAAAAAGACGAAGACGCCCTCCAGGAAGCTTTCTACAAAGAGGTAAACTTTGGGACGGCGGGCATGCGTGATTTAATGGGTCCGGGGACCAACCGTTTGAATATTTATACCGTCCGCCAAGCCACAGAAGGATTGGCCCGCGTGATGGAAGAATACGGCCAAGAAGCCGTGGACCGTGGGGTAGCCATTGCCTATGACGGTCGTAACCATTCCCTGGAATTCGCGCAAAATGCGGCCCGGGTGCTGGGTCAACATGGGATTAAATCCTATATCTTTGAAGGGGTTCGCCCAACGCCGGAACTCTCCTTTACCGTCCGCCACTTAGGCACCTTTACCGGGATTATGATTACTGCCAGCCACAATAACGAATATTACAATGGCTACAAGGTTTACGGCGAAGACGGTGGGCAAATGCCTCCTCAAGATGCTGATGCCTTGGTCAACCACGTCAAAGACGTTAATATGTTAACCATTCCCCTGGCTGATTTGGATGAGATCAAAGCCAAGGGGCTCTGCCAAGTGATCGGTAAGGAAGTCGATGACGCTTACTTGAAGAATTTGGAAACTGTGACCGTGAACCCTGATATTATCGACAAGATGAAAGACAAGGTCACTATTGTCTACACCCCGCTACAAGGAACGGGGCAAATGTTGATGGAACAAGCTTTGGACAAGGCTGGTTTTGAAAACATTGTCTACGTGGAAGAACAAAAAGAACCCAATGGGGACTTCTCTACCTTAGATGAACCCAACCCTGAATACCCAGAAGCCTTTGAATATGCTATGCGTTACGGCAAGGAAAGTCACGCGGACCTCTTGATTGCTACTGACCCGGATGCTGACCGTATGGGCGCTGCAGCCTTGATGCCAGACGGGTCTTACAAGATTATTTCTGGTAACCAAATTGGGGCGCTCTTAACCCACTATATCCTTACTGCTCGTAAAGAAGAAGGGACGCTGCCAGATAATGGCGTGATTGTGAAATCGATCGTGTCCAGTGACCTGCCCGCTAAGATTGCGGAATCCTTCGATATTGCGACCGAAAATACCCTGACTGGTTTTAAATTTATCGCCGAAAAGATCCAAGAATACGAAGAAACTGGGGAACACAGCTTCCTCTTTGGTTTTGAAGAAAGCTACGGCTACTTGATTAAACCTTTCGCCCGTGACAAGGATGCCGTCCAAGCAGCCCTCTTATTTGCGGAAGTGGGGGCTTTCTACAAGGACCAAGGCAAGACCGTTTATGACGGACTCCTGGACCTTTACAAGGAATACGGTTACTACTTGGAAAAAACCATTCCGCTTAAATTTGAAGGCCAAGCCGGGGCTAAGAAAATTGAAAGTATTATGGCTAACTTACGCCAAGAACAACCCCAAGAAATTGGCGGCCAAGCCGTTCTATTAACCGAGGACTTCCAAACTGGGGAACGGATTGATGACCAAGGTCAGGTCGAACACTTCGACATGTCCCGGTCCAATGTCTTGAAGTATCATCTAGAAGACGGGTCTTGGATTGCAGTACGGCCAAGTGGGACCGAACCTAAGATTAAGTTCTACATCGGTGTTAAGGCGGATTCCGAAGACCAAGCCGCCCAAAAAGTCGACCAATATGGCCAAGTCATGCAAGCTTTGGCAGAATAAAAGTTTTTAAAGACAAAATTCAAAAGCCGAACGAATGCTCATTAAGGCTATATGGTAAAGATCATAAAAAAGTCAATGATTTAAAAAAGGAGCTGGGAATGGATCCCAGCCTCTTTTTGCCTTATTGGCAGGATTTAGGATGACTTGCTGATTATTTTTAGGATTTATTTAATTGCTGGCCCGATTGATGCTTGCTATAATGAGAAGGATTAGGTCTGTGTTCAGACAAAAGGAGACATTATGTCAGAAAATAGTGAATTAAATATTGTAATTATTACGGGAATGAGTGGGGCCGGGAAGACGGTTGCCTTACAAAGTTTTGAAGATATGGGTTACTTTTGTGTGGATAACTTACCGCCTTCTCTCTTACCGACTTTTTCCGAATTGATTAAGAAGTCTAAGGATATCAACCAAGTTTGTTTGGTGATTGACTTACGGTCACGGGAATTCTTTGATGAATTTGGCCATGCCCTCCAACTCTTGGACAATAACCCTAAGATTCATTCCCAATTGGTCTACCTAGACACTAGTGATGCGGCCTTGGTGGCTCGCTATAAGGAAAGCCGCTGTAACCATCCCTTGCAAAAGGGCGGGACGATTTTAGAGGGGATCCAACGGGAACGGGAAGAGTTGAGTCCAGTCCGGGCTCTCTCCCACTTGACCATCGATACCACTTCCATCACCCCTAAAGAATTACGGTCAGCCCTGATCCGGGAATTCCATGTCTCTGATGCTTCAGGTTTCACTATTGAAGTCATGTCCTTTGGCTTTAAGTATGGGATCCCTATTGACGCTGATATCGTCATGGACGTGCGGTTCCTGCCTAACCCCCACTATATCGACGAATTGCGTCCCTTAACTGGGGAAGACGAGCCCGTTTATAACTATGTGATGGACCAGGACGATACCGAAATTTTCTACCAAAAATTTGTCGACCTCTTAGACTTTACCCTGCCCCTCTATGAAGCCGAAGGGAAAGCCAGCTTGACCATTGCCATTGGCTGTACCGGGGGTCAACACCGGTCCGTGGCTCTGACCCGCCGGATCGGTCAACATATCATGGACACAACCAATTACACCACCCATATCAGTCACCGTGACCAGAACAAACGCAAAGGAACGGAGCGAAATCAATGAGTGAGTCAAGGAACTATTACCCTAAAATTACCGTGATTGGCGGCGGGACCGGCCTCCCCATCCTCCTGTCCGGTTTGAAGAGCGCCAACTGCGACTTAACCGCTGTGGTGACGGTCGCAGATGACGGGGGCTCTTCGGGCAAATTGCGGTCGGCCTTAAATACCATCCCCCCAGGCGACTTGCGTAACTGCCTGGTGGCCTTGTCGGACTCCAAAAGTCTCTATAAGGATGTCTTCCAGTACCGTTTTGCTCCTGAAGATCAGGAGTTTTCCGGCCATGCCATTGGTAATTTGATTATTGCCGCCCTCACCGAAATGCGGGGGAGTATCTATTCGGCCTTGAAATTATTATCGGTCACCATGGCGGTCAAGGGTCGAGTCTTGCCTGCCTGTGAAGAACCTCTCATCTTACAAGCCCACTACCAAGAAGGCGATATGATTGAAGGGGAGACCACCATCGTTGAAGAAAAACGTCCCATCCAGTCGGTCTCAGTTCGTTTGGCTAATCAGGCAAGTCCTGACCAAAGCGTCAAAGCCGGTCGGGGCGTGGTCGATGCCATTATGGGAGCGGATATGGTGGTCTTAGGACCCGGTTCCCTTTATACCTCGATTTTACCCAATATCGTGATTCCAGAAATTCGCCAAGCCATCCAGGAAACCTCGGCGACGGTGGTTTATATCTGTAATATCATGACCCAGCTAGGCGAAACCGAGGGCTTTTCCGATGCGGACCACTTACGGGCGATTAATGATCATTTACAAGGCCACTATGTCGATGCCTGTCTCTTGAACCGGACCACCGTGCCTTATGAATACATTGAAAACAATGAGGTTCTCGATTATTTGGTCCAAGTCAGTCACGACCGGCAAGCTTTGAAAGACCAGGAGGCTGAGATTATCGGCTGGGATTTCTTAAACCTCAAGGATTCTGGGGTTTATCACGACAAGGATAAGTTGGTCCAAGCCCTGATCCAAGTATACCGTGACCACCATCAACACTAGTTATTAAGAAGAGAAAGTAGGCGATCATGTGGTTTCTTTTGCAGCCAGTGTCAAGAAAGAACTGACCCAATTAAAGCTTGACCAAGAGGAAGCGCGCGCAGAACTATCCGCCATTATTCGTATGAACGGTGCTTTGCAGATCGTTGAAGGCGAACTCTCACTGAATATTCAAACGGAAAATGCGGCCATTACCCAAAGAATTTATACCCTCTTAAAAACTTACTTCCAGGTCCATGGGGAAATCCTGGTCCGGAAGAAAATGAAGTTAAAGAAGAATAATGTCTATATCGTCCGGGTTAAACAAGCTGTTGACCTGCTCTTAGACCAACTGGGCATTCTCGGCGATTCCAGTATCTTAGAAACGGCTCCAGCTGAGATTATTTATAATGATCCCACACGCCGGGCATATTTACGGGGCGCCTTTTTGGCTGGGGGGTCGGTTAATAATCCGGAAACCTCCTCCTATCACTTGGAGATCTATTCCAGCCATGAAAGCCATTCCCTCCAGCTGGCAGAATTGATGAATCGCTACCATATGAATGCCCGAACCACCAATCGGCGCAAGGGGGTCATCACCTATCTCAAAGAAGCGGAAAAAATCTCTGACTTCTTAGCGCTTTTGGGGGCCTCTAGTGCGATTTTGCGCTTTGAAAATGTTCGGGTGACTCGCGACATGCGCAATTCGGTCAACCGCATGGTCAACTGCGAGAACGCCAATATGAATAAGACTATTGATGCCGCTGCCAAGCAAATCCGCAGCATCCAGCACATTCAAAACACCATTGGTCTCGACAAATTACCGGATAAACTCCAGGAAGTTGCCCAAGCCCGCCTCGATAACCCCTCGGCTACCATTAAGGAACTCGGCGAACTCCTCCCCTCCGGCCCCGTCTCTAAATCCGGCATCAACCACCGCCTCAGAAGACTCAACCAATACGCGGAAAACTTGTAAGGATGTGAGGAAGGATCAGGGAGGGAGATTCCTTGGAGGAAAAGATGAAAAGATCAGATATAAGGATGTGAAAACGCGACCAAAGACTTGAATTGCTGGAAGAAAATACCATAAGCACAGCAAGTCTGTGCGTTGGTATTTTTTGAAGCAACTTCAAGGCTAGCGTTCGAACTCAACTTGCTGATCGTTCAACTTTTCTGAAAGGACATCCCCTCACCCTTCCGAACTCAACTAGTGATGCGACAGTCACAACAAAGGACGAAACCGCTGGAGAAAATTGGGATAAGCTCAGCTAGTCTGAGCGTTACCAGTTTTTGAAGCGGAGTTCACTTTTGTCAGCGAACAGGTTATCTTTAGATGCCGGCGGGATGTATGGGGACAGTTATGACCTTAACCTTCCTGGCGGGACCTTTGGCTTTGCGGTTAACTTTGGTCGCATTGCCGGAGAAAACGCTGCTAAAGGCTTTTAGCTAAAGCGTTGAATAAGAGCTAATTATCGGGTGTTTAAGTTAGGAGGTTGAAGCTTAACCATGTCAAGTCAATATCAGATCTGCAAAGTGACTCCTAGGGAGAACTATATTTCAGAGCTTCTTGCGATTTGGGAGGCATCTGTACGAGCTAGTCATGACTTTCTCTCGGAGGCTGCCATCAAGGCTATTAAAGCAGAGGTGCCAGGCGCTTTAATGGCGGTTGACGACTTAGTGGTGGTCAAGGCGCATACGGGACAAATTGCTGGTTTCATGGGAATGGCTGGCGAAAATCTGGAGATGCTCTTCCTTCATCCAAATTATTGGGGGCAAGGCATGGGCCGGACCTTGCTTGAGGAGGGGATGTCCTCCTATGGGATTAGCCAGCTCACCGTGAATGAACAGAATCCCAAAGCAGTTGGCTTTTATCAAGAGATGGGTTTTGTTCCATATCGCCGGACGGCCATGGATACTGAGGGCAGGCCCTATCCTTTGCTTTATATGCACTACCACAATGAAGCCGAGGGAAGGGAAGAATAAAAGGCCAGGCGAGCGGCTGACGGCTAAAGTAAGAAGGCTTTACCCCTTGTTGCTCCTCTATATTTCAAAACTAGCCCACCTGCTCATTAAGTTATTTGGTTAAGAAAACTATTTTTATTTGAAACGAATGATTAAATCAATACAGCCAGCTGACTTTTCTAAAGCTCAGCTGGCTGTCTATTTTTGGCTTTAAACCTTAGTGACTTCAATATTAATATCTTGGACCGGCTTATCGCCTTGTTTCTTACGTAAGAAGAAGACTTCGCGGACAATGACTTCTAATTGGTAAACCTCCACTTGGTCTTTATTGGTATAGTGGTTCATGTGTAAGTTACCCACGATTCCAATTTCATCGCCCTTGTCCAGGTATTTATCAATCAGCTGGGCGGTCGCATTCCAAGCGGTAATGGGAATAAAATCGGTCTGCTTCTCTCCTCCGACAAAGCGGTTGACAGCCAGGGCATTGTTTAGGACCTGGTGTTTACTTTCTGTTTGGGTCATTTCAATGTCCCGGGCTAAGCGGCCAATCAGTTGGACTTGGTTCATCACTTCACCTCCTCTCTTCCTATTAAGCCGCAAAGGGAAGGTCATTTTCTCCTTTAAGAATTATTTATCTTTTGCATTCTTTGACAAATTTTTCCTAAAATTGCTTATAATAGGTAAGGAATAGGTCCTGCTGATGAGGCAGTGACCATTATCGACGCCTTATTAACAGGTGCAGGAGAAAAAGGAGGGCCGTGGCGTGAAAATTTTGATGATTGAAGATAATACTAGTGTGGCAGAAATGCTATCCATGTTCCTTGACCAAGAGGAGGGTTGGGAGAGTCATTTTTCCTATGATGGCCAGGAAGGTTACGACTACTTCAAGGCCCATGAAGATGAGATTGACATCGTGATTTTAGACCTCAACCTGCCTTCAAAGGACGGCATTAGTATCTGCCAAGATATCCGTAAAAGCAACCAAGATGTAATTATTATTATGCTGACAGCACGTGATAGTGAAAGTGACCAAGTCTTGGGATTGGGATTAGGGGCAGATGACTATATCACCAAACCCTTTAGTCCTTTGACCTTGGTAGCTAAAATGCACGCGCTACTGAGACGGCGGGATGCTAATGACAACCGGGAAAGCCAAGACCAAGAAGAGAAGAGCCTGATTAAGACCAAGTACTTAACCATTGACACCAATACCCGGGAGGCTTCCTTCCACGGCCAAGCCATTGCGAATTTGACGCCCAAGGAATTTGATATCCTGGCCCTCTTAGCTTCCCACCCTAAGCAGGTCTTCACCCGCGACCACCTCTTGACCAGTTTGTGGGAAGACCCCTTCTACGGGGATGAGCGGACGGTGGATGCCCACATCAAAAAGCTTCGCCAAAAGATGGAAAAGAATGGCCCCCAAGCCATTCGAACCGTCTGGGGTGTGGGCTATAAGTACGATGAAAGTGGGGAGAAGTAAACTTGCGTTACCTATACCAACAATTAGTGTCCTTTGCGATTCTGGTTTTGGTGACGGTTTGCGGACTTTCCTTTACCTTTTTTCGTTACACGGAGAGTCAGATCTATCAACAGGTCTTTGATGACTTAGAGACCGTCTATTCCGAAATCCAAGGCCGGCAAGTGTCTCGTGGGATGCTAGAAGAGGCCCAGAATTGGTTTGAAGATTCCTTTCAGATTAAGATTTTCTGGTATAACGCGGATAACCAACGCATCTATCCCCAGTCCCTCACTGACAAGGACAATGGCGACTATGCTGAAGCGGGCTTGCCCCAAGATGACATTGTATCTATGAAAGAGAAGGGCCGTTTAGGTTTATTCGACTTTGACCTGGGCTTTACGGGGGATAGTCCCGATGCCTATGCCATTGCCGTCCCCTTAGAAGACGGCGATTCGGGCGACTACTCGGGTTACTTGGTGATTGGCCAGGCCGCGGGTGGGATTCGCCAAACCATTAATAAGTTAAAGGCTAATATCTTCCAAGGGGTGGCGATTTCGGTGGTAGCCGCGGTGATCCTAGCCATTATGATGGCCCGCTACCAAACTTCGCGGATCAACCGCTTGCGTCAGGCCACGCGCTCGGTGACTCAAGGCCATTATCTGCAAATCCCTTCCGCCCACCGCGATGAGTTAGATGACTTGGCTGATGACTTCAACGACATGACGGCCTCCCTAGCCGAATCGGAAGTCGAGATCGAGCGCCAAGAACAGATGCGCCACCAATTGATTATGGATATCGCCCACGAACTGCGGACCCCGCTCACCACCATGAACGGCCTCTTGGAGGGCTTGCGCTACCATATCTTCCCCAAGGATAAGGAAGAGAGGAGTCTGGAGCTCCTTCATAAGGAAACTCAGCGTTTGATCCGTTTAGTTAACGATAACTTGGACTATGAGAAAATCCGGGCCCATGAAATTGTCCTCAACCGGGTAACTTTTCCCGTTAAATCGGTTCTCGAAGAACTGGTGATCCAGGCTAAGGAACTGACTGATAAGAAAGATGATCGGATTGTCTTGCATTGCCCGGACGACTTGACCGTGTATGCGGACATGGACCGCTTCCGGCAAATTATCTTTAACCTGGTCCACAATGCCATCCAGTTTACTGAATCCGGCACCATCACCATTGATGCTGACGTCGGTGAAGACCAGTGGACCACTATTCGTGTTCGCGACACCGGGATCGGGATGACCGAGAGCGAATTAGCCAACATTTGGGAACGTTTCTATAAGGTCGACCAGTCGCGTAAGGCCTCAGCTTATGGCGAATCGGGGTTGGGACTGTCTATTGTTAAGCAACTCATGAAAGTTCACCAGGCCGATATTCGGGTAACTAGTGAAATTGATAAGGGCACTCAGTTTACCCTGCGTTTTCCTCCTGAAAGCCAAGTCAAGGCTAAAAATGAAAAGCAAGAGTCAACGACCAGTGACTCGCAAACTAGTGACGACACCTCTGACCCGACTGATCCCAGCTAGACCCTCAAGCAGGACGAGCCAGGGGCGTTCAAAAAATTAACCAGAAGGAGACCTTCCTCATGTCTACCTATTCCTACCCAGCTAGGATGCCAAAAGCGATACTGATAAAGATAAGCTATTTCCTTGACCGCCATAAAAACCTGCCGGTCAAGCAAAATACCTGGATTAGTGGGGAGCGGATTTCTCGATGATTTTTCTCGGCCCCCTCTATCACTTACTCGCTTATTTACTGGCGGACCGGGTGAATCATTTTCCCCTGATCCGCCTCTTAGTTTTTTCTCTGGATAAAACCATCCTCTATACTTTAATTTTTCTGGCTATTTCCGCCCTAATCGCCCATGTGAAAAAGCGCCGCCAAGCCCAGTGGCAGGTCGATTGGTCCAAGTACGGTCATATCTTAGCCCTCTTTGTCTACTTGGTCCTCCTCCTCCACCTCACGGTCTTACGCTACGACTGGCAGTGGTGGCGTTTGTCCTTAGTTCCTGGAGTAACTTTGCGGGACTTCCACTGGCTGCCCTTGGTGGATACCATCAAACTGGCCTATGGGGACTCCAGTTTTTCCTATTGGTATAACTTTTTTGGCAATGTCCTCTGGTTTATTCCCTTTGGCTGGTTGCTGGCTTATTTCTTCCAGGGACAACGGAGTTTCTTCCGGGTTCTCTTTATGGGGATGGGCTTTTCCTTTATGATTGAATGCGGCCAGCTCTTTTTAGGGACGGGACTTGGCCATATCGATGACGTGATTTTTAACAGTATGGGCGTGGTGATCGGCCATTTTGCCTATGACTTTAAACATTTCTTCTTAATGAAACATGAAAGCAGGTAAAGTATGCGAACACTCACTCTGAAGAAACGCGCCAGTCAAGCGGCTCGCGCGGGACGCTTATTATTAAAAGAACAGGACTTCGTCAAGTCACCTCACTTTGAAGAGGGCGACTTAGTCCAAGTCCAAGACCCAGCCGGTGACTTTCTTGCCTTAGCCTACCTGGCCCGGCAAAATAAAGGCATTGGTTGGATCTATAGCTATGACCGCCAGACCAAGTGGGGCCAAGACTTCTTCCAAGAAGTCTTCCAAGTAGCCAAGGACAAACGCCAGGGGCTCTTTTATGATGACTTGACCACCGCCTTTCGGGTCTTTAACGGCGAGGGCGATGGCTTAGGAGGCTTGACGGTGGACTACTACGCCGGCTACCTGCTCCTGCAATGGTATTCCCTAGGGATTTATCAGAACAGGGAAGCCATTATTGAAGCCCTAAAAGCGGTTTACCCTGAAGCCATCGCCATGGAAGGGAAAAACCGCTTTAAAAGCCAAGCTGTCCCTCATAAAAATGAACGGCTCTGGGGCCAAACAACGGACCAACCAGTTATGATTAAGGAGAACGGGATCTCTTATGTGACCCGGCTGGCAGATGGCTGGATGACGGGGATCTTCCTGGACCAAAGACTGGTCCGTGATTACCTGATGTCAAGACTAGCCCTAGGAAAAAAGGTCCTCAATACTTTTTCCTATACCGGGGCCTTTTCCCTGGCGGCGGCCATGGGTGGGGCCTTGTCAACCACTTCAGTGGACCTGGCCAACCGGACCAGGGAACTGACTGCCGAACAGTTTGCCGCCAACGGGATTGACTTAGGAGATAGTCATAAGGTTTATGTTATGGATACCTTTGACTATTTTGCCTACGCTAAGCGCCATGACCTGACTTATGATGTGATCGTAATGGACCCGCCCAGTTTTGCTCGTAATGGTAAGCAAATCTTCAAAGTGACGGAACAATACCCCCAACTGGTCCACGATGCCTTGGAAATCCTCAGCCCGGGTGGGTATCTGATCTGTTCCACCAATGCGGCCAACTATTCGCCCAAAGCCTTTCAAGCGGATATTAACCAGGGAGCCAAGGCTGGTGGGCATCAGATTAAATTAGTAGAAAGCTTCCACCTGCCTGATGATTTTCCGGTACCGCCTCTTAGTCCTGAGAGCGATTATCTAAAGGTTAAGGTCTATCAAAAGCAGAAATAGACTGGTAGTTTGAGGAAAGCTATAAATAAGTAAATAGTTATGGGAAAATTTCAAAAAAGTATATGTAAGCCCTTACATATGTTAGAAGATCGTGTTACAATAGATGCGAAGCAATCGAGAGATTGCATCATCCTTTCATTTTTGTTTTTTTCCTTTACAACCCACTCAGACAGTGGGTTGTTTTTTTCTTTACTAAGTAATTTTAATGAGCATTCGTTCTGCTTTTGAATTTAGTCGTTGAATATAAAGGGTCAATAACGGCTAAAGCCGTTTTGTACTTTATCCGTAAGTCACTAAAGTTCCAACGGCTAAAGCAGCACCGGCTCGAGCGCAAGGTCTCTCGCCTAGCGAGCTTCAAACGGTTCGTACGGCTTATGCCTACGATCCGATATTTCACATCCAGTCGGGTTCGTCCTGGCCACTTTCGTGTCACTTCACAAGTCCCCGCTGCAGTCTTGCAGACTGCTCTGGTGACTTGCTCCAGTGAACGAAAGCTAGTTGCCAGCCCTCACACCCTGATGCTTGCTTGTTCATGGCTAACGACTAATTTCAAAGCGCCACTACTGCTCATACCGATGAATAATATTTTTGATAAATACTTGATCATATAAAAAAGAATACTTTATTATTATGCGCATTATCTAATTGAAATTTGCTCTAAGCGCAGAGCAAACGTCCATTTCAAAAAAATGGTCCTGCCCTCTAATGCGCTTGTCGCACTTTTTTAATTTTTGGCTTCCTGAGCAGGTTTATCTATAATAGGGTTAAGTATAAATTGTGAGGAGGGTAGTGATGCGGATTGTTGATTATCTCAAGGCTAATATGGACCAGTCCTTTTCTGATTTGGCGCTTAATGAAGTGGATATTGCGGCTTTAACGGAGTTGAGTAATCTGCCTATCGCTGGGCTTTTGCCGGATGATTTGAGTGGGGAGGACTATTGGGATTTACCCACCCTCTACCAGGCCTTAAAGGACCAAGACTATTCCTTTCAAGGTTTGTGGCAGTGGATCATGGGCGGCCGCTATGAACTTTTGGAAGCCATGGTGGATGGCCAACGTTTTCAAGACATCCGTCTCTATGGCTTTAATTCCCAGTTGAACCGGGAGGCGGTGCTTCAGTTTGCGGCCTTGGTGGTGGAAGTGCCACATCACTTTAAAATCATTGCCTTTCGGGGGACCGACGACCACTTAGTTGGTTGGCGGGAGAATTTCAAACTGGCCTACCAAAAGGCCATGCCCTCACAAAAGTCAGCCACTGACTATCTGCGTCAAGTGCTTGATTATACGACGGACCCTGAGGAAACCATCATCGTTTCCGGCCATTCCAAAGGTGGCAACTTGGCTGTTGTTGCTTCTATCCAACAGGATAAAGCCTACCAAGACCGTCTGAATGCGGTGTATGCCTTTGATTCGCCCGGTATTCACCGTGAAACTCTAGCCCAAGAAAACTTTCACCGAATTCAAGGGCGGATCCATGAATATGTGCCCGAGGATTCCCTAATTGGGATCATTCTCTATGCGGCGGTTAAGCCTGTGGTGGTGAGAAGTTCGGGAATTTCTCTCATGCAACACCTGATGGAGATGTGGGAGGTGGAAGAGACCCACTTTAAGCTGGTTCAAAGCACCACCCCTACCAGCCAGCTGGCCCAAGCCACCATGAATGTCTGGATGCAGTGGCAGGGGCAAGAAAATATTGAGCGTTTCTTCTTCCTAGTCTTTGAACTTTTAAACCAAACCGGTATCGATAGTTTCAAGGATGTTGACCAGGATTTCTCCGGCTTCATTGGTAATTTGTATCGGGAAGGCAAGTCTCTAGATCGTTCGACCCAGCGTTTTTTGATGTCAACCTTGAATGACTTGGTCTTGATTGGGCGGGCCTTGAAGCGTAGACGTCAGACCAGTGAGGACTCTTACTATCCCCAATCCATCAAGAATGAAGTCCTTCAACAAGTTAGTCACTGGCACCAAGACCAACCCTGGGTGAGCGTCTTGGTTGGGGGCGCCTTAATTTTCTCGGGGCTGGTTCTTTTGGTTAAGCCCAGTTATGACTTAAGCTTTCTAGCGGGATTTTTCCTCTTAGTCATCTTTATTTCAGGACTCTGGGACCTGCGCTACTTTTGGACCCAGCCTGGGTCGCGCTTACGGGGAACTTACTTATTGGCAGCTATTTTAGCCTTTGTCCTCTCAGGAGCTGGCATCTATTTTGGCGGCCGTTTCCTTCCTGTTCAGGTGGGTGTGTGGATGATTGGTTTATCTCTAATCCGCGCTTGGCAATTTTACCGAATCCATCGTGATCACTGGGATATTCCCCTGAGCGGCCTCCTCCTGTCCTTAGTGACTTTTGTGATGGGAATTGTACTTATCCGCCAGCCCCATCTGTCTGCCTATCTCCCTATTCTTTTAGCTCTGGGCTTCATCTTGCTAGGTTTAGTCATGGTGGTGTCCTTAATCATCTACCAAAGGGAAAGTGAACTCTATGACTTCATCGACCACTGGGAAGCAGAGAAATAGAGACTTTTACTTTTGAAAATTAGCGGATTTATGGCATGATAAAAGTGCGGAAGGGTGAAAATTTCCGTCTTGAAAAGCATGATAGCCATCCCATGGCAGTGGGGTGGCTATTTTTTGGCTATCTGGATTAATAATCTTTTAGTTAAATTGTTTTTTTAAATAAATATGAGCTTATTATTTGTATGCTATTTCGATTATTGTTAAGTTGAAAATGTAAGGTGCTCTAGATTAGAAACTTCCTATATCCGAAAGTGATTAAATTGTCAGAAAGAAGGATTTTTTTGAATAAAGCACTTAATGAAACACTCACCGTTATGGGAGGCGTGTTCCTAATTACCTTGCTACTCAACCTATTTTTAGACATTAATTTCTATAACTATGGAGCCACAATTACCTACTTTGTCTTTGCCCTGGTTTATTTTGGCGTTAAAGCTTATATGAAGAAATAGCTAGATTTTATGGATAAGTTACTCCCTACAGGTCTCAGCTATTGAACTGACAAAAACATGGATTCATGTTATAATATGGGTGCGGAAGAGTACAGATATCCGCCATGGTAAACACAAGAGCCAGGAAGGTGCGACTTCCTGGCTCTTTTTTCACTCATGCGGCTCTGAGCGTGTGTCCTTGTGGCAACTAATCATCGTTGTCCATCCGATCAAGGTATCGTTTGAATAGTTCAATAACTATTCCCACTAAAAGTGGGGCAACGATGAGAGTACAGATTTCCTTAATCATGATAAACACCCCCATTCTAGGGCAGTTGCCATGTTAAAAGCATAGCATAAATGGTCATAAATTTATGTGGATAATCATTTGAAAAAATAAAAAACTTACTTCACTTAAAAAGTAGGCCGTTTATATTATAAACCCTCTATAATCTTTCTAATTTTTAGATCTCTTTGAAGAGATAATAAAAATCAATAAAGAGGCTGCTAAAAATAATGCTAAACACATTGAAATTAAGCTGCCTATATTTATATGTTTGGCTAAAATTCCTATAGCCACTGATTCTATGGACATTAATAGCGCAGTGAGTAGATTTGGAACTGAAAGCATAGTGGCTCTAATATTGTTTGGAATCGTATCGTTTAAAATGATGTTTTCAGAAGTATCAAAAATTTCGAATAAGATCAAAACGATTATAAAAGATAAGGCCGAAATCCATTTCATATCTATATTAATAATCAGAGATAAAATGATTGATAGGGTTAAAGTACTTATGATCAAATTTCTGATATTGATTTTCTTTAAAATATTTTCTATATGAAAAGAAATTGTTGCGGTGATTAGGTAAATAATAAAAAATATTATTGAAATATGAGAAACAGAAATGCCATAGCTAGAGAAGAAAACGGAGCCGTATTGATACATGATTGAAATAATTGATTGAGATAAGACAATACTATAAATCAAGTGGCGATAGTTTTTGTTTTCTAATAAAAATACTTTTATTTCAGCAATTAGATTCGTTTTTTCGCTTGGTTGATTAGAGATTGAATGGTGAGAAGGTAAAGTATTCAAAAAGATAAGTGATACTAGTTGGATAACTATTGTAATAATAAATACTAGACTCCAATTGACATTTGCGATCATACCACCAAACAGGGTGCTGATGGACATCCCAATAATTATAAAAGCATTATATTGTCCAATTAAACTGGTATATTTTTTGCTATCTCCTTCTCCAATATCATTATAAATTAAAGCCTGGTCAGTTCCAGATTTTAGAGATAGTCCAAAGCCATATAATATAAAGCCTAGATAAACGATAAATTTGGTATGAACAAATAAATAGCTTAAGGAATATAATATGATAAAAATTTGAGCAATATTTAGGACTTTTTTATGGCCGATTTTGTCACCTATATAACCAGAAGGGACCTCAGTCAGAACTTGGCTTATATTTAACATGGCTTGAACGAAGCCTATTTCTAGCATGTTCCATCCATTTTGAGACAAATATATCATCCAAATAGATGATTCAAAAAAGGCGTTTGAAAGTAGTCCATACAAATTTAAGTTTATTTTATTGTTCATAATACTATTCCTAACATAAAGTTTTTTTATGTTACATCATATTAATATATAAGTAAAGTGAAAAATAAGCTCTACTAAGCGATTTCAAATGATTGAAGTGCTTGAGTAGAGCTTATTTCAGTAATGAATATCATTCTAATCTTCTAAGTTAGTTAACTCACTTAGAAAGGAAAATATCTATTCCCCACCGGTAATACCGATTGCTTCGCCGGTAATCTTAGCGGCACCGTCAGAAGCTAAGAAGACAGCGAGAGCACCAATTTCTTCGGGTTCAATGAGTTCTTTCATCCATTGAGCGCCTAAGATATGGGTTTCTAGGGCTTCTTGTTTGGAAGTGCCATCTTTTTCAGCCAGGTCACCTAATTGATTTTGGATTAAATCAGTATTGGTAGCGCCTGGTAGGATAGAGTTAGCGGTAACGCCAGCTTGGGCATATTCCATAGCTACGGTATTAGTGAAACCGATTTGACCATGTTTAGCCGCTACATAAGCTGACTTGTATTTATCTGGACGACGACCATGACCGGAGGAAATGGTAATGACCCGGCCCCATTCATTTTTAGTCATGTAGGGGAGGGAGTACTTGGTCATGAGGAAGGTCCCGGTTAAGATGGTACCGATCACTTGGTCCCAGTCAGAAAGTGGAAAGTCTTCCACGGAATGAATTCTTTGTAAGCCGGCATTGTTGACTAAGACATCAATATCACCGAGTTCTTTGGCGATAGCTTCGGTGGTTGCTTTAACTTCGTCTTCAACTTGGATGTCACAAGGGAAGCCGTAGAGATTTTCGTGCCCTTCAGCAGCCTTGTCTAATTTTTCCTTGGTCCGACCGAGAATAGCGACTTTGTCACCGTTCTCTGCAAAGCTTTTAGCGATAGCTAGGCCAATTCCTGACCCGCCACCAGTGACAACAACAACGCGATTGGTATTTGCCATAAATAAGTCCTCCTTATGAATATTTGTTAAAAATTATTTCTACAATAAAAGATGTGATTGTTGTACTTGGGTAGGGAATCTCCCTCCCTGATTCTTCCTCACATCCTTCTTATTCGTATGGTTCTACTCGTTCCCATTTGAGTTGGTCTTCTGGGTGGAGGCCGTTATAGATCGATAGGATCTTGCCGTCAATTTGGCCAACACGTGGTTGGGCTTGGCCTTCCCAAGTCGGGTTCATGGAGACGTCCATGTGGTGGGTGACTTCCCCTTTTTCTTCGTCGACTTCAAAACGACCGGAATAGGCCATATAGCCGTGGGCGGCTTCTGCCATTTCTTCGGTAGTCCCTGTGTGGATATCGCCTGATTCGTATGGAGTCCGGCCGACTTTGGATAATTGAGCGGACATGTAGCCGTCAGGGTTGTACATAATAAAGCCCTTAGCGTCTTTACCGAAAGGATAAACCTTTTCGCCGTCTTTTTCGGTTTCGTATGAAAGTAAACGCCAGGTACCAATTAATTGATCACGCATTGACATAGTTCTTCCTCCTCTTTTATTCTTGGTGGCCAGATTTTGACCACCTGATATTTTTATTATAAGGGTAATAGTCAGAAAAAGCTGGAAATTCAACTTGCGGACTTATCGATGTAAAAAATAACAGAGAATAAAAAAGCCCTGACTGCCACTTTAACTAGGAGAGTGGCGGTCAGGGTTAACTTCTTCAGATTGTTTTAGTCTTTATCAAGGAGTTGGTTGAGTTGGTCTTGGAGTTTTTGGGCAACCTGGTCACGTTCTTGGCGGAAGTTTTCTTTTGGACCTTGGAAGGTGACTGCCTGTCCGCAATAGATCTTATGGGTCTTTCGATTAGCGTAGAGGGGGACAAATTGGATATGGCGGTGGTATTTGCGGTAGTAGAGTTTCTCCAAATGGAGGAAGCCTTCGTAGATTTTTCCCACAGGTTGGTCCTTACTTTGATAGTCCACATCAGGGAAGATAGTGACGGGGACGCGCTCTTCTAGGGCTTGGAGGCTAGTAGTGAAGGTCTTCTTAAGCTGACGACTTCCCCGATAAACAGGAATGACCCGAGCTTGCTTGAGGAAGAATGCCACGATCCAGGCCGCTGGAAAAGCCAAGATCTTGGCGATAGCTTTAGGAAGATGGAAACGTTGGGTAAAGGTATAGCCCACAAAAAGGTGGTAGCAGGCCTTAGGGTCGGTCAACTTGGCCAGGACCCAGATTCGCATAAAAATAGTGGTCCAGATAATAATTTTAAGCGGGCCTCTGAGGTTCTCATGGTGGGAGACAAAGACGGTCGGCTGGCTCAAGTCGGGTATCGTGTCTTGGTCGAGCTGGTATGTGGGTATAAATAAGCGAACAATTCCTCTCAAAAAGCGCAAAACTGGACCAAATTCTTTTTCCATTTTCCTCTACTCCCCTAAAAACTGATAAAAAAACCATAATATAATTCGACTTTTTTGTCCAATAAAAGTTATTTTTATAAACTATAAAACTCAGGGTGCGATAAGCGCACCAAAGAGCAAGATTACTCCTATGGTAAAATACAAGCAGTAGACCCGATATAAAGGAGATTATTTATGAAGATTATTTTTTCCCCGGCCAAGGAAATGTCCCAAGGTCAGCCGCGCCAGGAAGACTGGCAACTTAGCCCTCAAAGTCAAGCAGTGGTCCAGGCCTTGAAGTCCCTGAGCCCAGAAGAAGTGGCGAAAACTTTAAAGGTGAAGGACAAGTTGTTAGAGACTAACTTAGCTTATATAGAAGATTTTGACCAAGCTAAGACTTACCTGGCCATTAGCCTCTACCATGGCTTGGCCTACCGGCAGCTGGACTTGGATTTACAAAACCCAGCGATCCAAGCCTACCTTGACCAGCATGTGCGGATTTTGTCCGCTTTCTACGGGCCTATCCCTGCCACCCAGCCCATTAAGCCCTACCGCCTGGACCTGTCCATGCCGTTGAAAGTGGAGGGACAGTCCCTCAGAAAATTCTGGCAGGGGGCTTTTGACCAGGCCTTTGCATCGGGTGAAAGGATTCTTAACCTAGCCAGCCAGGAATTTTCTAGCTTGCTGGATGCAGACCGCTATGACTGGATCGATGTGGGTTTTTACCAAATCAAAGACGGCAAAATCAAACAGCACTCCACGATTGCCAAGAAGGGCCGGGGTGCTCTCTTGAATTACCTAGTTAACCAGCAAGTTACTGATCTGAGTCAGGTCCAAGCCTTTTCTGAGGCGGGCTACCGCTACTTGGCTGAGGGGTCGGATGACAAGCACTTGACCTTTGTCCAAGAGCTTGACTGAGGGTTAATCTCCAAGCCTTGGAAATTCCCACGAAAAGACCTGTTATTCCCACATGTTCATGGTAAACTATCCCTAAAATGAAATGCTGGTTGACTAGCCAAAAAAAGGAGCAGAAAAAATGTTTGGATTCTTAAAGAAAAAAGCAAAAAACACCTCAGTAGAACTTGAAGCGATTGCTAATGGACAATTAGTGGCCTTAGAGTCAGTCTCTGACCCCGTATTTAGTCAAAAGATGATGGGCGATGGTTTTGCCATTGAACCCGATGAGGGCACCGTTTATGCCCCAGTCAATGGAACGGTGACAACCGTTTTCCCTACCCAACATGCCATTGGCATTGAAAGTGATGAAGGCCTGGAGATCCTCCTCCACTTAGGTTTTAACACCGTTGACTTGGATGGTAAACCTTTTACGTCTCAAGTAGCTGCGGGTGACCAAGTCAAAGCCGGCCAAGTCTTGACCCAAATGGACTTAGACGCTGTTCGCCAAGCCGGCGCAGAAACTACCTGTGTGGTGGTCCTCACCCAAGCAGACCAAGTTGAAAGCCTGGAAGTGGCCGATCCTAAGACTGTTAAAGTAGGGGATAAGGTCGCCCAAGTGACCTTAAAGGGCTAAAGTGACGCTTAAATGGCTTGATGAATCACTTTAGCCAGCTTGAATGAGCCTGAAAGACAATTTTTACCTGCATTTTGGCCCATTCATTTTAATGCGGGGTCAACTTATGGTAGAATAGAAACGATTGAAATCTTTACAGACAAGAGGAGATGGCTAAATTTATGTCCGATAAGATCAGAGTGCGCTATGCGCCAAGTCCAACAGGCTACTTACACATTGGGAATGCGCGTACCGCTTTGTTTAACTACTTATTCGCCCGTCACGAAGGTGGCGACTTCATTATCCGTATTGAAGACACCGATAAAAAACGGAATGTGGCTGATGGTGAGAAGAGCCAAATTGACAACTTGAAATGGTTAGGTTTGGATTGGGACGAAAGCCCAGAAAATCCAGGTCAATACGGTCCTTACCGCCAATCAGAACGTTACGATATCTACCAAAAATATATTGACCAATTGATCGAACAAGGGGATGCTTACTATGCCTTTGATACCGAGGAAGAATTAGAAGCTGCCCGCCAAGCCCAAAAAGCAGCGGGGATCATGCCCCACTATGAAGGCACCTGGCGTGACCGTTCAGAAGAAGACATCCAAGCTGCCCGGGAAGCAGGCCGTCCTGAAACCGTCCGTTTCCGGATTCCAGAAGGGGAAACCTATACCTTTGATGACATGGTTAAGGGAGAGGTCAGCATCCACTCTGAAGATATTGGTGGCGACTTTATTATCTGGAAGAAAGATAAGTCCCCAACCTATAACTTCGCTGTGGTGGTTGACGACCACTTGATGGAAATTACCCATGTTTTACGTGGGGATGACCACTTGTCTAACACCCCTAAACAAATCATGATTTACCAAGCTTTAGGCTGGGAAGCACCAGTATTCGGTCACATGTCCTTGATTACCAGTGCTGAAACCGGGAAGAAATTATCCAAGCGTGACGGCTCTATTATTCAATTTATTGAACAATACCGTGATCTTGGTTACCTACCCGAAGCGATCTTTAACTTTATCGCCTTATTGGGTTGGTCACCAAAAGGGGAAGAAGAAATCTTCTCCAAGGAAGAATTCATTGAAATCTTTGACCCTAACCGCTTAAGCAAGTCACCGGCTGCCTTTGATAATAAGAAATTGGAATGGATCAACAACCGCTACATGAAGACTGCTGACGAAGAAACCGTTGCCCGTCTTGCCATTCCTCACCTGCAAGCGGCTGGCCGGGTATCAGACGACCCCAGTGAGGAAGAATTGGCTTGGACCAAGAAATTAGTCTCCTTATATAAGGATGAAATGTCCTACGCCAAACAAATTGTCGACTTGTCCGACATGTTCTTCCACGATTCCTTAGAAGTGGACGAACGCGGTAAGGAAATCTTGTCAGCGGACACCGCCTATGAAGTGGTCAATGACTTTAACAATAAATTGGACGCTATCGAACCTTTCGATGAAGAACACATCATGGCGGCCATTAAACAAGTTCAAAAAGACACCGGCATCAAGGGTAAAAACCTCTACATGCCACTGCGTGTCGCGACTTCCGGTAAGGAACACGGTCCGTCCATCGGCTTAACGATTGAAGTCATGGGTAAGGAAAAGACCAAACACCATCTCGAAGAAGCCTTAAGTAAGATGGGAAAAGCTGAATAAGAAAACCTAGCAAAGAAACTTAGCTGCCTGATTGGGTAGCTAAGTTTTTATTTTGTTTAGCTGCTTTTGTTATACTATATTTATAATATTGATAAGTTTAGAAATGAGCGTGTGTTTGATGGAGATTGCAATTAAGCGGGCTTATGCTGATTATGATCCTAACGATGGGGAGCGGATTTTAGTAGACCGTTTGTGGCCGCGTGGGGTTAAGAAGGAAGACGCCCATGTGGATGAATGGGAGAAGGATGTGGCGCCAAGTGACGACTTGCGTAAGACCTTCCACCAAAACCCTAACCACTTTGACCGCTTTAAGTCAGCCTATAAGCAAGAACTCAACCAAAATCAAGTTGCCCATGAGGCTTGCCAGCGTTTATGTCGCAAGGCGGCTGACCATAAGATAAGCTTAATCTATAGTTCCAAAAATGAAAGTGAAAATAATGCTGTTGTCTTACGTGAGCACCTGCTAGCCATGCGGGTCTATTAGAAGGAAGTGAAGCCGATGAAGCGATGGCTTAGAATAGCCTTAATTGGTATAGTGATGTCTGCTTTACAGCTGGTATTTGACCTGTTTTTACCCAACCCCTCCTTTCAAGGGATCCTCCCGCCTTCGCCCTTATTGGAATCGGGAAATTATCCGATCCTGGCTTTTCTAGTGGGCTGGCTGGTTTTTACCTTGATGACGGCGGGTTATGAACTGATCGACCTCCGCCTGCCAGGGACCAAGCGTTATAAAACCTGGGTCTACCTGGCCTGTGAACTGGTCGTCTTTATCCTTTACCTGTGTGAACCCTTGCCCCACCGCCTGCCGGTTGATTATTTCTTAAATTCGCTCAAGGCGGTTCTGGTCTTCATGGTCCAAGGGGCTCTGATTGAGAAATTATTGGCCACCAAACGCCAACACTACCAACGCAAGCCCTTTATCTATAACCGGGCCCTCTTGGTTTATACCTTGTCTATGGTGATTTTTCGTTTCTTTGCCTATCGGGGCTTGGATATTTATAGCTTAGGCGATGACAACCTAACCATTTCTCTAGTCTGGTCAGCCATGTTGGGACTGACCATGGGTGGCGTCTTTTGCGTCTTGCAACGTTATCTCAGGCGCCAAGATAAGAAAGGCAAAAACTACCAGTTTACCTGGGGCTTTTTTGCGCCGGCCGTTTTGGCCTACCATGCCTTCTTTGCCTTACGCTATGAGATTGCCCTGGTTGATGTAGTGAGCCGGGCGGGAGTGGATATTATGGCGGTCTTCTTGGCCACCTGGATTGTCCTCCACTGGCAAATCGATGAATTAGCCGGCGTCAAGCAAAAGCCGACCGTGTCGGGTGAAATTTAATGAATGAGAAAGGGGAAGGCCATGGAAGCCGTAAAATTAGTTGAATTAATGGGAACTGTGATTGAAATGAAAGTTGGCCACCCGGAGGCAGAGGCCCTCTTGGAAAAGAGCGAGGCTAAGTTACGCGATTATGAGTACCGCTTTTCCGCTAACCGTGATGATTCCATGTTGATGCAGGTCAACCAGGCAGCGGGGAAGGCGGCTGTTGCGGTGGATGAGGACCTCTTTGACCTGATCCAACTGGCTAAGAAAGTCTCGGTCTCAACAGAAGGCCGCTTTAACTTAGCCATTGGCCCCTTGGTTAAGCTCTGGCATATCGGCTTTTCCGATGCCCGGGTGCCTAGCCAAGAAGAAATCGACGAAGGTCTGGATTTGATTGATCCCCATAAGGTCCAGCTTGATCCGACCACCCATAAGGTTTATTTAGAAAAGGAAGGCATGGAGATTGACCTGGGTGCTATTGCCAAGGGCTATTTTGCTGACCAGATTGTGGCTGACTGGCGCCAGGCTGGGGCTGACTATGGTTTGATTAACCTGGGCGGCAATGTCCTAGTCATGGGAGATGCTCCTAACCGTGAGGACGGCTTTTGGCGGATCGGTATCCAACGTCCAGACGCCATCCGGGGTGAAATTATGGCCACGGTCCCGGTCAAAAACCAGTCCGTGGTCACTTCAGGAATCTATGAACGCTCATTTAAGCAAGAAGGCCGGTCCTACCACCATATCCTGGACTCTAAGACGGGTTACCCCATTGAAACCGACCTGGCTTCTTTAACCATTATCGCGCCCCAATCAGTTTTTTGTGAGATTTGGACCACGGCACTCTTTGCTTTGAGTTCAGAAGAAGCAGTGGCTGCCATTGATGACTTAAAAGGGATTGAGGGCTTAGTTGTGACCCAGGCTGGTAAAATATTGGTCAGCCGGGCCTTAGCCTAGTGGTAGAGAGAAATTAAGCGCTTTTTTAGGCCCTGATGTGATATGATAAAAGCGACTGAGGAAAGGTGTAGGCACTTTCAAAAAAGGAGCGTGACATGGACCGATGGCTAAGGTAACCAATTTGACCTTAAGGCATAAGTTAGCTTATAAAATTTTTATCCGAAATTATAGTGAAGCGGGGACTTTTCAAGCAGTCATCCCTGACTTAGCCCGCCTCAAGGCCTTGGGCGTGGATATTTTAATATTGGCGTCGATTTTTCCCGTGACCGACCAGCATCCGGAAGGGGAGGTTGGCAATCCGAACTTTGTCAAGAATTTTATGGATGTGGACCCAGCCTATGGGACCATGGAGGATTTCAAGGACTTGGTTCATGCCGTCCACCAGGCGGGCATCCAGCTGGTGATTGAGTTTCCCATGACCCAATTGGCCAAGGATTCAGAGGTCATTCAAGACCGACCAACCTACTTCTTGCGCAATAAGGAAGGCCAGGTTTATACCCGCTTTCCAGGTTATGAAAAGGGGGTTGACCTCGACTTTTCTAACCCCAAACTATGGGATGAATTGATTGCCACCTTGAAGGAGTGGGCCCTCTATGTGGATGGTTTTTCCATTCGCGATGCCCAATTGATCCGCAC